>JBBSJE010000443.1:0-3931 GCA_038257535.1 Polyangia bacterium
CCAAACAGCTGCCTTTTCGCCCGTTTCCGCCGCCTTTTCACCCCTCGCTCCTCCCCAATTTCAGGGCTTGAAGGGCTTGTTCCCGCGGACTCTCCGGCCCGCCACTCCCCAAAACACCCTTTGAATCACTTATTCACCGCCTTTGCGAAAGAATCAAACCGTTTGCTGGACTTGGCCACTTCGGCTGGCAACTCGGATGATCGCCGGCATGCGCTCAACGTACTTGCGCAGAATGCGCCCCCTGAGCAAGTCCGACCGCTGCTTGAGCAGGCCCTGCGGGATCCGAGCGATCGGGTGCGCCGCGACGCACGCCGGGCGCTTGATGGTCTCGATCGTTAGCGGCGTCGACGAACGCGTGGCTGATCGCTCAGCAGAGATCGGCGCGAGTGGACATCCCGCCGTCCAAGCCACGACGCCTGTCATGCAGGTGCCGGAGCATAAGCGATCTGAAGGGTGTCTTGGGACTCGAGAGCAAAGCCCCCAGAGGTTTAAACCACAAGATGCTTCGAGATGATGTCTTCGCTCAAATCACCGATGGGTCCCGAGGAGACAGCCCGCCCTCGTTCCATGATGACAAATTGCTGCGCGAACTTACGGGCGAACGGCAGCTTTTGCTCAACGAACAAGATCGTCATGCCGCTGTCGCGATTGAGCTTGCTTAGCACCTCGCCAATTTCCTGGACGATGTTGGGCGAGATGCCTTCTGTAGGTTCGTCAAGGATGAGCAGTTTGGGCTCAAGCATGAGCGCCCGGCCTATGGCCAGCTGTTGCTGTTGCCCGCCCGACAGATCACCACCCCGGCGCGCCCGCATGTGCTTGAGAACGGGGAAGATGCTGAATACACGATCCAGGGCCAGCGCACTGGATCGACGAATGGCCGTTGCGGCCACCATCAGATTCTCTTCGACGCTGAGCTGCCCGAAGATCTCGCGACCCTGCGGCACATAACCAATGCCGGCTTTGGCGCGAACGTCGGCGGGCTTGCGCGACAACTCTTCGCTTCCCATCACAATGCGGCCCGAGCGAATGGGCAAAAGCCCCATCACCGATTTGAGCAAGGTGCTTTTGCCTACGCCATTGCGACCCATAAGACAGGTGCAGGAGCCGGGTGTCAAAGTTAAGTCAACATCCCAAAGGATGTGGCTTTCACCATAAAACTGATTCACGGAATTGACCGCCAGCATGGGCATCCTAGGTTCCCAAATAAACTTCAATCACGCGGGGATGTTTCTGAATGTCGGCCATAGCTCCCTCGGCCAGCACGCTGCCTTCGTGCAGCACCGTTACCTTGCGGGCGATGCTGCGCACAAACTCCATGTCGTGTTCCACCACCACCACCGTGCGCTCACCCGCAAGTGACACCAGCAGCTCGGCGGTTCGCTCCATCTCTTGGTGAGACATGCCTGCCACAGGCTCATCAACCAGCAGCACCTTGGGATCTTGCACCAGCAGCATGCCTATTTCCAGCCACTGCTTGTGCCCATGGGCCAGCAAGCCGGCGCGGGTGTGCCTTTGGTCGTGCAGGCCAATTCGCACAAGCGCTTCATCAACCTGCGACTGCTGATGTGTCGAAAGCCTAAAAAACAAATTGCGAAACACGCCCTTGGCGCCCCGACACGCGATCTGAAGGTTTTCCTCAACGCTGTGGCCCTGAAACACGGTGGGCCGCTGAAATTTTCTGCCCACGCCCATGCGCGCGATCTGCCACTCTGAAAGCTCGGTCAGATTGTGAAGCGGGCTTTCCAGAAACACGCCGCCACTGTCAGGCTGGGTTTTTCCAGTAATGACATCCATGAGCGTGGTTTTGCCGGCGCCGTTGGGGCCAATGATGCAGCGAAGCTCGCCGCGCTCAAGTTCGAGCGTGAGGTCGTTGAGGGCTTTAAAGCCATCAAAGCTTACGCTGACGGCGTCCACCCATAACATCAGCTGGGGACGAAAAGCCTTGGGTGCGGGCGCGGGCGTTTTCGGCTTCATGTGTTGGCCTCGGGGGAAACCGGTGAGACAACAGGGCTTGTTGGGGTGGGGCTGCGCCCTTTGGCCGCGCGAAGCTTTTGCCATGGCTTGCCAACCCGCGAAAGCAAGCTTGAAATGCCCCCAGGCAAGAACAACGTTACCAGCACGAACAATCCGCCCAGCGCAAACAACCACACTTCGGGAAAGGCGCCGGTGAGCCAGCTTTTGCCGCCATTGACGATCCACGCGCCTAGCACGGCCCCGCTCAAGGTTCCTCGGCCTCCCACCGCCACCCAAATCGCCATTTCGATCGAATTGGAGGGCTGCATCTCGCTGGGGTTGATGATGCCCACTTGGGGAACGTAAAGCGCCCCTGCAAGGCCACACATGCACGCTGACAAAGTCCACACAAAGAGTTTGTAGTGGGTGGATTCGTAACCACAAAAGCGTGCCTTAAGCTCGGCGTCCCGCACCGCCACCAGCACGCGCCCAAGGCGGCTGGTCACCACGTAGCGGGCTAGAACGTAGGTGGCCAAGAGCGCCACGGCCGAAGCGATGTAAAGCCCCACTTTGGTGTTGGGATCCTGCAAAGAAAATCCCGCGATGCGTTTGAAGTCGGTGAGCCCGTTGTTGCCACCAAAACCTGTGGCGTTCTGGAAGAACAGCAGCATGGCGGCGTAGGTGAGCGCCTGCGTGACAATGGAGAGGTAAACGCCCTTGATCTTCGAGCGAAAGGTAAGAAACCCAAAAATCAAAGCCAAGGTTCCTGGCACCGCCATGGCCATAAACACGGCAAAGGGAAAGCTGTCAAAACCGTACCAGGTGATGGGTAGAGTCTTCCAATCCAGAAACACCATGAAATCGGGAAGCTCGCTGCGATACACCCCTTCGCCTTTCATAGAGCGCATCAAGTTCATGCCCATCGCGTAGCCGCCCAGCGCGAAGAACAAACCGTGACCCAAGCTCAGAATGCCCGCAAACCCCCAAACCAAATCCATGGCAAGGGCCACCATGCCGTAGCAAAGGAACTTGCCCACCAAAGGCACCATATGGGCCGGCAGCCATCCAAGTAACGGAAGCGCAATTGCCACAGTGAAGGCGCAAAGCAAAAATGTCCAAGCTTTGGGCCCGTGAATGCGAATGAGTGTGTTCTTTATGTGCAAAGCCGCGGCGGTCATGCCTCAACGCGCCCTTTCAGCGCGAACATGCCCTGCGGGCGCCTTTGAATGAACAGGATGATGATGCCCAGTACCACGATCTTGCCCATCACGGCGCCGGAAAAGGGCTCTAAGAGTTTGTTCAACATGCCCAACCCTAGGGCCGAGGCAATCGTGCCCATCAGGCGACCTACGCCCCCTAGCACCACGATCATGAACGAATCGATGATGAAAGTTTGGCCTAGTTCAGGCCCCACGTTGCCAAGCTGAGACAAAGCCACCCCACCCAAACCCGCAATGCCCGATCCGAGGGCGAAGATGCGCGAATCAACTTGCCCCGTGCGCACGCCCAAGCACGATGCCATGGCGCGGTTTTGCGAGATGGCGCGCACCTGCAAACCCAGCGACGTTTTTTGCAGAATCAGCCACACCGAAAGCGTCACCAAACAAGCAAAGCCGGCTATGGCGATGCGGCTCCAGGGCAACACCAGCCCGTCGATGATTTGCACACCGCCCGCAAGATAGTTCGGGCTGGCCACGGCCACATTTTGCGCCCCGAAGATCAGCCTAACAGCCTGAATGAGAATCAGGCTGATGCCCCAGGTGGCGAGCAAAGTTTCTAGGGGACGTCCATATAGAAAGCGGATGACAGAGCGCTCAAGCATGTAGCCAAGGGCGGCGGTTACGGCAAACGCCAAGGGCACCGACGCCACAAGATAGAATCCCGATGCGGACGGAAACTGGTTTTGAAAGAAGACCTGCACCGCGTAGGTGGTGTAGGCACCTAGCATCAGCATCTCCCCGTGGGCCATGTTGATCAC
>JBBSJE010000444.1:0-3918 GCA_038257535.1 Polyangia bacterium
CCGGCGGAAAATTGGAGTTTCCGATCGGGGCTGTTCTTATCAAGAGCTTTGAAATTGACGGTCAGATGCTAGAGACACGCTTCATGTACCGGCACGACGATGGCAAGTGGGCCGGATATACGTACGGGTGGAATGATGAAGGCACTGATGCGACGCTGCTCGGCCCCGCGTTGGAATCCCGTACCGTTGGCACGGTATATTGGGACTTCCCGAGCCGCGAAAATTGTTTAGCCTGCCACCAGGAAGCGGCCGGTCGAGTCCTCGGCTTGGAAGTTCCTCAATTGAACGGGCTCTTCGTCTATCCAGGAGACCTCCGTGCGAATCAACTGCGCACGCTCGAACATCTCGGTTTACTCGATAAGACGCTTGGAAACCTTGCCGAATTGCCGTCGTTCGTTTCTCCGGACGACAAGAAGGCTACGCCGGCAGCTCGGGCCCGCGCATATCTGCATTCCAATTGTTCTCACTGTCATCGGCCGGGCGGGGTCACAGAGGTGTCCATCGATCTCCGCTATCAGACGAAGCTTAGCGACATGAGAATCTGCAACGTCGCACCTTCCAAAGGTAATTATAGCTACGAAGATGGAAAAATCATTACGCCTGGGGCCCCTGAGTTTGAATTTTCAATCATGCTGTTTCGTATGAGTAAACTGGCGCAGAATGTGCGGATGCCGTCGATCGGCAGTTCAGTGGTAGACGAGCTTGGCGTTGAAGCTGTGAGCGACTGGGTTAAATCGCTCGATTCTTGTAATTGATTATTGCAACTGACGTTTGCGACTCAAGGTAAGAGACGATTCTATGAGGAGCGCGGTCGTTGTTCGTGAGGTGGGGTGCGCGGCTGGGCAGAATCGCGGGGTGGCCGTAACGAAGCCACTTTGGAATGCCTGCTTGCGCGGCGTGGGAATCAGCAGCCTGGTAATTTGCTTGTTGCTCCTCGCAACAAATGCGACCGCCTCAGCAGGCGGGTCGAAGCCATCCGCTCCAGCCGAACAGCTCATCTCTACAGGGTTGGAGTGGCGCCGCGCTGGCCAGGACGCGGAGGCGCTGTCAAAGTTCAAAGAAGCCTATACTTTGGCGCCTACGCCGCGGGCTGCGGCTCAATGGGGGCTTTGCCTGCAGGCGGTCGGTCGTTGGAGCGAAGCCGATGCCCGGCTTTCTGAGGCACTAAAGTCCGCGAAGGATCCGTGGATCATCAAGAACCGATTCACTCTCAAGCAATCGCTGGAGGAAGTGAAGAAGAAGGTCGCACGTGTCGAAGTCAATGGCACTCCAGATGGTGCAACTGTCGCGATCAACGGTCACGAAGTGGGTAACTATCCCCTAGCGGGTGCTGTGCCGGTGAACGCGGGGAACGTCGATATTGAGGTCACGAAACCTGGTTATAAACGGGTACTACGCTCGATGAACATCGCAGGCGGGCAGTATGAGCGACTTGTCATTCGCCTCGACAAGGAGAACACAGAGACCGCTTCCTTGTCGCAGTCGCTGGATTTAGCTCCGCCTATGGCCGCTGGCGCTCCCCTTCAGGGTGATCTCAATCTAGCGGCTGACGAGCAGAGTCCTGGATCGCCGCCCATCTACAAGCGGCCCTGGGTGTGGGCGTTGACCGGTGCAGTCGTCGCTGGGGTGGTGGTGGCTTTGGTCTTGGCCGGGCGTGATAGCGACCCCCGCGGACCGCTTGCCGATCATAAGGGAGTGTTCGACCCATGAGACTTTTGATTGTTCTTTCGCTTTTGTCCTCAGTCGCGGCTTGTACACGAGGCGAAGTGCACCCATGCAACCCGAAGACGATCCTCGTGCGGTTTTCGTGTAGCAACGACCTCTCTCAAGCCGATGGCCTCAATCTACAGGTCACGCGCGATGATGGCGCGACCATGGCCTACACTTCCATGTTGGGTTGCCCCGGTACAAGTTCTTTTGAGATAAGTGTGCCCAAATATGTTCAAGGGCAACGCTTTCTCTTTGCAGCCACGCCGTCAAAAGGCGGGGTGCTACTGGGCGAAGCCACCAGCCTTGTAGACGTTCGTCTCGAACCGAAATGCACCTCCATCGAAATGCCATTGGTGCTCGTTGACAATCTTCCCATGGACGCGTCCGTCACTCCCGACGTCAGCAACGATCATGGTGCCGATACTTTGCCTCCTTGCACCCCTGGTTCCTTAGGCTGTACCTGCTTAGATGGTGGCTGTGATAGCGGGCTAGTGTGTGAAGGGGCGCCGCCGCTTTGTGGACCTCGAAGCGATGACTGTGGAACTGGAGCTTCGTCCTCCTGCGCTGGAAACTATGCATGCTTGGGATCTATGTGCCGGACCGAATGCACTGGAGACGAGCACTGTCAGCCCGCGTTCTTTTGTAAGCATCTCAAATGCTTACCAAAGCTAGCGTTGGGAGTTGAATGTCAAACCTCGAACCAGTGCGGAAGCGGAAACTGTGTGGATGGCGTTTGTTGTGTTTCCTCAAGCTGCGGTAGTTGTCAGCAGTGCAACCTGACTGGCGACGGGGCGTGCAGCGCCGTCGCCGCAGGGCAGCCCGATCCCAAGAAGATGTGCGTTGACCAGGGGGCGGCCTCTTGCGGGCAAACTGGTTTGTGTGGAGAAAATGGCGGCTGCCAAGTCTACGCATGCACATGCGATGGTTTTGTCATGCCAAACTCAGCAAGCTCAGGTTTGCCCAACGCCGCATCCTACGACGTGAGCGTGGCAGGGGCCGTCACCGACCGAATCACGAAACTTACCTGGGAAAAGGGCACAAGCGCCAGCACCTATACACAGGCGGAGGCTATCACCTACTGCTCAGGAAAGGCAGGGTGGAGGTTGCCGACGCTATTGGAGTTGTACTCGATCGTCGATTCCGGCAGATCGCTGCCCGCCATTGATCCTGGCGTCTTCAGCAGCACTCCCAACCTTCGATTCTGGACCTCCACACCGGTAGCCGGAAATTCGACGAAAGCATGGAGTGTCAATTTTGCGGCCGGGGATCTAGAGATCACCAGTACCAGTGACAAGCTGCCTGTGCGCTGCGTGCGATGATCAAATGGAGAAGCCGATGAATAAAATGTTTGCATGCGCCTCTCTGTGCTTTGTCTTCGCCACCGGACTGGCGCCTAGCGCTGTTGCGGCTGAGCCGGTGTGTTATCCGCCGTCTCGCTTCACGATGTCAGCCAACGAAGTGTACGATGCGAAGACGAAGCTAACCTGGCAACGCGAGCTCGCTTCTACCACGAAGACGCGAGAAGAAGCTTTTGCCTACTGCGCGGCTCTCGGTCAAGGCTTTCGTCTACCCAGCGTGAAGGAACTGGTGACGATAATCGACCACACGCAAACAAGCCCGGCCATCAACTCGGAAGTCTTTCTTGGGTCCACCGGCGGCTTTTGGACCAGCACTGCCTTGCCTGGTTCCAGCTCATACTGGTATGTTTACGTATACGAAGGTATACCGTACCACGTTGGTGGAAGCGTCAAGTTTCAGGTTCGTTGCGTTCGATAACGAGTCCTTCAAAGTCGCCGCTTTGCGGCCCATTCTCCCTACTTGCTGTGCCGTGCCGATTTACCCTCACGTGCGTGGGGACAACGTACGCGCTGGTCAAGGGTAAGTGGGCTTGCGGCGTTGACTGATCGGCTGACAAGGAAGATGGACTACATGCGCGAAGAGCTGCGCATCCTCATGGAGCTGTTGCATCAAGCGACAGGAAAAAAGCGTTTTGCCTAGCGGCAAGGCCGCAAGGGAAAAGGTTCAAGGAAGAATCGAGGCGGGCGAGGCGGGGCCTGGCTTGGTGGCTGTTGGCGAGGATGGTCTTTACGCCCACGCGCTTTCATCCGGTGGTTTGCTTTGGAAGGCGGATTTTTCGCCCAGCAACTTTGCTCAGAACGGCCCGGCCTTGGATAGAAACCAGCCCCGCCGACGCTATTTGAGCAACCC
>JBBSJE010000445.1:0-3898 GCA_038257535.1 Polyangia bacterium
AGGCGCTGGAGCGATGGGTGGATGCTGATGCGCATCTTGCTGAAGCGCTCGCTTCGTCGGACCCCTGGATCGAGCGACAACGCACGATACTAGAGCAGTCATTGAGCGAAGTGCGCTCCCGCCTGGCGACGGTAACGGTCACTGGCGGTCCCTAAGGCGCGGTCGTGAGAATTAATGAGCAGGTGGCGGGGATGCTTCCTTCCGCGATTCCGATGCGCATCGTCCCCGGTAAGGCCATGATCTCGGTGACAGCGGCTGGCCATCGACGGAAACAGATTGAAAGAGCTGTAAACGCGGGAGAATCGGTCGCCATCGAAGTCACCTTAGAGTCCGACTCTCCCTTATCGGAACAAGCCCCTCAGCAACAATCGCCTGTAGACGAAGACGCGACGGCCACTACGTCCGCGCTGCCAGCGCAAGCTGATCACAGCTCAGGACGAGGCTTACGAATCGGCGCTTACGCTGCATGGGGCGTGTCTGTGCTGGCTTTGGGTTTAGGAATCCACGGGCATCTGCAGCGGGAATCTGCGGCAAGCGACTTCGCGGCGCCTGACAACGCGTGTGACAAGGCCAATGGCCTCATCCTTGGCGGCACGCAGTGTGAAAGCTACGCCGACCAATTTGACAGCGGCAGAACGCGCATGACGATCGGCTACGCAGCTGCTGGCGTGCTCGCTGGTGCCGGCCTCACGATGTGGTTGCTTGCCCGCCCTAAAGCACCTTCGGACGAAACGACTGCTGCTCACTTCGGCTGCGTCCCACTCCTCGCCGGCGGCACTTGCTTCGCAACTTTTTGAACCGAAGGACCGAAAACAAGTCATGGCCATTTCCCCATCCAAATTGTTCTTGCTTGTGCTCTGCACCGCAACGGTCGCCTGCTCCGAGCTTAAAGGGTCGGGCGTACGGATCGACGCTGGCGGCAGCGCCGGAGGCGACGGGGCGGGGGATGGGGGGCTGCCTGAGAATTCTGATGCCCTACTGGACTCTGATGCTCTATCAATGGGGCAGCCGCCCGACGCGGCAGCAGCGCTTGATAAATGCGACCGTGATAGCGATTGTCTTACGGGGCACTGCGTGGACCGTGTGTGTTGTGACACGGCTTGCGATAGCAAGTGCCAGGCCTGCAATTTGCCTGGCAAGGTAGGCACATGCAGCCGGGTACCTGCGAATGCGCCGGAACCGCATGGGCGTTGTATCAAGGACCCTCCATGCGGCATCAGCGGCGTTTGCGATATGAATGGCGAATGCGAACTTGCCGCAAAAACCACAACGTGCGGCGCCGAGCCAAGCTGCAAGGACGCAAAGTACACGCCGCAAAGTTTTTGCGATGGCGCGGGCGCGTGCGTGAATGCCACGGCTGGCGATTGCCCCAACGGATTGATTTGTGGCGAGGGGGGAATGTGCAAAGGTTCGTGCGCGCAAGATGCAGACTGTGGGTTCAGTACCCTCTATTGCGAAGGCACCGCCTGCCGACAAAAGTTGGCGAATGGCATGCAATGCGTGGCGGGGAAGCCCAATGCGTGCGCATCAGGTAACTGCGTTGACGGCGTATGTTGCGGCAGCGCGAGCTGCGGAAGCTGTCAACGCTGTGATTTGAATGGCGCAGGGACCTGCAGCGCAGTACCCGCGGGGCAGCCTGACCCGTTGAACATGTGCGTGGATCAAGGCGCAGCTTCGTGCGGGAACAATGGCCTTTGCGGCGCGGGCGGCAGTTGTCAAAAGCACGCATGCATCTGCGATGGGTTTGTTATGCCAAATCCAGCATCTTCGGGGCTGCCAAATCCGGCCTCGTACACGGTAGGTGCTGGGTTTGTGACAGACAACGTGACCAAGCTGGTGTGGGAGCAACCCATTAGCGCGGGGACGTTCACACAGCCGAACGCGATCAAACATTGCGCTGACAAAGGTGGTGGCTGGCGTCTGCCGACGATGGTTGAATTGTATTCTTTGGTTGATTTCACCAAGCTCGACCCGCGCCTCGACAATGCGGTATTTCCTGACACCCCTGACGCGGCGTTTTGGACGTCTTCCGCGCGGGCGGGCGAGGCGTGGTACGTCAGCAATTTCGAAGCCTATGCTAGCGGCGACGTCCCCGCGAGCGTTCCGTATCGAGTGCGTTGTGTGCGAAGCGCTGCCCTGCGCTGCTATCCAGTCCCACGTTTTATCACTAGCGCAATCGACGTTGTTGACGGCAAAACAGGACTATTGTGGACGCGTGGGATGGCGATGGCCGAAAGAAGAACATGGGCCGAAGCCAAAGCCTATTGCGCCACGCTGGGGTTCCGCTTGCCGAGTGTGAAGGAACTGGTGACCATTATTGATTTCACCAAAAGCGCACCTGCGATAGACACAGCCGTTTTCCTGGGCCCCTACGCGGAGGATTTTTGGACGTCTTCCGAGGTGGCGGGCCAACCCTCCAGCGCGTGGGTCGTCCGTTTCAGGGGTGGCGACTTGGGTGGCGACTTCAACGCCGGCCCGGGCAGCGGCACCAAGACCTACCCGAGCCTAGTTCGTTGTGTGCGTTGAGGACGGGGACTTTTTGATTGTTTGACCTATCAGCACCCAATCTCGCTGATTGCGGGGCTGTAGAGTACGCACCATAGGGAGCGATTTGGCACATTCCCGCGCGCGCGGATCGGGGCGGGCTCGACGCCCTCATCACGCACAATCGGAGGGCCACTTCACGCACCCTTGCCGGATAGACACAGTTCTTACGCTCGGCTTGCGTGCTTAGTTTTTGACCAGCTTCAGCGCCTCGCTCGGTCCTGCGCGAGACACGACAAAAAGTCGTGTCCTCTGGTGATGCCGCATCTCTGCATCGAAATTCTCAACGATCAGAAACAGATCATCAACGCCATCCTTGTCAGCGTCTGCCCAAGCCGCCTCCTCAATCGCAACAATGGCATTGGCCTCATCACTGCGGTACTCCATCAAAGGTCCAGCGCGGCGACGATCCTTTCGTTGGAACGACGCGCCCTTCATCAGTGCTGCGAGCTTTTGCCCACGTGATGCGGCGGATTCCGCCAAAGCCCGTTCACTTGGGCCGATGTCGGTGAAGAGCTGAGCCGGTAGAAGGCTTAAAGTCTCCTCGGACCATGGAAGTCCTTCCCTCACCCACGACTTAGAAGCAGCTGTGGAGCCCGCCAGCACCTCAATGGCGGAGCATACGGCCATCGCGTAGTCGTACTGCGCTTCATCCAGGTCGTTCTGGGGGACGAGTCCAGAGGAGCGAAGCTGCCTGGCCTCCAGGCACGACACCGGCGTTCGCATTTCGGATGGTTCACCTCCCAAAGCGCCTACCGGCACGAACATCTCAGCCCTCGGTTTAGAAAGTTCTTCGTCGGGTGTTCCCAGCGGCTGGTGCAAGGGGAGCACCTCCGACCATTTCACCGGCAGAGCAGGCGCAAGCTCATTAGTTGGCTTAACCGTCACCCCGCCATTCGACGAATTCTTTTTGCACCCTGGCGAGGTGCAGCCAACGCTCACTACCAGTACGAGCCACAGATGTCTTTTTTTCATGATGAGAACGGTAAGGGCTTTGCTAACATCCTGCCGTGGCGGACCTAAGAACACATGCGAGGATGTCTGAATATATCAGCCAACTACGACGCTTTGAATCGTCGATCTCGCACTTTTATTGCGACAGCGAAGCGCTGGTCACGATAGGCATCGGGCAGTTGGTCGACGTACCTAAGTAAACCCCTTACGGGCTGCATGAGTGCGATCCACGCGAGGCCGTCGTAGTTATTCGGGATGGTAAAAAGCACAAGAACAAAGGTCCCGAGGTCACTCGCGAAAGCCAGCCGTTTGGCTGAGATGGGAAAAGTGGTCGCCGATTGGAAGGCGAGCGGTATGTCTGCACAGGATTATGGTGATTCGGTCGGAATCCCCAAGACGA
>JBBSJE010000446.1:0-3894 GCA_038257535.1 Polyangia bacterium
AAAAAAGCAAAACCAACAAAAGGAAATGAACATGAGCAAGTTGAATTTGATCACCGAGGGCGACAGGTACGTGGTTGTGACGCGCGATTTCTCTGCGCCTCCCGAAGCGGTCTTCCGCGCGCACACGGAGCCTGAGCTGCTGCAGAAATGGTGCTTGGGCCCCGACGGATGGACGATGCCTGTGTGCATCAGCGAAGCGTGGCCAGGCGGGAAAATCCGCTACGAATGGCGTAATGGCAAAGGCGAAGGCTTTTACCTTACGGGCGAGTACCTCGAGCTAGAGCCATCCTCGCGCATCGTTCACGTTGAGCGTATGCACCTGCCAGATCCCACACCCGACAACGTTGTGGAAACGCGTTTCGAGCCCCACGGCGAAGGCACACGGTTAACCATGAGGATGACCTTGCCCAACGAAGAAGCACGCACCGCCATGTTGGCCACAGGCATGGACCAAGGAATGGAAGCCAGCTATCAGCGCATGGAAGGCGTGCTGTGACGGGGGCGATTGCCTTGCACCGGCCGCGCGTCGACGACTTGGGTGGTGCCGCGCCGCTGGTTATTTGACACCGGCTTTGCCGAGGCGGACGCTGCGAGTATGGCCAAACGCTGTGGTTTCGTTTTTCTACGACCCCGAATCGAACAGAACACGAACGAGGTGCCGTACGCACATAGCGTTGGAGCTGCTGCTTCCGCGGACGACGTCGCCCGCCGCGCGTACGAGATCTACGAGGGCGAAGGCAGGCCACAGGGACGTCAGTTGCAGCACTGGACGCAAGCACAACGCGAACTCTCGCAACAGGCCTAGGCACGCAGCAGGTGCCGTCACTTGGGTGCGAAACATAAGCGGTGTTATAGTGCGCGCCCATGAAACACCTGTTGTGCGCCCGTCCCTTCCTGCCTAAACTTTCGTGCCTTGCCCTTTTCGCGCTCTGCGCCTGTGGAGAAGACACAAGCAATCAACTAGGTCCCTTGGACGCCAACACCTCGGGCGGTGCCGATGCCAACTTCCCCTTGATGCCGGCTTGCCCCGCGATGGTGCGCAATCTGATGGCAGTGTTGATGGGGCTTTGCCAAGCGATGGAAGTGCATTGGCAGATGCCATGCCTGATGTGGGGTCGATGGATGCAACACCCGATGCCGTCGTGGCACCGATCACAATCGACTTCGAGATGGTTGATGGGGTCACGCCCGGCGGCATCAGTGGCGCGGTGGCAGCTGGCTCCCGTCTGAGCAACCAGCTGCAGGCTGGTTACGGCGTTAGCTTTCGCTCCGTTGACAAGCCCTATGTGGCTCTGGTGAGGCTGGGTTCGGGGCATGCCACCAGCGGCCTCAATGGAATCGGCAGCGTGAGCGCTTCAGACACCATGGCGTATTCGACCATGACAATCACGTTTTCGATGCCCGCAAACCCATCCTTGCCCGCGGTCACAAACCAGGTGTCCATCCGAGGCGACCAGATCGCAACCGCGGGCACAGCCTCGGTTGAAGCCTTTGACGTGGATGAGGTTTCGCTCGGGAAAGCAACTGTGAACGACGTCTCCGGTGGATTAACCCTGCTCATCGCACAGCCCAAAATACATTCCGTCACATTTACGCAAGTTTCAAAGACGATCGCCTTCGACGATCTCGTCTTTAACCCCTTGATGCCTGCGCCCACCCCTTAAACCGGACGGCGCTTGAAGACGGGCGTGGACGGCTGACCGTCTTGTCCGTCAGCGCCCTGTCGCAGAGTGGGTTCCAGCACCGCGACGTAGCGCTGCGAGTAGCCGAACAGGAATCCTCCCCGGGCTGCCACCAGGTCGGGATGAAGACATCGGTGCACTCGCGCGCGCTTCATGCTGACCTTACAAGTCTTGATCGGGTCGCTGGGTTCGGCCCGCACCATTGCTTCGTCGGCCTTCTGTTCCGGCTGGCTTTTGCACGCCGCGAAGGAGGTGAACGGCCGGCGGTCTTAAACGGATGAAAATATCCGGCATAAGTAACGCCTTTGGGTTAACAGCCGCGCGAAATTCTTCTCCCACGAGGCCAATAAATTTGCCGCCACACAAAAAAAACGGCTAGTGTGCGCAAGAGAATCACATAATGCGACATGTCACTAGCTTCTTGCTCATTTCACTAAGCACCCTCTTGATCACCTCCTGTGGTGACGAAGCCGGGGATGCCACTCTCGAAGCCCAAAGCGCGGTGAAGGCGGCAACGCCCATCGATCCCGCCCGTGAGCTGTTAATTACCGATCCTAGCGTGGTCGGCTCGGTGGTTGAGACCAACTTCGATCCACAGCACCCCAGTGGCACCAACAAAAGCGGTGCGTGGAGTTTTGGACGGTTGGTTCACAATATGCTTCCGAAAGCCGAACGGCATTCAGCACAAGCAGCATCACATTTCGTGATGAACTGGCTCAAGACATGGGAAGTGCCGCAAAGCCCTAACCCCGCTGTCAGCCCGGCCTTCCCTCGAAGCTCGATCCGATTGCTTCTGATTAACCCGTGGAAGGAGGCCAGCGGCTGCGCATCGCCCGCATCGCCCGCAACCGATGCTTCCTGCACACTCGACATGCGCGTGGCGCCGTTCAAGTTGATGGCCATCGTTAACCGACCTGACCTGAGGATCGTCGCTACAGATGGCACTGCCATTGCGGGTGAGGGCCGCTTCGTTTTCCAGGCCTTTGGACCAACCCTGGGCAAAGAAGCCGCAACCGGCAACCTCGCTATCATGGATGACACTTTCAAAGCCCAGAAGTTCACCATCATCTTCGAGTACGCGCTGCCCATTGAAAACAACGCGCAGACGTTGGCATGGGCTCAAGCTTGGCATGAGCTTGGCTCGCAGCCTTTTGGGCCACAATATCGCCACAAACTGCTCAAGCTTACGAATGCTTTCGCAGGACCCGATGCAGATCGCCGTCGCCCCAACGGCAACGCGCTCAATCAGCTTCGAACGAACGAAGTTGCGCTCCAGGGCGCGCGGTTTCCAAGCGCGGGCTTTGTTGCCGACAAACAATTTTGGGAACTGCGCGAGTTCCATTTAACGGCCAGCGGGTTGGCGCCTCACACCGCCAACCTAGAGCCTGCGCGCGATTTCGACATTCCTCGCGCGGCCTTCGCCGGACTTGAGGGCACCCGAAGCGATGAGCTCATGAGTTACTTGAACGCGAATGCCAGTGCGGTGCTCGCAAACAAACATCGCCTTCCCCACGGCATGAGCGCCAATTCCGCACTGGTGGGCAGCGCGCCTTATGCAGCATGGGGAAAGTTGAAAAATCCGAACCCGCCGGCCACACCATCGCATGGCATGGCCCACAACTTAGGTGATGTTGCCGTCAACGTTCGCGACATTTTTGCGCTCAACACCTGCGCCGGCTGCCACCGCCATGAAACGGACACGAGGCACTTCATGCACATATCATTTCTCGAGGCCATGGAGCCCGCTGACAAAGTCGACGATCGCTTCAGAATTGGCGTCGACGACGGCACACCTGAAGACACCGTTGTGGTCTCAAATGTGTTGAAAGCCGACGTAATGCAAGGTGGCGGTAGGTTCGAAGACTTCGCCCAGTTGCTGGCCACGCCGATGCACAAGCTCTCGAACCGGCCCGGCCTAAGGATGTGCGCTGACTAATGTACATAACTCGAAGGTTCGTGCAGCATCCTTGCAGGACAGCGTTCGAATCATCCGACTGGGTGCTGACGATAGAGACGATGCAAGAGCGCTCTTCCTGTTGATGGCCAGCGTGTTCGAGGAAGAGGCAAAGCCGCTCAGTGATCAGTACCTCGACCAGCGGCTGCGCGACCCCAAGTTTTGGGTTCTGGCCGCTTACCTAGGTCGCACGATTCTGGGCGGAATCACCGCCCACACGCTACCCATGACCAAGGGCGAATATGACGAGATCTTCAT
>JBBSJE010000447.1:0-3877 GCA_038257535.1 Polyangia bacterium
ACTGGAAGTCGGTTCTTGAAGCGGGCGCCACCGCACAGGAGCGCAGGCAGCGGCAAGGCTTTGTGGAATCGGACGATGTCGATCACGCCGTTTTGGCCGCGCTGGGCGAAGGGGCCGAAACGCAAAACCTAGGCGTGTACCAGGGCCGTTTTTCCCTCTCAGACCTAAAAGCTTCGACGCTGGCCAGCCAGGGCGAACTGCCAAGCTACCGCGAAAGCCGTTTGTGGGGCAAAAGCAGCGATAGTTTGGCCTTGCTCCAGCACGACCAAGTGGCTACTGGCTCCCAGCAAACCGTCCAATCGGTCATGGATGTGAAAACGGCGATTCAGCCCTCGATCACCTCAGAGCCGTGGTGGGGTGACGTCAATCAACAGCTCACCGACAGATGGTCACAAAAACAAGTTGTGGGCCTTGAACTGGTTGCACGGGGCACAAACCAAATGCGCGAGCGCATGCGGGAGTTTTTTCCCGAAGCGGCTGACCTGCGCTGGTTTGGTTTGCGGGCCGGGGGGCAGGCTGGATTTCGTTTGCTAGCCGTAGGGCGAGCGTCCACACCCGAGGCCGCACAGAATCTGGTTTATGCCTTGGCGGCGCGCGCTGAAGATCTCGCGGCCAAGCCGCAGATGCGCTTGATGGGCCTTGCGGGCGTGCTCGAAGCGGTTGAATTTCATGCCGCAGGTCCTTTGGCTGTGGTGACGCTGGAACTTGGGGGCACAGAGTGGGACAACGTGCGCCAGCGATTCGCTGAGATCTTTGCATTTCTACGCAAGCGCCAACAAGCAGCGGAGCCTCCCCCTTAACCGCAGCCATAGCGCATGCGGTGTGGCCGCGCGGCTCGGTATATAATGGGAACGATGCGCGGTTTTTTCGTCGGAGGTTTGCTTGTTTGCCTGGCCCTGGTGGCTGGTTGCAAGAAACGCTTCGATGGCACCTGCAAAACCAATGGCGATTGCCTCGAATTTCAAAAATGCGCTTCCGGTGTTTGCGTGCGCGCAAAACCTCTCTTTGAGGCGTACGTGTCCCCGCCTGTGCCTGAGGCGCCACCGCGAAAGAAAACCACCAAGCCCTCCACACAGGAACCGCCTGCTGAGGCCCCGGAGGACGAGACCAAGCCCGCAGACAAAACCCCACCACGGCCTAACCTAGGGCCGGCCGTACCCAAGACCCCGCGCGATCCCGCGACGGCGCGGCGCTTCCGACTTGATGCTTGACCTGCTTATGAAACGCCGTGACCTTCTAAGCGCCACCGCTGGCTTCGGGTTAACCCTCGTGGCCTCCTCCCGTGCGTTCGCCGGCAAGTCCAAGTCCAAGTCCCGCTCTCGCAAGAGCAACAAGCGAAGCGGCCCCAGCGAAAAAGAGCCCGAAGGGACCTGGCAGGAGTTGTGGAATGGCCGTGACCTGTCGGGTTGGCGACAACATTTGCCACCCGCCACCGGAAACTCTGAGGGCCAGCCAGCTGAGGTGTTCTCGGTGATTGAACAAGCGGGCAAAAGCCTGCTTCGTGTGTCCGGCCATCGCTTTGGCGCGCTGGTGTCGGAGGCCGCATTTCACAACTACCAGCTGCGCGTGGAATGGCGCTGGGGCGTGGACAAATGGGCCCCGCGCGCCCATCTGCGGCGGTCGAGCGGTCTTGTTGTACATTCGCTCCCCGACCGCGGCCCGTTCGGTACCGGCAAGCCTTGGCACACCGGGCTTGAGTTGGAACTGCAGGAAGGTTCGTGCGGCGACCTGCTGCTGGGCGAAGGCTTGCGCGTTGACGTTCCTGCCCGGCGCGAGCGTTTTATGGGCAAACCGCTGTATGTGTTTGCCGCGGCCCAAAAACCCGAGACCCTCCCGCAGTCCGATGCCGAAGCGCGGGTGGTGAAAAGCAATGACTACGAGCGCGGCTACGGCGAATGGAACGTGGCCGACGCTTATCTCTTCGGCCCAGACGGCGCGTTTGTGATCAACGGGTCCATGACGCTGCAATTCCAAAACACGCGCTGGTTGCAGGGCGACGGGGAAACGCCTTTGGCGGAAGGCCCCGTGCAGCTCGCATCCGAGGGTGCTGAATTGTTTGTGAGGCGCATTGCGGTTCGCCCACTCGACAAGCTGCCCGATCGCTTTCGCATTCGAAACTCAACGGGCGGGGGTTAGGGCACTGGCTTCGCCGACACCGGGGTGGGTGGGGACTTGGCGGCGTCAGCGTAAAAGAAAATTCCTGCAACGGCCGAAAGCGCCCCAGCGCCCATTAGGCCACCACCCACGGCCGCACGGCCTTTGTCTCGATCTTCAGCGGTGGCAAGAATCACCGTGCCCAAGACAATGCCAAAGGCGCCAGCCACCATCGCGCCGATCGCAGGTTTCTTCGAGAGCCGTTTTGGCGGCGGGGGCGCGGGCGACAAATCGACCATACCCGGCTCATCGGGCACTCGAATGCCATCGGCAAGGCGAAGCATAGTTTCGCGGGCCTCGGTCACCGTGCACACGTCGCAAAACCGCGATTGCGTTTCTACGGGCATGGCGGCAGGCGCCGCTCCCGTTGTGCGATAGATGCGCGCGCTCATGCGGTAGCTATTGCCTGTAACCTGAACCTGAACCTGAACAATGTGCCGCACGGCCACGGCTTGCCCCAGTCGCTTGAGACAGGGAGAGGTGTCGCAGGTGAGCAGATCGGGATCGTCTTTGAGGCGATGCTTGAGGTCGTCGGAGTCAATCACGCGCACGCCCGCGCGCACCAAACCCAAAATGAATCCATCTTGCAGCTGGTACACGAGCGCGGCAGGAACCTCATCGCCTTCTACCGCAAACGACGTGATGGCCACCTTGGCCGGCGGCGTGGTGTCAGTGAGTTCGGGCAACAGATCCAGTGGGGCAGCCGTCACGGACGCCGCAGATTCGGGCGCTTTGCCCGCGGCTGGCTGGGGCAGGGGAGCTGCTGTCGCCGTGAGCGGCTTTGCCTGCCCCTCGGTCTGTGGGGCGGGCGGCGTGGCAGCTGGAGGTTTCGGCTTTTTCTTGCGCTTCTTGGCCTTGGATTGAACCTCTGGCGCCAAATCTTCGGAATTCTCCTGGGCGTGCGCAGGTGGCGGTCCGGCCGCCGCGGCCATCGCCAAACACAGCACGCCACCTAGCCAACGCATCAGGGGCATACCTGAGCCGTGGTGTCGCAGGTTTCGGGCAGCCGGTGCGAAGACAAGTCGAAACAGACTCGTTTTAAGTCTCGGTTCGGAAGCCTTGGGCATCGTCCCACGGATCGGCATGTTTGCGATTCGCCCGCCTGGCAAGAAAAGATCAAGCGAGCGGGCCTGGGACGATAATCGAGCTCAATGCGCAAAGACTTGAGCGCCGAGGCCCCTAAAAGTCCATCCACCTCCGGCCCTTCGGGGCGAATTTCCGCCCGCAAAGCCTGAATGAGATTCTCGCTGTCGGACACCACCGTCACAGGAATGTCGCCCCCCAGCTCAACGTAAGCGGCGCTGGACAGGGCCTTGTTGGGCTCGCGCGGGTCCATGTCGCAAGGAGGCGCACATTGCGCCAGGGACGAGCTTTGGCTTTGGCTGATCGAGACAAGTTCGGCGCGGCGGGCGCGCCCCAACTCAACGCAGGCGCCCGGATCTTGTCCCACGGGGACCTCCAGATTCACCAGCGCCATGCGGGGCAGGGACAACGCGCGGCCTTCGATCAGGCGTGGCTGCGCCGGGTGATAAATCCATGTTGCGGGCGCCGCCATCGAGGCAGGGGCTTGACCGACTCGCTCGCTCACCCGCGCCCAGCCGGTTTCGGAGAACACAACGCCCCCCAACCCGGTCGTCAGCACCAAGGCCACGTCAGCCCCCGTGGCCAAGCGGCGCTCGTCG
Source organism: Polyangia bacterium (assembly GCA_038257535.1). Classification (GTDB taxonomy): domain Bacteria; phylum Myxococcota_A; class Polyangia; order Fen-1088; family Fen-1088; genus JAGTJU01. The sequence goes on from JBBSJE010000447.1 coordinate 3,837, forward strand.
CCCCGACAGCAGGTGGGGAGGCTTTCGGCTTGTGGAACAAA
>JBBSJE010000448.1:0-3856 GCA_038257535.1 Polyangia bacterium
ATCGATGCTTGTGACATCTTCCAGGCGCAGGCTTGGGGTCCGCTGGAAAGTTGCGATCCACACTGAGGTGTCAACCAGAAACACGCGACCGCTTTCTGGCCTTTGGCCGATCCGATCGCATTTCCGTCAAGTCGCCTTCCCAAAGGCCGGTGCCGGCCAGGTCCAGGATCTGCTTGGCCTTTGCCCTTCGTACAAAATCTTCCAACGCCCGCTCGATGGTCCGGGAATAGGTGCGTTCGCCTGCCAATCGGGTTGCTTCCTCCAGCAGATCATCACGCAACACAACATTTGTACGTTTCATGTGTATTGTGATCATACCACGCACGGTTGGCTTTGGCCTACGCCCTGTCCCTTCGGGCCATGGTAGCCATCCCCGGGGATGGGGAGGTTTTTGGTGATGTGGCTCAATTCAACTGCCGAATTGCCATTTGCTTCCGGGAAACGCTGTTGGTGCTCAAGCAGCTTCGTAAGGTGGCAAAATCCGGGACTAAGCACCGCCCGCTGGGGGAAAATCGCCGGTTTTTGCGAGCTTTCACCGCTCGTTGTTGACTCTCGGAGGTCCAATCGAGGGCCAGAAAACTAGCCTTGTTCCCTCGAACGCTTTGCTCTAGGGCCCAAAACACCCTTCGAAACGACGATTGGCCTCGGCGAAGTCTACGGCGGAGCCTTGAAAGACAAGCCGGCGATCAGCCATGACCGCCACTTCGCGCAGGGCTTCTGAAGGGAACGGCAAGTCGTGGACGCCAAAAGTTCCAACCACCATCACGGATAGCCTCTCGCCCACCTGCACGATTGCGTGTGAAAGCTCTTCGCAAGCGGCTCTATCAAGGCCATCGAAAGGGTCGTCGAGGATCAGCAGCGAGGGCGCCCGCAACCGTGCGGGGGGCACCGCAGGAAGTGGAACAGGTGGCACCTCAATGGGCGGGACCGGCGGCGGCATTTTGGACGCGGCCGTGGACGCTTCTGAGGTCATTCCCGACGCCGGTGTAACGCCCGACGCCCCGGTTATCGATGCGCCCAAAATGATCGATGCAAGCGAAGACGTCGCGGTGGTCCCAGATGCAGCACCCGACGCGAATTCTCCACATGATGTGGCGCCCGACGTCGTGATCGAAACCCTACCGTTCGTACTTGGTCCTGACGGCACTTTGACCGTTTGGGGTGAAATCAATTTCAGCACCACGAACCTTTCTTTGGGCCGTAACTGTACTGACGGTGGTGAGGCTGTTTCGTACTCGGTTGTTGCACTTAACGCGAGCACCGCGACACTTAAACAGAGCCCTTCAGTAGGCTGTCTTGTTGTTGGAGACGAAATTCTTCTGATCAACCTTCAAGGTACGTCCACAGCCCATGCGAACGTAGGCAATCACGAAACCGTGCGGGTGGCTTCTGTCGCGGGCGCCACTGTGACGTTCACCAGTGCCAAACTCAACCATTATGGCAGCGGGGAGAATGACGACGCCGAGCTTGGCACAACAGCCGCGGACCAGCGTGTAATGATGGTTCGCGTACCCACTTTTGCTGCCGTTGAGGTGAAGGCTGGCGCCACTGTCACCGCCAACGCTTGGGACGGCGTTCAAGGCGGGGTGTTGTTTTTTCGGAGCCCTGGCGTTGTAACCGTTTCAGGAACCGTGTCGATGGACGGCAAAGGCTATCGCGGCGGCACTCGTCCTTTAGATGGGTATCAGCAAGGCATTCAGGGCGAATCCTACCAAGGTCTAGGAACCGGCGATCAGGAAGCGCTGGCGGGCGGCGGTGGTGGCGGTCTTGGCGAGGACTGCGCAAGCTTCGGAAGTGCGGGCGGCGGTGCCGGTTACGGCGCGCCTGGTGACCAGGGCACCAGCAGCTGCACGGGCAAAGGCGGTGTTGCCTATGGAAACGCGGCACTTACAAAGCTTTACTTTGGTTCGGGCGGCGGCTCGGGCGGCAATGACGACGCGATCCACGACAACCCCTTGGGTGGTTTTGGAGGGGTCGGAGGCGGCATTGTCATCATCAAAGCAATGTCGATCAGAGTGACAGGCAAGCTTTCTGCGCGTGGAGCCGCAGGACAGGGCGATGTTGAAGCGGGTTGTTTCGGCGGCTCGACCGAAGAATGTTGGGACTACTCCGGCCCTGGAGGCGGAGGCGCAGGCGGTTCGCTTTACCTGTTTGGAAATCACCTTACGCTGGGTGACGAGTTGGTCGACGCAAGCGGAGGCGCCGCAGGCTTAGGCGGCTCAACCAACGCTGGCATCGGCGGCGTAGGGCGCATTGCTGCTCGCTACACAACGGCAATTGCAGGCACCAGCACGCCCGCCGCACATGTAGCGATGGAATAAGGCACCCCGAAAGACAGGAATCGCGGCGATTGGCTTGTGATTCCGCGTCGTTAATCACCGTCTCCACACACGATGCCCAAATGCTGCGCGGCTCGTGTCTCCGCCTGACCTCTCCCGTCGCCCATTCTCACTGCTTAAGTTTTTAGCACATGCTAATTTCTTAAGCATGCCTCCCGACATACTCCCTGGGTTAAGTCGAAGAGAACGGGAAATCATGGATGTGGTGTACCGGCTTGAGAGCCCCACAGCGGCGGACATTGCCAAAGCTTTGCCAGAGCCACCAAGCTACTCGGCCGTTCGCGCTTTGCTGTCAATCTTGGTGAGCAAGGGGCATCTGGTCACGGAAGCCCAGGGCAACCGTTACCTCTACAAGCCGGCGGTGCCGCGAAAAGTGGCGCGCAAAAAGGCGCTGCGCGATGTGGTGGCAAACTTCTTTGAGGGGTCGCCCAAGCAGGCGGTGGTGGCCTTGCTGGACGACGTTCGGTGGAAGCTAACCTCAGACGACATCGACGAGATTCGGAATCTTATCGAAGACGCCAAACGACGGGGGAAGTAGGCGATGAACTACGGCGCATGGTCGATGCAGGGGACCCCTGAGTAACCTCCAATCAACGTGACCATGCAAGAGCCAGAGGTCCGTGCGCGGTCGAATCCCTCAACAAGTTTGGCAACCTCGTCCTGCCGTCCCTAAAGACGGTGAGCCACCCGAAATTCATCCGGGACGTCATCGGTGCCCAGGGCCAAACGCATGGGAGTCACCTCGTTGCAGGGCTGCGATGCAGCGGTTGAGGTCTCGCTGCAAGCCCGTGGCACCATAATAGCGATCCTCCGCATGCTTCGAGAGAAGCTTAAGAACGATAGCGTCTATGGAGGCCGGAATTCTTGCGTCTATGTGCAACGGAGGCAGCGGCGTCTTTGCGATGTGTGCGTGAACCCATTCAAGGGCATCGTTTCCGACAAAGGGCAATTGCCCCGTTAGCAACTCATAAAGCGTCACTGGCCTTCAACAGCAAGGCATTTCCCGCAACAACGCCGCTGCTGGTAGGGCGCGGCGAGCGCGTGCGGATTCGGTTGGGGAACCTTTCTCCCATGGACCACCACCCCATTCACGACACCAAAACGTTGGACCGCCGCCGGCGGAGGTGATTGGCACCACGGGACCCGCCACCGCCATGGCCTTCTGAAGCACTTCCGAACTGCTGCTGCGTCCTTTCAACGTGCGGGCGGTCAGCATAAGTGACCAAAGCGCCGCCAAGCCCAAGGCGCAAACTTTGTCGCCCGCCACCCGCAAAATTCCACCCAAGGGTTCAGGCGAAGGCGCGGTTTTGGTGATCGCTTACACAGTAGGGCTAAACGCATTCCACGCAACCACTGGGCTGTCAGCGCCGATGTCCACGGGTGGAGCAAGCCACAGCACACCGCCACTTTGCCGCCTCACCTGCGGCCATCTACGCGCCCCGACAGCCGGAGAAAACAGCTCTATACCGCGTGATGCAGGCCCACTTGGCCACCTTTCTTGAGACCTGGCACGAGCG
>JBBSJE010000449.1:0-3841 GCA_038257535.1 Polyangia bacterium
CAAGGGTTCTTTAAGTCCAGCTTCTTCCAGATTGGACCGATAGGCGGCAAACACAGGCCACAACCGGCGACGCTCGGCCCTGCCAAGTGGCACGCCACGGCTTTTTCTTACGGCACGAACATATTCGTCTTCAGTAAGCAGCCCCTGCTCTTGAACAACATCCCGCCATTCGGCGCGATAGAAGTCCAAAGGTACGTCATCAACGCCATAAACCTCGTGTGCTGCCTCCATATGGAAGCTCTGTTCCTTTTCAAACGCGGGTCGCACGGAAACGCCACGGCTCCGCAGATAGCTTGAAGCCCATGCGTCGAGGTTAACGACTTCGACCCGGGCCAACGCGTCCGGCTCCAACAACTTGGTAAGCTGGGTCCTCAAATCTTGCGCGAGGTTTACGGTGAAGGTTGTGAACAACACCCGATCATCTGGCTTTGTGAAGACCTCACGCACCAAGAAGGCCACACGGTGAAGGGCCACCACGGTCTTGCCGGTGCCAGCGCCACCCAGAACCCTTGTGGGGCCTTTGGTATGCGCGTAGGCCAACCGACGCTGTCGCGGGTGAAGGAAGACACGCCAAACATCCAGTGGATGCTTGAGCGCCGCATCCAGATCAAGACCATCTTCCAACAACCGGAATTGGCGTTGGGTTGCGTCTCGGGCAAGGGCCGCGGGAACGTCGGTGATATCTATGGGAGCGGGAGCAGGCGTGGCTGCTGGCTGTGCGGCGCGGCCTAACACTTCCTCAAGGGCTTCATCGATCCCGATGCCCGCGGCCAAAGCGGTAAGCATTTCTCCCGTTTCGGGGGGCAAATGTGGCAATAGGCGATCCAAATCCGCGTCGGACGCGAGCGCTCTTACGCTGGGCAGCAGAGCGCGGGGCACACCGGCCAGAAACAGAACATCATCGCTGTGCGCGGAAAACAGATCCGGCTCGCCCGCGGGCGCCGCAATCGGTACAACCTCGTATTTCGGTGCGGTTGTGAGGGCCACAGTCGCAGCCGTGACGTCGAAGATTTGAAGGCTTCCGGTAGAGGGGTGAACGGCGGTTTGCTTCGTTATGGCCCAGCGATAGGCCTCATCGTGATGATCGGCCCACAGGACCAAGAAAACGTCGCCATCCTTGGGCGCGCGAAGGATCAGCCGATAGTCATCGCCAACCCGTGCCGAACGCAGTTGCGGATCAACAGCGCTCTTAATGGGTTCCAGATGAATGGCCGCTGAGGTCGAATCCTGTTCGAACTTGCGCAGGAACTCATCTGCTTTGCGCTGTGCCTTTCGCGGCAACGCTGCATAGGCGGGAAAATAATCTTTGCTGATCGCCAGACGAGCCATGCTTTAGTTGCTCCCGTTCAGTCCAAGCGACTGTTCAAACTCAAGGACCGTCAACCCCCGCTCGATGGACAACACGGCCCACCCGGACGCCCGCAAAGCGGCAGCAGCAGCAGACTGGTAGTCGAAATACGCAGCGACTTTCAATTCTGGCCACCCAAGCTCAACGTCATCGTGGGTTGCGAACGCAGGAGGCCGAAGTTCTAAGGGAACGGAAGGCGCGGCCAACCGGGGATGCTTGATGAGGAGCGCCAGAAGAACTTCGACTGCCGCATCGTTTTGCACTTCCCTTACGATCCTAAAACGCGGATCCGTTGCGTCCGAAGGCAACTTTGCCACCGCTGCCGGCATCCCCGGCGCCTCAGCCGCTTGTTCCATGGGGCCGGAAGCCACCGCGCTTCTCGTGATCAAGCTGGCACCTGGGAGCACCTGCAACAGATTCCATGCGCGCAACCACAAACGCCAACTCAATTCAAAGGTGGGTGCGCTTCGAGCGGTGCTGTCATCCTCAAGTCGCAACGTAGCCCGCGCGGCTTGAGGCTCGGCAAGCAGGGTTCCCAAGTGAGCACCTTCGACGTCCAACAGAAGCCGCGCGTGGGCACCCAGATCCAACTTCACCGTGGCAACGTCGCCTTCGCTGGTATCAAGGGCCACATCTTCAACGTCTTCAAGCTCACGCCATTGTTCGTGCGCCTTGGCAATCCGCGCACCGGGTTGGCGCTTGCCTCCGTTCTGTAACAGCATGAAGGCTGCTAAGGGCGCGAGTTCGGCAAAACGCGTGGGCGCCTCCAGGTAAGCCACCAACGCACGCAGCGGGTCTGAATCCAAAAGCCGCAACAAGATCCCAAGCTTCTCCGTTCGCTCAGCATCAAGCCTAAACGCCATCGCTTGCAGTTTCGTGAACGGAGCGCCGGACCCGAACCACTGTTGAACCACGGGGGAATCGGGTGAAACCACGTCCTTCCATGTGAGCGACCACGAAAGCATATCGCCGCCTTGGGAGATGCCCCGACGCTTTCGTGCATCATCGCCCAGGCGGGCGGATGGGGAGCCGGGCATCACGTGAAAAGCTAGGCCGTCAGTGAACACGGCTACGGGCAACACCCCTTCGCCAGGCGGCTCCGGATAAAGCACAAAATCGGCCCGACAGGGGACCTCAACTTTATCGGCCTTCAGTTCAACTTGGGCCCGCAACAACCAGTGACGTCTACCTACCGAAAGCTTCCAAGCGCCATCGTTTTCGCGCTTCCAAGTGCCTCCGGGTTGCGCAACGATCAACGCCTCAAGGCCGCGAACAAAGCGGGCCTCAAGTTCGCTTTCAAGCACCAGGCTTTGGGACATGGTCCCGATGCTGTCGACCTTGGCCAAATCGCCAAAGGCATCAAGCAAGCGTTCAAGGATCTCCATGCCTCGCACGCGATCCAGCAACGGCAGATCGTTGCCTTCGCGATAAGCGTAAAGGCATTGATAGCAGGCCTTCACAGCAGGATCACGGTGATGGCAAGCGCAGTGGCGAAGGGCATCGTGCGCCTTTTCAAGCGCCTGTTTGAGCTTCGCGCCTTTGTCTAAACACAACTCGGCAAGCAGGCCTGTGCCCCCGGGCACGCGATCCATGATCACCAAAAAGCGACGACGCCCTTCCCGAGCCGGCAGCGGTTCATCGTATGCCTGCACATCAAGAAAGTCTGGATCGCCACCATAGAACTTACGCAGGCCAACACGAAGGGCCGCGCGCAAATTAGCAAGGTCCGATTGCACATATTCACTGGCGGCAAACGGCACCACCAAGCGAAGCGCCTCGGATTTGAGTTCACGCAGTAGGTGAAGGCGCCGCGGAACGTACTTGGTTTTGTCCTTCTTCCGCTCGGCACACCAGGCGCGATGGGCGGCACGCGGAACATCTCCCGAACGGCCTGCATCGGGGCTTTGTGCCTGGCCGCACGTTCCGCAAATCTCAAAGCGCACGTCAATCACCGATTGACCCGCGATTTGGGCCAATTGGGCATTGGCACTGTCTTTTTGAGGGCCCAAATTCAGCTGCCGCAGAATCATTCGCGGCTGAAGCTCAAATCCAAATCCGGCAGGGTCATTCGACCATGCGTCGCGTGCATCGGCGGTAGCTTCAAACAGCGAGATAAAATGGTAGTAGCTTTTCTCACGGTCGTCGCCATCGTCCCCTAACAACGCGTCTCGATGCTGGCTGACAGAGAACACTTGGCCCAGAAGAAGCACGTCACGGGTCTGCCCCACGTCACCCCAGCGGGCGTCACCGCAAGCAGGGCATTGGGGCTCAGGCTCGACGGTTGTGCTTAAAGCCTTAGCGTGATGACACGCCTGGCAGAACCGCCACGCTACTGGTGGCGCCTCTTTCTTCAATTCAACGCCGTCCTTCGGATACGGGTCCAACCCGATCAGGCTAAACTCAAAACCTTCAAAGTCGAACGTCTCATCGCCCCGCATCGTATTGAAGATAAATATCTGCGGTTCTCCCATCCGCGACGGCGCTCAAGCCCGC
>JBBSJE010000450.1:0-3820 GCA_038257535.1 Polyangia bacterium
ATTCGGCAATTGGATTTGTAGCCCATCAGTTGTAGCCAAGGCCCCAACACCACCCTGTAGGCGGCATAACGCCCCTTTCGTCCTATCGAAGAGAAGGAAAGAACGATTCCCGTAAACTGGCGAACGGCGTACCCCGGTAGCTCAAGGTTCAGAGCCATTTCGGTGCCCAGTACGTCAGTGATTTTGATACGGGGAATTTCGCTAACGACTTCCAGCGTGTAGCGGAAGGGTCGGCTTAGGGCTTCCTCGCCCTCGAAGCGCCGCAGCTGCAGCACGCCTTCACCCAGCACCGACACAATGCTCACCTGTCGTTCATCCAAGAACATGGGGGCCTCGTTTTCTCAGGTCAAAATCGCAAGTGGTAGCCATCGTCTTCGCTCCTACCGATTCTGCGGCGTTCCAGCCGTAAGCTTCACATTGGTTGCGTGCCAGGCGTCACCGTCCTCGACGGCCTTCGCTAAACTTTGCACCGACCCGTCTGACGCGAAGAAAACCAATGGTGCGCCTCCCGAGGCCCGCGACACGTTGACCTCGAAAGTGGCGCTTCCTCCCAGAAGGCCAATGTTCGTTGACTGTTCAACGGTGCCGTCGCTGTGAAGCAGGGCCCAGTGTAAAACGCGTCCTTCAGAGCATTGGGCCGACACCTTGAGCGTAGTTCCCACAGCGGTTGCCCATTGATCGCCGGCCACAGACAACATGTTTCCGGAACCAACGTTTACACCCACCTGACAAGCCTCGCCGCCTCGGTACATGGCATTTCGTAGGATGCCAGCTTCTTGATCTTTGAAGCGGACGTTTTCGGCGTGTTTGGCGCTGAGGTATTTGAGGGGCTTGAGGCCCTGGGCTTTCAAGTAAGCGGCGACATCTGGCTTGTTTGCCTCAAGTGCCAGATCTACAGCGGTGCGCCCCTCCTTGTCAGTTGCATCTGGGTCAGCTCCGTATTTCAACAAAAGAGAAACAATTTCCGGGGGAGGATATCGATGCAAGGGCGTCCAGCCGAATGCATCACGATGATTCGGATCGACGCCCGTCTTCAGAATCTCCTCGAAAACCTCCGGGTGTTCATTGAGCTTCTGTGAGGCGAGACAAGACCACTCCGGAGATTCGCATTTTGCGCCCAATGCCAACAGTGAACGAACACATTCGGGCGTTGGAGCATGGACAATCCCTACGTCTATGTCCACTTTGCGGAGCCGAAGAATTTCGACTAGGTCGCTTGTCACACTAATGCGGCCCGTGTCGCACTTTCTTACGATGGCAGCGATCCTGAGGGATTCTTGCCCCTGGTTCTCAACCTCATGAGCTAAAAGGCGACGGAGCCCATCAACGTTGTCGCAAGAAATTGCTACTTCAGATGCCTTGTAAACCCCAAAGGGGCTCGGGCCCAGCGAGAGCAATAGGGCAGTCAAGGTGGGATGATTGCAGGCCGCTCGCACAAGCAAGCGGTCATGGACGAAGAGGAATACAAGGACAGCGAGCACAGGCGCGCCAATTGCTATCAGCTTGGCTCTCATAGCTTTTCAAGCTCCAAAGCCTTGAAGAATCTGCGGTCGGTGACAATTGAGGTGTCACCCTCAAATGCGGTCCCTGAAAAAAGCTCACGAGGCAGTGATTTCATTCGAATGGTGATGGCGTTCTCCAAGAGACAGCCAAGGCCAACCTGTCCGGGTGCTTGAAGACCCATTTTGTAGGTATAGCCTGACGAACTTAGAGAGTCCGTGAAAGGCTTGGGGCCCTGCAGCGTCACCATGACGTCTCCGTCCTTTTTTTCCGCTGCATAGTGAAAGTTTACAAAGGTGGCAAAAAGCATCATCGGCTCCGGGCAAACAATGGTCGCTTCGCTAACGGACGATAGCGCCCTGATGTCGTCGGGCGAAATGATTCTCATTGCAGAGAGATCTGAGAGAACTTGGGACCACTGATACTTAGACTGAGTCCTTTGGCCCCCCAGCGCGACGACCTCCGTTGGATAATCGGGACCATAGTCATCGACGAAGAGATGGGGCTCGCGGAATCGCCATTTGGCGGGGAATCGTACGTCGGCATCCGACCACTCTTTCGTGGCGGTGAAACGCGCTCCAAACACCACCAGTAGTCGAAAAGGAACACCCCATGGCAAAGCAGACCCATCTGCCGGCAGAATAGATTCCTTATTCATTTCATTCGCCTCAAACAACGTCCCCCCCACGACCGCCCTTGCCCCCAACGGCACAACCTTCTGATACGGAAACTTGAACAGATTTGCCAGCGGCTTGTCTGATGTCTTCCGGGCTAGGAAGTCGCGGTTGAGCATCATTCCCACCTCGTTTCCATCCTTCAGATTGATGTGGGCCGTTACCTTTACCTCTTTTCCGTTGTGCTGCAGGCGAACGGCATCGTCGCCAGCCTTCAAAAGAAACGCCAGCTCGTACTTCGGATCCGCTTCCAATGGAATGTGTCCGAATGGCTTGAGGCCTTGCACCATCCTTTTACGGTGAAAATAGAAGGGAAAGAACACGGCCACATAGGCCAGCGGATCTTGTGCAATTTTCAGCTCAATCGGTTCATCAGCCAACAAGTCCTTGTCTTCCCCGTCGCCGGAACACCATGGCACAGCCTTTGTGAGTGAGGTTTTGTACACTGGCCCCTCCTCCTTCAGCATGCCACCCACCCGCAGCAACTGAAGAGACACGGGCACCCCGGTTAAATCGTCTTTTGCATTGGCCCCTCGAAACACAGTGACCACCCGAATGGGATCTTGGGGGCCAATGGAGAACGTGGCCTTCTCGACCGGGGTCCAGCGTTTGGTTTTTGCGTCCTTCACGTACACGCGGGACCAAGCGAACTTTTTGTCAACAACAGCCGAAAAATCGAGAGCGAAAGCCCTCGCCATAGTGGCTACCTCAGCCGCTTCGATCCTCTCTATCGGAAACAGAGGATACGCGCCAAACCTTACAGGCCGATCCCCGCTTTCCTTACCGATCGAATTCACGCCTGAGCCAGAAGACGATCGCAGCCCGGCCAACGATTCGTTCCAAGAGCCATCTTTATTGCCCAATGCATACAACCACAGTTCATCAAGCGGCAATGACGAACGCACCAGCGCAGGAAATGGCTTTGGTGCGAGCAAATACATCTCGATATACTCTTTGATCTTGTACTGCTTTACTTTTGCCTCGAAGCGTTCCGCATCCTGATGGGGTGCACCCAATCGCTCGATCAGCTTCAGGAGTCCAATGATCGCGATGACTCTCGAACGCCACTCAGCATGCGGCTCATCGGCGCCGCCCAGCTCACCCTCCGGCAACGCGCGAACGTTGAGGGCATGTTGTCGAGAAAGCTCGAACAACCGACTTCCAGATGAGCGATGGCGGATTACGAAGGAGTCAATGGCATCGCTTATGGTATCAACCGCGAGCAAAGCCGCATCCTTGGCCGCACCAGCCAACCGCACCAGCGCCGCCACTTCACGCGCAACAGGAACAAAGGACATCACGTCAAGCGTGATGCTGGCGGCCTGTTGCACAGCTTGGCTCTCGGCGCTATCGGCGCCAGCACGCGCTGCATCCTCAAGCATGCGCACCGCCTCAATGCGAGAGAAAGCTGCAGAACACGGCGCGTGCCTGTAACGCTGGGCGTACTTGTGACCCAGCTTCTTCAGACGCATAGCCTGCAGATCCTTCTCCCCGCTGGCGGCCGAAAGAGCGACCACATCACCGACTAGCCCTAAAGCGACAATCCTGAAGCCCACAGGAGTGTAAAAAATACTGGAAGAGCGCTTCTTTTCATGATCTTTTCGGTTTGCGACAACTGAAAACTTCAAGAAACGAAAGTGCACTTC
>JBBSJE010000451.1:0-3802 GCA_038257535.1 Polyangia bacterium
GCGGCACTTCCAGCAGCTGTTGGCGGCTCTTGAACAAGCCAGACTTCGCCCGATGCGCCACAATCGCCTTTGCCAACGAAGGCCCAATGCCCGACACATGCTCAAGCAAATGTGACGAAGCGGTGTTCAGATTCACGCCCACTTGGTTCACACACGAATCCACCACGGCGTCCAAGCTTTTTTTCAGGCTGGTGGGTGAGACATCGTGTTGGTATTGGCCCACGCCAATGCTCTTGGGATCCACTTTCACCAATTCGGCCAGCGGATCCTGCAACCGGCGCGCGATCGAGATGGCGCCACGCACGGTCAGATCCAGATCGGGAAATTCTTCGCGCGCCACATCGCTGGCGCTGTAGATGCTGGCGCCGGATTCGCTCACCATCACAACCGGCACGTCGCTGCCCGCTTCTTTGAGCGTGGCGCGCACAAAGTCTTCGGTTTCGCGGCCTGCGGTGCCATTGCCCACAGCCACGGCCTGCACGCCACCTTGTTCAACCAATTTTGACAGCAGCGTTTTGGCGTCTTGGCGCCCCCGCTCGGTTTCCAAGTGCATCACGGCGTTGCCCACGTAATGCCCGCTGCTGTCGACCATGGCCAGCTTGCAGCCCGTGCGGATGCCGGGATCCACACCCAACACGGCTTTGGCGCCAAACGGCGCCGCCAGCAGCAGTTTGCGCACGTTTTCCGCAAATACGGAGATCGCGGCCACATCCGCTACGTCGCGAAGGGCTTTGTGTACCTCATTCTCGATCGCAGGAATCACATGCGCCCGGGCCGCCAACCGCGCCGCCGTTTTCATGATCGAGGCGCCGGGAAAGTCTTTCACCGTTAAAGCTTCGGCTTCAAACCGCGCCACCACGGCATCCACAAGCGGATCCGCCACGCGCAGGCGCGCCAGAGCGTCATCGCCTTCATTGGGATCCGCGGGGGGCAAAGCCCCGCCCAACGCCAACACCAGCTCTTCTTCCATCCAACCACGGCGCATGGCCAGGTAGCGGTGAGAACTTTCAGGCTTCATCAACGACGGCGCGGGCTCTTGGTGATCGAAATAGAGCTCGAACTTGCTGTGCGGTTTGGCCTTGGCGCCCTTGCGGCTGCGCACAAAGCCTTCCTCGGTGTATTTTTGCCGTACCTCTTGCCGCAGCTTCACCTGCTCGGACAACCGCTCCGTCAAAATGTCCGTGGCGCCCGCGATGGCCTTCTGCGCGCTGTCGATTTCCTTTTCGGCGTTGATAAAAGCGGCAGCTTTACCTTCGATGCTTTCGCCAGCGGCCAGCGACAGGTGCCCATGCGCCGCATCCCAAATCCAATCTGCCAGGGGTTCAAGCCCCGCCTCACGCGCGATGAGAGCCTTGGTTTTGCGCTTTTGTTTGAACGGAAGATACAGATCCTCAAGCAGCGTAAGGTCGTAGGCCGAGAGGATCTTTTCTTTTAATTCGGGCGTGAGCTTCTTTTGGCGTTCGATCTCTTCAACAATGTAGGCTTGGCGCTTCACCACTTCATCCCAGCGCTCTTTCAAGTCAAGCACTTGTCGCACGCCCACCTCGTCCAAGTTCCCCGTTTGCTCCTTGCGGTATCGGGCGATGAACGGAACCGTGCCGCCCTCTTCGGCCAGCTTCAAGACCGCCGCGGCCGAGCGGGCGGGGATCTGAGGGGCTTGTTCGGCGAACCAGCTTTCAAACGTCTTGGGCGCTTGCATGGCCTGCCAGCATACGCAAAGCCGGCCCCACAAATAAGGTCTTGTGGACAATCATCGGCGCAAAAAGCCACAAATCTCGAAGTTACCCAGCCGTAGCCTCCGCCACCAGTTGCTTGGCCTCGGCCACCAGCTGGGCGAGGTGCGCTTCGTCTTTGAAACTCTCGGCGTAGATTTTGTAGATGGCTTCCGTGCCCGAAGGCCGTGCGGCAAACCAGCCACTTTCCGTGGCCACCTTCAAACCACCAATCGTCGCACCATTGCCCGGCGCCTTGGTTAGTTTGGCCACGATCGGCTCCCCGGCCAACGTTGTGCTCTTAACCGCATCCGCGCTCAGTCGCTTGAGCGCTTGCCGTTCTTTGTCGGAGGCGGGTTGATCCAAGCGCACATAATGGGGCGTTCCCAAGCGGCGCGTCAGCTGTCGGTAGTGCTCGAAAGGATCTTGCCCCGTGGTTGCGGTGATTTCGGCGGCCAACAAAGCCAGCAATATGCCGTCTTTGTCTGTGGTCCAAACGCGGCCATCGCGACGCAGAAAGCTGGCGCCCGCACTTTCTTCGCCGCCAAACATCAGGCTTCCATTCAAAAGCCCCGGCACAAACCATTTGAAGCCCACAGGCACTTCCACAACACGACGCCCGCGCACCGCCGCCACGCGATCGATCAGACCACTCGACACAAGGGTTTTGCCGATGCCCGCGGCCTCCGACCACGCCGGCCTGTGCGTACACAAATAATCGATGGCCACCGCCAAAAAGTGGTTTGGATTCATCAAGCCCCCCGATGGCGTGACGATGCCGTGGCGGTCGGCGTCGGCGTCGTTGCCAAACGCAATCGCGTAATCGTCCTTCAGCGCGATGAGGCTTGCCATCGCGGCGGGGCTTGAGCAATCCATGCGGATCTTGCCATCGTGATCCAACGTCATGAAGCCAAACTGCGGATCCACTTGTGTGTTCACCACCCGCAGGTTCAGCCCAAGTTTTTCAGCAATAAATTGCCAATAATGCACGGCCGCGCCACCCAACGGATCGGCACCAATGAGGATCTGCGACGCCCGAATGGTGTCTATGTCCACCGCGTTGGGAAGATCCATGACGTACGCGCCCATGATGTCGCGCGTGTGGGTGGTGCCGGCTCCTCGCGCCTTTTCGAAGGAAAGACGCACAACCTCCCGATTGCCTGATCGCAAGATTTCGTTGGCGCGATTTTCAATCCATCCCGTGGCGTCGGTGTCGGCGGGTCCACCATTGGGCGGGTTGTATTTGAAGCCACCATCTTCAGGCGGATTGTGCGAGGGCGTTACCACAATGCCATCGGCCAGCGCGCGGCCGGGGGTGCGGTTGTGGGCCAAGATCGCATGCGAGATCCCTGGGGTGGGCACAAACCCGCCGCCCGATTGCATCACCACCTCAACGCCATTGGCCGCCAGCACCTCAAGCGCGCTGCGCTCCGCAGGCTCGGATAGCGCGTGTGTGTCCCTGCCCAAAAATAGGGGCCCTTCGGTTCCTTTAGCCTTGCGGTACTCGCAGATGGCCTGCGTGGTGGCAAGGATGTGCGCTTCGTTGAACGTGCGCTTGAGCGATGAGCCGCGGTGGCCGCTGGTGCCAAAACTTACGGCTTGCGACGGATCTTGCGGGTCGGGCGCGCTGTCAAAGTAGGCCGCCAACAGGGCGCTCACATCAACCAGCATCTCTTTGGGGGCCGGCTTTCCGGCCAACGGGTGGCGTTTTTCTTCCATAAGTCCTAAGGGGTTCGCAACGCCGAGGGCAAAGCACCCAAGGCAAAAGGCTATTCGCTGTCCAGCTTGATTTCGATTTCGGGATTGTATGACGGCAAGCTGCCATCTTCATCTACAGAGATTTGCACGCGCGAAAGTTTTCCTTCCGGCAACGCAACGGTGAAGCTTTGCTCTGAAGCGTAGCCCATCTCCACTTTGTCGCGCGACTTCACTTCCAAACGCACCGTGAGCCTGTGAAGCCCCGGTGCCGCCGGGCGTTCGGCCAAGGTGATGGGGTCTTCCGTGACAGGCCGTTCGCTCGCGTCCCAAATCCGGATGCCGTCGAGGCGAATCTCGGCCTTGTCCAACCGGTATTTGCGGTTCCCTTTCCA
>JBBSJE010000452.1:0-3767 GCA_038257535.1 Polyangia bacterium
GACAACCAAGCCAATCTACGCACGGGCATCACGCCTTCGCTCATGGCCCGCTACACCACCGGCACCCCGCTGGGCATCAAAATGTTTTATCGTTTGCAGTTCCCGGCCTTGTGGTCCGCGCTGTCAGTCAACGTGGCCGCAACCAATGGCAGCACCATGGCGGAATCGCTGCAAACGCAGTCAGCCAGCCTGGGCGGCCGCCCGGTCTTTTCGGGCCGTGTGGGATGGGAACTAAACCTTCCGTCGATGCAGATCAAACTCGGGGCCAGCGGTCTTCAGGGACCTCGCAATGATCAACACGACCCGAAAGTGCAAATGCGCCAGTGGGGCGCCGACGCACGTTTGCTTTGGGGCGGCCTCGCACTTTCCGCTGAATACGTCGACGTTCGTCAAGACCAAGGCAGCGCCGAAAAATCAACGCCGCTGGGGCCTGCGTTCTTCGCGTCGGGGTTTCGGGCCAAAGGCTTTTGGACCCAGCTTGCGTTCAGCCTTCCCTGGTCTTGGGGATGGGTCAGCAAAATCACGCCCTACGCACGGTTAGGCCACAGGCGCGCGGCCTTCGAGGGCTTTGGTCCCTTGGAAGTTGCCCGGTTGACCGCGGGCGTGCGGGTGGATGTGGGAGAGAACGTTGCCCTCAAGGGCGAGTGGCTATTCAACCGAGAACGTCTGGGAGCCCCCACCGTCGACAACGATGTGCGGGCGCTTTCGGCGGTGTTCACCTGGTAGGAGATCTATGCATCAGCGGCGACTTGGCTCCCCCCGAATCTTTGTTAGCGCATGGCTGGCGGGCTGTCTGATGTGGGTTGCCCCCGCAAACGCCGCTGACCTGCGCAAGCCAGCCGAGGCTTGGCTGGGCGACGAGATGCCCTTGCCTTTAGCCGTGCGATCGGCCGAAGATCTGGCGCTCAAGGCCGTGGCCGAACGGGTGTATCTGGTCTTCAATTTGCTTGCGGGTGGCAAGTTGGCGTGGGATCGCAGCCGCTTCGATGAAGCAGCAGGGAAATGGGAACGGTTGCTGGCCATGCCAGGGCTTGATCCGGAGATCGAACGGCTGATTCGGCCATTGGCCAAAGAAGCGCGTCGACGGGCCGAAGGCGACGCCCCGGCGCCCATCGAAGCGCCTGTGGCTTTCGAGGCCTTCACGCCCCCTGTTGAACCGGCAACGAGGACACGGGCCGCGACGGGAAGTTTGCGCGGTACCATTCGCGGAGGCGGTGCGCAGGGGCCCGGCGGCGCGGTGGTGTGGTTGCGCCGCAAGGATGGCCCCACCCCCCGTCCCGCGCCTATGAAAAACCGTGTACTTAGCCAGAAGGACAAGACGTTCGTACCGCACGTGTTGCCCGTAACGCTGGGAACCAAGGTGGGTTTTCACAACCAAGACACCATCTTTCACAACGTGTTTTCGCTAAGCAAGCCCAACGACTTTGACAGTGGCCTCTTTAAAGACGGCGCCACCCACTACAAAACCTTCGACACCGCGGGCGCCGTGCAGCTGCTGTGCAACATCCACGCGCAAATGTTGGGTTATGTGGTGGTGGTGGATAGCCCGTGGTTCGCGCAAGTGGGACGCAATGGACGCTTCGAGATCAAAGGTGTACCTGCCGGAAGCTACGAGGCTTTGGCCTGGCATGAGAGCTCGTCGGACGTTGTACGCCAAGCCATCGATGTGCCCGCCGGATCTGCAGTCACCCTCGCGCTGACCGTGGGGGGCGACAAGAGCCGCCCCAAATTTGTTCCCGACAAATACGGCAAGCCCCGCCAAGTGCAGCTGGGCTACTAAGCGCGTAACCCGCTTTTAGCCGCCCAAATTGAAGCCGTCGTGCAAAACCCGCACGGCCAGCTCGTTGTATTTGGCATCAATCACGCACGAGATCTTGATCTCAGACGTGGAAATCAAATGGATCCTGATGTTTTCCTGCCCCAGCAAGTCAAACATCTTCGAGGCCACACCAGCGTGCGAGCGCATGCCCACGCCCACAATTGAAACCTTCGACAAATTGTTTTCGGTAAGCACTTGCTCGGGCGTCAACAGATCCGCGCAGTGTTTCAGCAGAAGCTCGCGTGCCCGCTTCAGGTCGGCGTTGGGCAAAGTAAAGGTCAAGTTGGTGTGGCCGTCGGTGCTCAGCGCTTGCACGATCACATCCACCACGAGGCCCGCATCAGCCAATGGCTTGAACACGCGGGCGTGGATGCCTGTGGTGTCCGCTAGGCCCAACAAGGTGATCTTGGCTTCGTCCTTGGTGGCGGTGACACCTGAGACCAGAACGTCTTCCATGGCTTTTTCTTCAGGCACAACCCAAGTTCCTTCGTTGTCGTTAAAGCTTGATCGAACGTGAATGGGCACCGCGTACTTCATGCCGAATTCCACCGAACGAATCTGCAGCACCTTGGCCCCCAGCGACGCCAGCTCCAGCATTTCTTCGTAGCTGATGCGGTCAACCTTGCGCGCCGTGGACACCACATTGGGATCGGCGGTGTAAACGCCGTCCACGTCGGTGTAAATCTCGCATGAATCGGCCTTCAAAGCCGCGGCCACCGCCACCGCCGAGGTATCGGAGCCGCCGCGGCCCAAGGTGGTGATGTTGCCGTGGTCGTCCACCCCCTGAAAGCCCGCCACAACAGCAATTTTGCCTGCGTCCATGGCATCAATGATCGATTGCACATCAATGGCACGAATGCGGGCCCGCGAATGCGCACTGTCGGTGCGCACCCGCACCTGATGTCCCAGCAAAGATTTGGCGCGCCCACCTTGGGCATGGATGGCCAAGGCCAACAACCCAACCGAAACTTGTTCGCCCGTGGACGCGATCACATCCAGTTCGCGCTCATCGGGATCGTCACAGATCTGCTTGGCCAAACCGATCAAGCGGTTGGTTTCCCCCGACATGGCGGACACCACAACCGCCACGCGGTGCCCCTGCCTTTGCGCGGCCAGGCAGCGACGCGCCACATTTTGAATGCGCTCAACAGAACCCACCGAAGTTCCGCCGTATTTTTGAACGATCACCACGCGCGCGGGTTGTACTTCGCCTGTGGCTTGCCGTCAACGGCCGCCCGCGGGAGCGATGCAAGCACACGCCTGATAGGCTTATCCGTCATGGCCACCCCACCCCCTCCGGCTTTGACACAGAACCCAGGCATCGCCCTGGTCCTCACCACCGCCCCGTCCCCCGAAGTGGCCGCGCAACTGGCCCACGCCCTGGTCGAATCAGGGCTTGCGGCCTGCGTAAATCTGCTTCCGACAGGCCGTTCCATCTATCGATGGCAGGGGCAGCTGTGCAACGAGGAGGAGGTTGTTTGTTTGATCAAAACGCATCGTGCGCAGCTTAAAGCGCTTTCCGCAAAGCTCGCAGCCCTTCATCCCTACGACGTGCCCGAATTGGTGGCCCTGGATGCCTTTGCCGCTTCGGAGGCGTATGCGGCTTGGATAAGGCAGGTCACAAGCGATCAGGTGCCGACAACGCCTGCTTGATCGCCGCTTGAACGGGCGCTTCTTTTTCGCGCCGCGCAGCCTGCGCAAGCGCCGCCCGCGCGCGCGGACCCCCAAGCTGCGCCAAAGCCAAGGCGGCCTCCGCGCGAACAGGAACGCGCACGTCCTCGCGCAAGGCTTTCGTAAGCACCGGCAAGGACGTGGGCGAACGCAGCAAGCCCAGCGCCCGTACAACTTCGAGACGGGCGTTGACGTCGTCCATCAAGGCGTGCAAAGCGGGCACGGCGGCCACATCTTGCAGCGCCGCCAACGCGCGAACCACCCGGCGACACAAGGC
>JBBSJE010000453.1:0-3767 GCA_038257535.1 Polyangia bacterium
TCTGCGTTGCCTGCACTGCTACAACTTTGATCGCGATGGCATAGAGCGGCCCCGAACCGCCGAGCTGGCCACCGACGAAATCTTGGCGTTGATTCAAGATCTGCGTCGCGCGGGTTGCTTGTTTTTGTCGTTCACCGGCGGTGAGCTGCTGAGTCATCCGCAACTCTTCCTGTTTTTAGAGGAAGCGCGTCGCCAAAACTTTGCGGTTCAGCTTTTGAGCAACGGCACTTTGCTACGACCTGGTGTGGTAGGGCGCCTGGCCCGCTTTCCCAACATTGCCGGCGTGAGCCTTAGCTTGTACGGCGCCACACAAGAGGTTCATGACCACATTACGCAGATCCCGGGGTCGTTTCAGCGCACGTGGGATGGGGCCAATCGCCTTCGCAAGCAACGGATCGCGGTGCGCTTGAAGTTCATCCTGATGAACGAAAACGCGCACGAAGCGGGTGCCATGATGGCGTGTGCTCAGGAACACAAATACCCCTTCATGATCGACTATGTTGTGACGTCTCGGCACGACGGATCCAGAGGTAGTCTCGGCAACCGTGTCAGCGAAGAGCAGCTGAAAGTTTTGCTTGAGGGGCCTTTGCGGGATTACGTGCCGAAGGGCCGTGCCAACGTGGAGGAGCAAACGTTCCCGTGCAATTGTGCGCGGGCCAATTGTGCCATTTCTGCACAAGGGGACGTCTTGCCCTGCATTTCAGTTCCGTGGGTGGCGGGCAACATCCGCGAGCGCCCCTTCGCTGAAATTTGGAGAAGTTCTCCTGTTTTTCAGCGCATTCGCGGTCTGCAGATAGCCGATTACGATGCCTGTGCGCCTTGCGCACACAAATCGTGGTGCACACGCAGCCGCGGCGCGGCCTTCACCCACTCAGGCTCCTACACAGGAACCGATCCTCTCGTTTGTGCCGCGGCCGAGATCGCACACACCATGAATCCTCGAGATGCTTCCAGCTAACTCTCACCCGCGGACGCCCGATACCGCAAGTCGGCAGGGGCCAGTGATGGATTCGTCCTGTCAGATTGTGTTTTCCTTGGGCGGGCACCTTTGTCGTCTGTTTTTAGATGACGTATCCAATGCACTCGTTGATCAGATCCTACGGCATTACGACGGCTGGCGCGTGCCGGCGTCGCCGCTTGTGAAGGAGAGCTTTTCCCTCAGGATTCAATTTGAATTGGGGGCGCCTGAATCCGGGTCAGCGCCGGACAAGGCCCACGGCTTAACCGTTGAGGACAACGCAGCATTCTTGCGTGCCTCGCGCTGGGACTTTCGTGTACACATGTCGCCCGCACAGCGGGGGCCGCAGGGTCTCTGGATCGGCACTGCTGTGTGTGCGCCCAATTTTGTTTCCTTCGATTCGTTGCTACGCGTGGTGTGCGCACACCTGCTGCCACGCTGGGGCGGATGCTTGGTGCAAGCGGCGGCGGTTCGTGTTGGACAATCGGGGTTTTTGCTAGCGGGCGCCAACACAGACCACCTGCGCTTGGCCCATCAGCTGCTGGCCGAAGACTTGGCGGCGGTCGTGCCGTCGGACGAAGGTGGCTGGCGCCTTCACAGCACCCCCTTCTGGAGCGGTTTCCGCTGCGGCGCCGGCTCGCTGCGAAGTTGGCCGCTGCGTGCCATAGGCTTTTTGCATAAGGGCGGAGAAACCACAGTCCGCGCCCTGCCGGTTCAAGAGTCGCTCGCGCGCCTGCTGGGATGCTTCGTTTGTTTCGGGCAGGGAAGTCAGGTGGCTGCACAAGCGCTTGCTGTGGCAACCACGTTGGTCAAAAAGCTGCCCACGTTTGCCGCCTCGGCATCCGCGTCACCCGACACGCTGTTGACCGCCTTTGAGCATCACGGTGGCGCCATTGATCGCCCTGATCTGAACGTATCCATGCGAGAAGAGATTTCCCAATTCCGCTGGATGGTTAACAAACACGGGCACTATGGCTTTCGGCCTCGCGGCCACAGCATGAAGCCGTGGATTCAAGATGGCCAAACGGTGTTCGTGGCGCCGGCCAACACGATGTCGCTTACGCCAGGACAGGTGTTGGTTTATTGGACGCCCGGAGCGTCCCCCAGCGAAGACCTTTTGACGTGTCACAGGCTAATCTCCAAACTCGCGGCGGGAACCAACCGTTTTCGCTTTTACACAAAGGGCGACAACGCGAGTCGCATCAGCGCTTTTGAGAATGGGCGTAACGCGCAGATCTTGGGCACGGTCGTGAGGCCTTGTTCAGCAGGCGCCCCGATGCCGCTGGGCAGCCGCGCGAGTGACGTTGGGCTGCTGCTGCTGTCTTTGGGCACGATGCCTTTGATGAGACTGCTGGGGCGATAAACCCAAGTTGCGCGTATAATGTGAAGCGATGGTCGACAAAAAACACAGTGGCGGCACGAAAAACGACGGCGTCTCCAAGACCGATGAGCCCCAAGCGTCTCGGCCGCGCCGTCCATGGCAGACGCCGCAAATTGAGTCGGGCCAGCTGTTTGAATCGAACAGTTTGTCGTGTGGCAAGGATTCGCCGATGAACGAGCAGTGCGCCGCCAATCCCTCCTCGTCGTAGGTCCCGAGTCAGCGATCTGCTAGAGCGCGGGGCCCTTGAGGCGACGGAAGATCACGATGTGGCCGACGGCGGCCGCCACCACGAGAACAACCGGCAGGTAAACGTATGGGAAATGTGTCACCCAAACGTTGAGCTGATGAGGCGCGGTGCCAAATGCCGCAATCAGCGGTGTGGACAACATGGCGACCACAAGAATGTTGATTAGCAAAAGTGTACCCATGATGTTCCAGGCCCACAAAACAGAACGCGGAACGGCCACGCCTCTGTAGAGAAGGAACGCTAGAATCGCGGCCGTGACACCCGTAGCGATGTCGAAGTTAAAACCGCTGTAAGACATTTGTATGGGCATCACGCCTTCCACGGCGGCTTGATGCATGCCGATCTCCAGCGGCAAGCGAAAGGCTTGCACGGCAATGAGCCAAGCGAGCGGAGTTGCCTGCGCCACCTGTGCGCCGACGCGCGACAAACCCAAGAACAGAGCCGCCGCAAACACTCCCCCAAGCATAAATAGCATCGGCGGCGGACGTGCATCGAAACGCGCCAACACACCGGAAGCTGCCAAGGCACCCCAGAGCAGCATCCAGCTTGCCACCCACAGCAACCCTCGCCCCACAGCGCCGGGCAATCCTTGGGTCACGCGCGCTCGAGACCATAGCGCAACAGCGGTTGCCGCCACCACCAGGGCCAAGGCCGGAATGGGAACCAAAACCAGTGCAGAAGGCATGGTGTTCATAATGATGGCCCATCATGGCGCGGGACTTTGGTGCACACAACATCCACAGGTGCATGATTCGTTGACCCACCTACGCACCAACGATAGGCTGTTGCTTTACTGGCGTTGCGCTCAGGGGGAAAGACTGATGCCGAAAATCAAATCGTTTGATAAGCAGCAGGGGTTTGGCTACATCGATCATCCGGAACACGGAGATCTGCTTTTTGATTTCGAGGCTTGTAACTTCAAACCAGAAACGGGTGATGAGGTGGTTGTGGTTGAGATTGGAAAACGCTACGACGGCAAACCGAAGGCCAAAAAAGTGACCTGCCCGGCCAAGCCGCCTCGGTAGGCTTTTCGTGTGCTCTTAGGGGTTTTCAGGCAGGTGGTCGCACAAGCCGCCCTAGGGGGCGATGAAGTCGAGCACCATCTGAGGCTCCGCGAGCTTGGAGAGGTTGTAGCCGTCGAAGCCACTCAGGGTTGGGCTGCTGGCGGTTTCCGCCCGGAA
>JBBSJE010000454.1:0-3767 GCA_038257535.1 Polyangia bacterium
CACTGGTGTGAACCGGGATGTCGACGTACCAGAGGTACAGCGAAACGGATAGTAGATGCTGCGCTTCGGCTTGTCATTCGATGCGGACCAGTTGTGGATAGTTGGTGCCGGGCCATGCCCGAAGCGCGAGTTATCCACAGTTGACATATTTCTTTCCCTTTGCGTTTCCCTCATGTCAAATTGGCAAGAACGGCTGACAAATCAACGTCCTTCTTATCACTCTGTCTGTCAACCCTCCTTTAACTGCCCTTGTCTCTGGCATGAGCGCGAGCTTGTGGGTAACGGAAGCCATGCATAGCTATGGTTGCGCTTAAGAACTGCACTATCTAGTGTGTGGATCACGGGAGGCGTTGCATCCCCGGTGGGCTCCACTGACCGCCAAAGCAGAGGCTGCTAGGGAATCCCTTCGCACATCGCACCGTCTGTGGCCCCACATGGCCTCACATGGCCTCCCCTGGCCACCCGTTTGACGTGCTGGACATTGTCCGGCGTCCACCCATAGCTTCGCGGCCTTCCATGGCCTCGTATGGCCTTCGGTGGCCACGCTCGAGCAACCGCCCTTGTTCGAGATCTGTTTCCCGGCCACCGATGGCCTCGCATGGCCCCCAATGGCCAGCAACTGGTCCGCATCGCTTGCAGAGGTACGACGGCCCCGAGAAAATTCCCGCCAGCACACCTTTGTGCAGCCATCTTTCTCGGAGAGTCCTATGAAACGCGACGCACATCTGATCACCGTTCCCGCACGAGCCATCGACGTGGGCTACGCCAACACCAAATTCACCTGTGGCCACAAAGTGGCACGCGGTGTACCCATCATTCACGCGGACCTGTTCCCTTCCATCACCGCCACGCTGCGGGAGGGTGCTCCTTTCCGACACGCACCTGGCACGCTTGGGGCTGACGGTTGCATCAGCGAAATCGATGGGGTGCTCCACTTTGCCGGTCGTGGGGTCGAGATGCACCTCAAGGGGCTTCAGCCGCGCCACGTCATGAAGGATTACTGCACGTCCCCCTCCTATCTGGCGCTCATGCGGGGAGCCATGCACTACATGCTGGTCGACGAAGGCAATCCAAAAGAGATGACCATTCAGCACCTGACCGTTGGACTCCCGCTCAACACCTTTGACGAGTACGAAGATCACCTGCGGGAGCTGGTCATTGGACGGCACTCAGTGGTCAGCCGAGATCCTGCAGTGGGCGAACGGCACGTCACGGTGTTGGATGCCTCCGTCATCGTGCAACCCCTCGGAGCCCTTTACTACTACGGATTGACGCACAAGGACTTCGAGATGAGCGGCTGGAATCTCGTGGTCGACGTGGGAGGTGGCACGATCGACTTCCTGGCGGCGTATGACAAGGTTCCCAACTACGAACGCTCCGGAGCACACCCAGAGTCGATGCTGGCGTGCGCGTACGAGGTCGCCAAGGCTATCGATCCGGACTTGAAGAACCAGTACGGTGTTATCCAGGCGATCGACCTGGCCATCCGCGACAACCGGGAAACCGTTCGCATTGGTGGCGAGGACTACGCGATGGGGCGCTACAAGGGGGCCATCAGCGAGGTCCTCCGCCGTGGTTACGAGGCAATGCTCAACACGGTAGGCGCCTTGAACGACTTTGACAACATCTTGGTCTGCGGTGGTGGTGGTGCAGTGTTCTTTGAATTTCTCCGTGAACACGCGCCTGAACTGCGTCGCCGCTTGAAGATGGATGGTGGGTCCACCTTTTCCAACGTGCGGGGCTTCCAAGTCGTAGCGGACTACGCTGCCAACGACGCTTCGTCAAACCGTTGATCGAAAGGAGCACAGCATGGCTCAGCGAAAGCGGACGGAGAAGCCGGGGGATGTTTTGCGAATCCGAGTCTCTATCCCCCCCGATGGAATAGGAGCCCAGGACTACCTCAAAAGCATCAACCCTGCCGGGCTAAACATGGAGGTCCTGCAATTGATCCAGCTGGGCTATCAGGTCCGAATGGCCATGAGTCGGGGTGGCTTGGCGCACTTCGGCCCTATGTCTACTTCTGCGCCAGTCGAGGTCACAACGGCGCAGCCTGTTGCAACGCCCCCAGCCGCTCAAGAGAGTGCCCAGTTAGATGTTGCGGGGCCGCTGGAGGACGGGGCTTCGGTTGCAAGCCCCTTCGATGCAAGCTTCAAGAGCATGTTCGGGCCGGCGTTCGAACGCACAAGAAGTAGAAAAGCGATGGCCTGATTGGGGGCCATCAACGGAATGAAGGGGTGACGCGGTCGCCCCTTTTTTTCGTTAGGAGCGCCCTTGACACGAGCTTGATACGTGAGAACCTAGTAGCAAGCAAACCGAAAGAGAGGACGAAAATGTCTTACCTGGCCGAAATCGATATGACCGTTGCAGACTTCCGCGAGCACTACGCTCCCGTTGAGGCCGCCGCCAAAGAGCCGCACTGGCTGTTGGGGAGCCTGTACGGCCGCGATCTCCTGAAGATCAAGCTGCGCACCAGCCGCCCCGAGGTGGTGGTGCCTGAGTGGAAGCACGCCGCCCACCTGGACCCGCTCCTGGAGGAAATGGTCGACGAACTTGGGCTGCGGGACATGCCCGAGCCCAAGACGTTCGGCCAGCGGCTGGCGTATGTGAAGACGGTGGCCACGATGGCGTTGGCCGTGAAAAAGAACATGGCGCTGCCTGAGTGGCGCCTGAATCATTGAGGTAGTGAAATGGCAACTTTGCTTTCGTTGATTGGTATTGTGTTGATCGCGTACCTTGGCTTCAAAGGTCTGACCAGTGATGGTGGCGGCGGTGATGACGATGAGGGAGGCTCCAGCGGCGGCGGCCGGGCCGTCACCCACAACCACGGCAGCATCGACCAGTTTGGGAACCATGATGACTGAGGGCTTTACCGTGAGTTCGTCAGCAATGAGTCTGGCGCAGGAGCTTGCTTTTTTGCTCCCGCCGACCCGCGAGGGGTTGTTCAACCCCTACGCTACGCCTCACAGCATGGACGCCAACAGCAACAACCCGAAGGCGAAACTGGCCCGTTTGGGAGCCCACCTGGACTGCGATCCCGAGGTCATTCTCGTGGGCGAAGCGCCAGGCTACCAGGGGTGCGCGTGCACTGGGGTTGCATTCACCTGCGAGGATCAAATCCTCGCCGGAGCGATACCTCGCGTGCCACGTTTGCCTGAACGACTTTCGAGCCGCACCAATGGTCCTTACAAAGAACCGAGCGCCGCTGCCGTGTGGGGAATCTTGTACGAATTGGGCTTGGCTGAGAGAGCCGTCCTGTGGAATGCAATCCAGATGCATCCGCACCACCCTGACAACCCCCTTTGCAATAGAACGCCGACCACGAGTGAGGTGATGGAGGGCAAACCCGCAATGCTCGCTCTGAGGGCCGCGTTTCCCAAGGCGAAATTGGTTGCGATTGGCAAGAAATCGCAGAGCCTGATGGATCGAATGGGGCTCGCTTGCGATCTTGCTGTTCGGCACCCTTCATACGGTGGCAAGCCAGAGTTTCAGGCTTCAATGCGAGCGGCATTCGGGCGACGTACGTTGCCGAACTGAGAGTCAGAGGAGTCATTGCACCGCGTTGCCGACGTATCATCGCAATCGCAACTGCGAGCTAAAAACAGAAAAGCCCCGGACCACCTTTCGATGGTGGCCGGGGCTTTATTCATGGTGCCGATTGCTCATGCCCAGAAGGGCAGGAGTAGGCGTTGAAACTCAGATGAGTTCGGGTTGCGGTTGGGCCTTTTTCTTCGGGGCCTTTTTCGTGATCACCACCTTGGCCTTGAGCC
>JBBSJE010000455.1:0-3752 GCA_038257535.1 Polyangia bacterium
ACTCCTACCGATAATCGGTAAGGCTGCGGCGGCTGCCCTTCTTGGGACTGCCGTCGCGTTCGTGCTGGCATTCCACGCACAGGTCGACATAGGGCATGGCTTCGAGCCGGCGACCAATCTCATCGCCGCAATCGCTGCACAAACCAAACTCGTCCGGCTCTTCGTCTAGCCGCCTCAGGGCACCGTCGATGCGCTTGAGGATCACGGCGCGCTCGCGGTTTCGTTTGGAGGCGATCACTTGGTTCATCTCGGCCAGCGGGGCTTCGTCTTCGTCGGTGTTGTCGGCCGCGGGTTCGATGGGCAAATCCCCTTCGGCCACAAGCTCAGCCCGCAGGGCTAGCAACTTTTCCTTATGGGCATCTAGCTGGCGCGGCATTCCGGAAGAGTGTGCCATGCGATCTGCCCGCGCTCCAAGCTCGGGCCGCCCAGCGCGAATCGCCGGGCCTACAAATCCGCGTCGAGCCGTAGCGCACGTTCGGCCTGCTGTAACCGCTTTTTGGCGGCTTTCGCATGCGCGTGGCGTGGGCCCACCGTGGCACAAAACAGCGCGTGTGCGCGTTCAAGAAGCGCTTGCGCCGCTTTGGGCCGCTTGCGGTCCAGCAGCACCACCGCCAAGTTGTGCAGCGCAAACGCGAGTTCTGGATGTTGTTTGCCAAGCCGTTGCTGCTGCAGGTCCAAAGCTGCCTTCAGGTGCCGCTCGGCGGCCCCAAGGTCACCCGCTCGGTAGTTCAAACTGCCCAAAGTCTCAAGCGTTACCCCCACCTCGAAGCTGCGCGGACCCAACTTGCGTTTGAACGTGCGCAGGGCGGATGTAAGCAGCTGCTTGGCTTCGTCGCGTTTGCCGCGCGGGTCCAAGATGGCCGCCAGGGCGGCGCGGTCCGCGGCCACCGCCAACGACCCTGCGCTTTGAACCTGCAGGCGCAGCTTCAGGCCTTTGCGCGCGTACCGCTCGGCGGTGGGCAAATCGCCTTGTGCGTGCGTGATGCCGCCCAGGTTGTGCAGCAACGTGGCCATAAAGTCGCTGTGTCGGCCGAAGTGTCGTGCCACCAATGGCAGCGCTGTTTTGTAGCTGGCCTCCGCTTGCGCAAAGCGGCCCTGGTACTTGTGAACGATGCCCCATTCGTTGGCCACCTCAGCCACCAAGGGATCCGCGGGGCCAAAGGCGCGCAACACAAACGTTTCGGTTTCCCTCAGCAGCCGCTCCGCGTGTGCGTATTCGGCCAAAGCGCGTGCACAACTGGCGGCCATGGTTTGCGACCACACCCAAACCCGCGCGGTCTCTTCATCGGGCTTGGGGCATCCCAAAACATAAGCGCGAAGCTGCTGGGCGGCTTTGAGGGCGGCCGCGCGCCCGCGGGCAAACGCTTCGGTTTGGTAGGCGGCGCGCGCGCGTTCAAGCAGCGCGGTGGCAGATTTTGTTGGGGGCGATTTGGGCATGTGGCGGCGGCAAACGGGCAAACGGGTGAATGGGCGTTGGCCAGGGTCGCCGGTTTGAGTGACGGATGCAATTGGCATCAGCGCTGCGCCAGGAAACCTCGTGCTGGTTGCGTACGCGGCCAGGTTCTGCGCTACTCTAGCCGCCGATCTTCAACCGCCTCGCCACCATGTCTCGCCGATTTGCCGCCGCTTTGTTTCCCACCAAACGCGCCCCTGTTTGGTCGGCTGTGGTAGGGACGTTGCTGCTGGTCGCTTGGGCGCTGTGGTTCATATTTGCCCGGGTCTCGGTTTATGCGGTTTCACAAACCGCGCGCGTGGAGGTGGACACCGCCCCCAACCCTGTCGACGCGCCGGTTTCCGGGCGCGTGGTTAGCAGCCACTTGGTTTTGGGGACGCACGTGGCGGCGGGCGAGATCCTCGTGCAGCTTGATGCCGAAGCGTTTGTGATCGAGCTTGGCAAAGAAGCGGAGCGGGTGGCTCTGCTTGCGCCACAGATCGCGGCCATTCGCAAAGAGTTCTCGGAAGACGAACGCGCCGCGCGCGGCGAAGGCGTGGCCGCGGTGGCGGGACGCGAGGAGGCACAAGCGCTGTCGCGCGCGGTTGAAGCCTTGGCGGCGCTGAAGTCACACGAAACATCGCAGCTGGAAGTGTTGCGGCAGCAGCGCATCGTGGCCGAATTGGAATCAACGCGCATGCGGTTTGAGGCTGAACAGCGGCTGGCCGAAGCCCAGGCGGCGCGCACGGGCGTGCGTCGTTTGGGTGGAGAAACACTGGCCCGCCTCAGCGATCGGCGGGCGCGTCTGGCGCGGCTTGAGCTGGAGATCGCGCAGTTGGAATCGCTGCGCGCGGACGCTGAGGGCCGCATGCGCACGTTGTCGCGCGAGATCGATCTGCGCACGATCCGGGCGCCCGTTGCCGGCCGCTTGGGCGACGGGCGCGCGCTGCGGGCCGGGGCCGTGGTGGATGCGGGCATGCGGCTGGCGGTGGTGGTGCCGGCGGGGGGGCTGCGGGCGGTGGCGTTTTTTGATCCCGAATCCGCCGTGGGCCGGGTGCAGCCGGGGCAAACCGGGCGGCTGCGCTTGCTCGGATTTCCTTGGACCAAATACGGCGCACTGGCGGTCACTGTTGATCACGTGGGCACCGAGCCCGCCGAAGGTCTTGTGCGGGTTGAATTGGCGGTGGTGCGCGCGCCGGGCATTGCGGCGCCGTTTGAGCATGGTTTGCCCGGCATTGTAGAAGTGCGGGTGGAACGGGCGTCGCCTTGGTCGCTGGTGTTGGACGCGGCGGGACGCTTCGTTACGCGCGTGGATTCGCAAGCGGGGGGCCGCTTGGGTGCCAACGCGCCGGCGGGGGCCCCGTGAACCCAGACGCTTCGGCCCCACCCAAGCGCACGCGGCGTCGGTTTTTTGTTCCGGAAGCCATTCAAACCTCGGCGATGGATTGCGGCCCCGCGTGCCTCAAAAGCGTGCTGGAGGGCTTCGGCATCGCTGTGAGTTACGGACGCTTGCGCGAGATCTGCCACACCAGCATCGACGGCACGGCGGTGGCGGCTTTGGAAGCCGTGCTCAACGAATTGGGGCTTGAAGCGTCCGAATCGATCGTGCCCGCCGAACACTTGTTGATGGCCAAGGCCGACGTGATGCCCGCCATCGCGGTGACGGT
This sequence comes from Polyangia bacterium, assembly GCA_038257535.1. Lineage (GTDB taxonomy): Bacteria > Myxococcota_A > Polyangia > Fen-1088 > Fen-1088 > JAGTJU01. The sequence goes on from JBBSJE010000455.1 coordinate 3,100, forward strand.
GCAGCCTTCAGGCTTGTTGCACTTCATCACCATATGGCGCCGCGTGGGGCCGTTTGTGCAGGTGATGGATCCTCAGCGCGGCCGCCATTGGATTCACCACCGCAGCTTGGCCCGGCAATTGTGGAGCGGCGAGGTGCCGGTGCCCCTGCCAGCGTTTGAGGAGTTTATGGCCGATCCGGATCTGCAGGGCGTGGTGGCCACACGTTTGCGCCAGCTTGGATGCGCAGACGCCAAGCCGCGCGTGGCCGCCGCGGTGGCCGCGGGTTGGGAACGCTTCGCGCAGCTTGAGGGGGCTTTGCGTTTCGGCGAACGGTTGCGGCGGGACGCTGGCTTTGGCAAGGCGCAAGCGGTGCGCGCCGTGGATGCCCTGGCCGCGGCGGCGATGACAGACGCGCAGGCGCTTCCCGAGGCGCTACGATTTGCAAGCCCGGCGCCCGCTGAGCCACCGGACGAGGGCGCAGATCCAGCGGACGCCGCGGCACCTATGGTGAAGCTGCGCGGGCCGGTGGTGGTGGCCATTGAAGGGCGCAAGGCCATCCCCGGCAGCGAAGCGAACGTCAGCGATTCGCAGGCCCCGGGGGCGGCGCGCGCGCTAAGCACGCCCGATGAACATCCTCGTCACATTCTGTGGCGCTTGCTTCGCGGTGGTGGCC
>JBBSJE010000456.1:0-3743 GCA_038257535.1 Polyangia bacterium
GCCCAGCAGATTGAAAGATTGGAACACGAAGCCCAAAAACCGGTTGCGGTATTGCGCGGCCTGCTTTTCGCTGAGGTTGCGCATCAGCGTGCCGTCAAGCTCGTACCGACCCTCGTCGTAGTCATCCAAAATGCCAAGGATGTTGAGGAGGGTGGATTTGCCCGAGCCCGAGGCCCCCATGATGGCCACCAACTCGCCCGCCGCGATGTCCAAATTGATGTTTCGGAGCACCGGCAACGCGCGCTTGCCAGCGCGGTACGACTTGCTGATGCTTTGCAGGGAAATCATGACCGTTGGCAAGAATGCCACGTGGGCTCCCGACGTGCTGAAGCGTTCAGCAAAATGTAACGGCCGGTGCCCTGTTTAGGGTTCGCCCGAACGGGTGAAGGCGGAAGAGGGAACGACAAAGGCCTACCGTGTCCCTATTCTGGGATTTGCTTGGGTGGCTTAACCTCCGCTGTTTTTTCGCCGGAAGGACCTGCTGTGAACGCTCTTCATCACACGAAGCTGATAGTTTTTTTTGGTTGTATTGGGCTTTTTGTGGCGTGCTCCGGCGCGGCCGACGGTGGTGGGGCCGAAGGCGGCAATGGCTCCGGCATGGGAGGAGACGGCGGAACGGCGGGCTCGGATGACGATCAAGGCTCCGATGATCAAATGGCAGAGGGCGGTGCCGGAGGCTCTGCGGGTGAAGGTGCAGAGGGCGGCGCTGGCGGTGGGGGCGAATCGCCGCAGGGGGGGCAAGCTGGAGCGCCCGAGGCCATGGGGGGCGCGCCGGCAGGGGGCGGGGGCGGCGCACAAACTGGGGGGGCAACAGGCGGGACCTCGCCCGCCACCGACGTGCCTTGTTCCCAGCGCGTGTACTGCAACGACTTTGAAAATGCCGATGGGCGCCCGGCCGGCAGCACAGTTGCTTCAGGCAACTCCATGACCGTTGCCACAGACAAGGCGTTCTCGGGCACCAAGTCGCTCAAAATACAGGCCAGCAAAGGCGCTGCGCGCTTCACGGTGGATTTGAGTTCCAAGTTGAAGAACCCGAAAAAGGTCGCCTACGTCAGGATGATGATCTGGATGGAAAACGTTTCTGGCGGCGCGGCGCCGGCGCATTGGAACGTTGTCAGTATGTCGGGGCGCACCTCGCTTGGCACCTCCCACCTGGGGTTTGGCGGCGATGGCGACGGTCGCGAAGCGCGCTCGCGTTGGCTTTACGGCGGCAGTGGCGGGGTTGATTGTTCGCGCGCCAGCCGCCCACAAGCCATTCCCATGAAGAAGTGGGCGTGCATCGAGATCAAAGTGAACGAGAGCGATCCGTCGCATTACACGGCGCATGTTGATGGCCAGGAGTTGGCGGGTCTATCCATCACGCAAGATCTGGCTGGCGGTATCTGTGTGCAAAATGGGTACAAGGGCATCTGGCATTTGCCAAAACCAACCTCGTTTTCGTTTGGCTGGGAGCAGTGGCATACCCCCGCACGCCCCGTGACGTTTTGGATCGACGACCTCGTCGTGGATCAAGTGCCCATTGGCTGTCCCAAACAGTGATGGCTTCACGCCAACGAATGTGAAACACGGGCCGCCGTCACGGCTTATAATCAGTAACACGTGCGTGGCTTGTTTTGTAGTTTGGTGGCAGGTGCCGCGATGCTGATCGCGCAAAGCCAGGGCGCGGCCGCTCCGTTTGCCACGTGGAGTGATTTTCAAGAACGCCGCTGGAGTGTGTTGGATGGTTTGCCGCAGGCCACCGTTTGGGCCATGGCACAGACCGCCGATCGGTACATGTGGATCGCCACGGAGGGCGGCGTGGTGACCTTCGACGGTGCGTCTTTTCAAACCGTTGCGCCTGAGGGCAAGCAGCGCTTTCGTCGCGCACGCGCCTTGCTGGTAGATGGCAAACAAAATCTTTGGGCGGGCGTGTTGGGAGGCGCTGGGCTTCTGCGGCAGCACAGAACCACATTGGTTTCCATGCGGCACCGTCTTCCCCAGACCATGAACTCGGTCATTGCTGCCTATGAAGACAGCCGAGGTCACTTGTGGCTTGGAACGTGGTGGGGCGCCATCAAGTCTGACGGCGCCTCGTCTGCGTTTGCGCTGGTCTCAGGTGCACCCACCAGCTCCGTGTGGGCCATTGCCGAGGCGCCTTTGGGAACCTTGTGGCTAGGGACACGCGAGGGTTTGTATCGCCATGAATTTGATGATCCATCCGGCGCATGGACGAAGGTGTTAAGCGGTACGTCCATTCGTGCGTTGGCGCCTGACCACAACGGAAGTTTATGGATCGGAACAAACGGCGAGGGCCTGCTGAAGTGGAATCAAGGTGTGGTTCGGCGTTTCACAACCGCCGACAACTTGCCTCATAACGCCGTTCGCGCGCTGTTCTTGACGAAAGACGGTGTGCTTTGGATTGGCACTCAAGATGGTGTGGCGCGCCTGTGGGAAGAACAACTTTATCCCGCACCCAAGGGCAAGGGGCCTTGGCAGGACATCATGGCGTTCGCTGAAGATCACGAGGGCAGCGTTTGGATGGGCACGCGAGGAGGCATCGCACGGCTTGCCTTGGGCGCGGCCCGAGCGCTTGCTGTGCCCCCCACGGTTGAGCAACGGGGTAGCAACGGTGTTTTGGTTGCACGCGATGGCACGGTGTGGATGGGTGTGGCGGGCGGCGGGCTTGCGTGGATGCGCAAGAATGAATCAGGTCTTTACGCGACTCACAATGGTTTGTGCGTGGCTTTGGTGCTGGTCCTTTGGGAGGATCAAGACGGCGCAATATGGGTTGGTGGAGAGGAAGGCGCAGAGGGCAACTTGTGTCGCATCGATCGTAACGGCACCATTCAAACGTTTTCCGAGGACGACGGACTTCTCACCAAAGAACCGATTCGCGCTATAGGCAAAGACGAAAACAAAAATCTGCTGGTGGCCGCCGACACGGGGCTGTATTCGCTCTCTTCAGGCAAAGCCACCGAGGTTCAGATCGCGCCAGGCCATTCCCGCAGCGCGCCAAGCATTCCCGGCCGAAGTGACTATGGCGTGTGGAGCCACCACACCGACGCCCGTGGTTGTTTGTGGGTGGGCACAACCAAGGGCCTGTTTCGCCGCTGTGGCGAGCACTGGCTAACTCCAGGGCCTGCGCCCGAGAAGCCACCCTTCGGTATGGTTTACTCGATTCATTCTTATGGCAACGAGGTGTGGTTTGGCACCATCGATGGACTTGGTCGCTACAGTGCCACTGGGTTTCGACAATACGGTCCCGCGGAAGGTTTGCCACACCCGCCCGTTCACCGGGTGATTGATGATGGCGGTGCGCACGTTTACTTGTGCACACCTCGGGGCGTGTTTCGGGTTGCGAAGGCTGAACTCGACGAACTTGATTCCAAAACGCGAGACTTTGTCAATCCGCGTCTGTTCGATGAAACCGACGGCATCAAGGATGGCGGTTGCGGCGAAGAAGGTGCTGGCCCTTGGTTGGGGCTTGACGGCCGAATCTATTTTCCAACGAGCCAAGGGGTGTCCTGGATCGATCCCGCGCAGGTTCCGTCGCCGCCCGCACCGAAGATCGTGATTACATCAGCAATTCTCGATGGCCACGACGTTGCTGGCGGAGGTACGACAGTGCCGGCCGGCCGGGGCGATCTGCAGATAGATTTTTCGGCGCCTAGCTTTCTGGCGCCTGAGCGTTTGGCATTCCGGTTTCGTCTGGAACCGTTGGATGTGGAAGACAAACTTGTGGAGCGGCAATTCAGCGCTCACTA
>JBBSJE010000457.1:0-3677 GCA_038257535.1 Polyangia bacterium
ACCCTTCAACCACAAGAGGAACGACCGAACGATGAAAAATCAAAGACGCGCTCTTACCGGGCACCCCGGCCGACCTCGCACGCCCTACATGGTGCGCCAACTCAGCAGCCGACGCCTCTCCCCCCATTCGCTTGATTGAGGCCTAGTTGCAATAGTGTCTTTCGCCGGCCGAACAAACAAGCCGGTTCGAGGTGTAAGGTGTTTCGACGCTGGTGGCGATTTTGCCAGCTGAGCCGCAAGGCTAAGCCATTGGCCGTATGAGGCGCCACGGTTTGCGAGGCCACCTGCTCACCTCTGGACACGTTTAGCGTGGGCCCCAGCAATGCCAGCTTGGATTCGCTGCGGAAGTGGTCAAAAAGTGTCTCCGTGGAAACGCGGGGCAGAAGCATTTCTTCGTCCAGCAAAATGAAAATGTCCGCGCTGGATTTCTGCAGAATGCCGTTGATGGTCTCTGCAACGGCTGTTTCTTTCTGCGCGACCCGTCGTGTGCCTTGCGTTTCCTCAATGGCATCCAGAACTTGGGGTGCGGCGGTTAGCTCAGGCGAGAGCAACAACCAGATGTCATCCTCGCGCACCCCTGCTGCATAAAGCATACGAAGACATCCCTGCAGCCGATCGGCAGCGTAAACCCGAATCATCACCACAGCCTTCAAGCCGTCCACGTCGTCCAAGGGCCGCTGCGATGGGGATCGGGCCACGGTGTCGCACTCCGCGAAGGAACGAACACTGGCACTGGTCGCAACCTGAAAGGGGATGCCTGAAGCACGCAATGCCATGGCCAGGGCGTTAGGGGAATCCTCGTCCGCAAGCCGAGACAACGCCTCGACAACCACTTTTTGGTCGCCTGCAAACGCGCCGCTCGCAATTTCCGCTTCCTGGTTCAGGCCGACCTGGTTGTCGCGTTCGTTCTTGGATGTTGGACGGCGCGGTTCGTAAGGGCCTAAGGGGCTATGGTTGCCGCTGGGCCGCGTGCGTAAGAAAACGAGGCCGTTGGGTTTTTGATCTATCGCTTCAGTAAGCGAAACATCTAAGCAGTCCGCACCGATTCGAAGCGTCGTTGGAATGACCATGACCCTTGAATTCTGCGCACTTTTCAGGCCCTCCCTTGCGGCCTCCAAAAAGCCAACGGTGCAGGACGATGCAAGGTGACGAAGCCGTTGGTCGCTTTGCATTCGGCTCTTTGCCCACCCGGAGAAGGCGGCCGAGCTTGTGTCATCGACCACGATCACCTCATCATTTGCTTGAGCATACGCCAAGAGGTGCTCTACGCAGGCCGCTCCAGAGGTCAGAGCGTCCTGTGCTACGGCCACGATGGAAAGCGGCGGCCGTACGCTCGAGTCCGTTGTAACGGTGGCGAAACGGCGAAAGTCAAAATCCAAAGCCAGCTCTTGCGGCCTCCATCGTTGATTGAGGCGTTCCATGTTCTGCTTGGAAAACGCCAACCGCTCGGCGGGGAAGCGGGGCTCGTGAATCACCAAACTGCTGGCCACCACAACACTTGCAAGGTTTCGTTCTTTTGCACGCAAGCAGAGATCAACGTCTTCCATGCCATTGATGAAACCCTCGTCGAAGCCGCCCAGCTCTTGAAAAAGGCTTTTGCGCAGCAACAAGCAGGTTGCCGTCACGGCCGCGAACGTGCGTGTTTGCGTAAGCGCGGCAAAGGGTCGGCGGCGAAATAACGGCAATGGGCTCAAGGGATAGGGGGTTGCGTACGCCAATGCGTATCCTGCCTGCTCAATTCGCGAGTCGGGGCGGACCAGCTTGGCTGACGCCAGCCCCACGTTGGCGTCCTGCTCTAGGGCCATTATAAGCGGCGGCAGCCAATCCATCTGCGGTTGAGCGTCATCGTTTAGGAACAGCAGCATCGGCGCTCGAGCGATCGCAGCTCCCTGATTGCATGCACGGGCAAACCCTACGTTCGTGGCGTTGCTTAACACACGTACGAAGGACAGTCGTGAGAGCAGTGGGCCGGTTTGATCGGTAGAGCCATTGTCCACCACGATCACTTCGTAGCGAGGCCACGGCGTGTGGGCGCCCACGGATTTTAGACATTTGAGCAGAGACTCGATCGCATTCCATGTGGGAATGACGATGGACACCGCTGGTGCCGTAGCATCCTGATTTGCCACATCCATGACGCTGGAGCTCACAGCAAGTTCCGGGCCACCGGCAGCGTCACGCCTTTGGCGCGATCGGGGGCACTGCGAGTAAGATAAGGTGGTGCAAAATGGTCCTTCGCCTCATCGAACGGTTGCCGGTTCGAGTGCCACTTCGACGACTAGGTCATCCGTTTTTTTCTTGCCGTCCAATGCAGCAGCGTCCGGCTGAATGTCGCGACGCCGGTTGGGGCCAAACGAATAGATAAGCAGTCGGTTACCACGCTTGTGAAGCCAGTAAGGATTCATCCAGGGATCGAGGAAGTAACGCTTACGATCCCGGTGCTGCTGCCCGTTCGCGCCCGCGTTGGCGCCAACAAGCCACACGCCGCCGGGTGCCCACGTAATGTATCCCTGTTCCATGGCCGTATACAGCCTCTTGTGCACGTTGCGCGTCAGCAGCTTGGGACTCACCGCTCCCGGTCGCGCGAGATCTTGGCGCAAAAGATTGACTTCGGTGCGGGCAACGGCGGTCCGATCTTCGTCGGATCCGAACACTGCCAGTTCAAGCAGAGGGGTCGTGATGACGCCAAGAAGCAGCGGCGCCATAAGCGCGGCCGCCGTCACCAGCGCCGACACACCCGGCACGGCGGGCAGCTGGTCTGCTGTAGGTGACGCAGGGTGCGCCTTCCGGCGCGGCTCCAGCTTGCGCAGGCCATCCGCAAGGAAGTAGAGGCCCAGCATCAGCTCGGCGGCCTCCCCAGTCAGAGAAACGGGATAAGCGAGCTCAGCGGCCGCGATCAGCGCCGCCCACGGCAGTAGCTCGGTGGCGCCTACCGTCTGCGCAAACGCGCGCCCGAGCCAGTGCCGTCTCAGACTTGGCACCGTGGCGAGCGCGGGCCCGATCACGCCGTACGCAAGTGCGATGAGAGCGATCAGGAAGCGACTGTCGAGCGACATCCCAGCTAGCGAGCGGTCCTTGAGGAAGTTGTGAACGTTTATCTCTTGTTGGTAATTCTCTGCCAGAAAAACCTCCGGAGGCTCAAAGCTGAACAGTCGCTGGCCCCAAGAAATCTCTTCCAGCGCGACGAACAGGCAGAACAGAGCGATCAGGGCGGCGCCGATCCGGGCCGTACCGCTAAGACCCTTTGCGCGCGCGCCGACAGCCTTCAGCGACCTCAGCAGGGCGGCGAGCAGGAATGCGAAGAAGGTGCCCCACTCGACCCACCCGTCCTCTTGCATCCATGCCTCGAAGAGGGTTCTGTCTCGCCACGCCACCAGCGCCAACGTCACCGCTGTGGCCTCGAGCCACAAAGTGATGGCGAGCAACCGTAAGTCGCGCCTCTTGATCGCTTGCCAGTGGACGCGGACGAGCGTGACCACGGCCGCCAGGAACAATACCGCCGCTATCATGGGGTTAACGCCTCCACGCGTCATGCTCATTGTAAAGTAAGGGCGCTGCCTCAGCAAGGTGCGGGCTTTCCTGCACTGCTTTCCTGCACTGCTTTCCTGCACTGCTTTCCTGCACTGCTTTCCTGCACTGCTTTCCTGCACTGCTTTCCTGCACTGCTTTCCTGCACT
>JBBSJE010000458.1:0-3671 GCA_038257535.1 Polyangia bacterium
AACCCAGCGTTAGCAAACCCAGCGTTAGCAAACCCAGCGTTAGCCTGGCGTAGCAATTCCGCCGCTAGCAAACCGTCGTTCGCAAATCCGCCGTTCGCACGGTCAGCGGATTGTGTTACGTTGCGGCCGCATGTCCAGAACTTATCTCATCACCGGTGGCGCCGGCTTTATCGGTTCTTCAATTGCCCGAACTTTGGTGGCGCGCGGCGATCAGGTGCGCATCATCGACAACTTGTCTTCGGGCAAGCGCGACAACTTGGCCGACCTGCAAGACAAAGTTGAATTGATCGAAGCCAGCATCCTAGATGGCGCCGCCCTAAAAGCGGCCATGGACGGCGTTGAAGTTGTTTACCACGAAGCCGCCATGCCCTCGGTGCCGCGATCCGTGGCCGAGCCGGTGCCCAGCCATGAGTCCAACGCCACGGGCACCTTGCGGGTGCTGGAAGCCGCGCGCGAAGCCAAGGTTCGTCGCGTGGTTTATGCCGGCTCATCTTCAGCTTATGGCGAAACGCCCACACTGCCCAAGATCGAAACCATGCCCGCCTCCGTGCTTTCGCCCTACGCCGCCTCGAAGTTGTCGGGCGAGCAATACTGCCAGGTGTGGTCCCACGTGTACGGGCTTGAAACCGTGGTTTTGCGCTACTTCAACGTGTTTGGGCCCCGCCAAGATCCCAATTCGCAATACGCCGCCGTGGTGCCAAAATTTGTAACCGCCGCCTTAAAGGGCGAATCACCGGTGATCTACGGCGACGGTCAGCAGTCACGCGATTTTTGCTTCATCGACAACGTGATCGAAGCCAACATGCTGGCCGCCGACGTGCCGGGTGTGGCGGGGCAGGTGTTCAATGTGGCTTGCGGGGAAGCCACCACGCTACTGGAGGTGGTGGCCGCCGTGGGGCAATTGTTGGGCAAGCCGCTGGTGGCTCAACACCAACCGCCACGCGCCGGCGACATCAAGCACAGCTTGGCCGACATCAGCAAAGCCAAATCGATGTTGGGCTACACCGCATCGATCAGTTTTGAAGAAGGCCTCAAACGCACGGTGCAATGGTACCGCGCGCAGGTCTGAATGTCGGCCCAGCCAACGGGATTGTGTCGATGATCAAAAGCATGACGGGGTTCGGCCGCGCCTCGGCGGAAAGCCCTGCGGGCCGCGCCACCGTTGAGCTGCGCACCGTGAACAACCGCGGCTTGGATGTAAAGCTGCGCAGCCGCGATCTGGATGGCGCCACCGAGCACGCCTTGTTGGCCCACGTGCGAGCGGCGCTTCGTCGGGGATCGGTTTCCGTATCCGTGGAAGTCAAAGCCGCTCACGCCTCCGCCTTCGACCAAGAGTGGTTTGTGGGCCTGGCATCATCGGTGGAATCTTTGCGGCGCACGCTGAAAATCGAAACGCCCCTTGATATGCCCGCGTTGGCCAGCTTTGCCGCCTTGGTGAAAGACGACGGTGAAAAAGCCGGCAAAGCGCGCATCGATTGGGGCGGCCTGGAACCTGTGGTGTCACAAGCGTTGGCATTGCTTGAGCAAAGCCGCCTGCGTGAAGGCCAGGCGTTGGCCCAAGATCTGGAAGGTCGTCGGTTACGGCTCAGCCAAATCGCGCAGGCGCTTGAAGGCCTTACAAGAGGCGCCGCTCAGCGCGCAGGTGACCGGCTGCGGGCGCGGGTGGCGGTCATACTGGCCGATTCGGCACTGGACCCACAGAGGGTGGCTCAGGAATTGGCCCTGATGGCCGATCGTAGTGATGTGACCGAGGAGCTGGTGCGCCTCAAAACCCACCTTCAGCATTTCGCCACCTTGCTGCAAAGCGGTGAGGGCGCGGGCGAAGGGGTGGGGCGCCGCATGGACTTTTGGTTGCAGGAGATTGGCCGCGAATTCAACACCTTGGCCTCGAAGTCGCAAGACGCCGAAGTGAGCGCCCTGGTGGTGGACGCAAAGGCCGAGTTGGAGAAGATCCGCGAGCAGGCGCAGAATATCGAATGAGCATGAAATTTGTCCGTCGAGGCATTTTGTTTGTGGTGTCGTCGCCATCGGGTGCGGGCAAGACCACGCTTGCCCATCGCTTGGCGAAAAATCACAACTTGCATTTCTCGGTGTCCTACACCACCCGCAAGCCTCGCCCCGGCGAACGCGATGGCGTGGATTACCACTTTGTAAGCGAAGAAGATTTTGCCCAAATGGTGCAAGGGCAGCTGTTCGCCGAGTGGGCTGTGGTGCACGGCAACCGTTATGGCACCGCCATTGCCACGGTTAACGAGGCCATCGAAAAGGGCGTCGACTGTCTGTTCGACATCGATTACCAAGGCGGGCGCCAAATCCGGCAGCAATGGCCCGACGACAGCGTTTTGTGCTTCATTTTGCCCCCGTCATTGGCCGAGCTTGAGCGCCGTTTGCGCAGCCGGGGCACAGAAAGCCCTGAGGTCATTCAGTCGCGCCTGGCCATGGCGAAGAAGGAGTTGGCGCACTACAAGCACTACGACTTCTTGGTGGTGAACGAAGATTTGGAGACGGCCTACGGGGAGATCACAGCCATCTACGAAGCCGCCCGCTGCAGCCGTTCGCGCAACGAGCCGCGGGCCCAGGCGCTGCTCAATGAGGCCTTTGGCCACGAATGATGCGCGGTGTCTTAGGTTGACGAAGCCCCCCTCCCGGGCCCAAACTTACGGATTCGTGGCATTTATCCCTTAGACTATCGCCGCGAAGATCACCTCCATGGAGCCAGCCCTCGTTCCCCAGAATGACACCACCGCCGGATTGGCGGCCCTAAGGGACAGCGTCGTGCGCATGGATCCAGGCGCCGATTTGGGCATCATCGACCGATGTTTTGAGTACGCGGCCCACCATCACTCGGGCCAAGTTCGCCGCTCGGGCGAACCCTATGTGGTGCATCCCCTGGCTGTGGCGCGGGCCATCGCCGAGCTCCGGTTGGACCAAGCGGCGGTTTGTGCGGGCCTGCTGCACGACACCATCGAAGACACCGGCGCGACGTCGGACGAAATTCGCGATTTGTTTGGCCCCGAAGTGCAAATGCTTGTGGAGGGCGTCACCAAGTTGGGGCAAGTGCCCTGGAGCAGCCGCGAAGAGCGCCAAGCCGAAAACTTCCGCAAGATGCTGCTGGCGATGGCGCGCGACATTCGCGTTGTGCTGATCAAGCTAGCCGACCGTGCCGACAACATGCGCACGCTGGCGCACATGCCGCGCGAGAAACAAGAACGCATCGCGCTTGAAACGCGGGAGATCTACGCGCCGTTGGCCAACCGCTTGGGCCTGCAGGGCATGAAATCCGAGCTGGAAGATCTGTGTTTCCAGTATCTGGAGCCCGAGGAATACGCACATCTGCGCGGCCGCCTTGACGCCACAGCGGAAACGCGTGCGTCCTACATCGTGGAAGTATGCCGCCACATTCGCGAGGCACTGGAAGAAGAGGGCATACCCTCCGAGGTGCTGGGCGTGACCAAACACATTTGGTCGATCTTCAAGAAAACCCGCAAATCGGGCCAGGACGCCGATCAAATCTTCGACATCGCTTCGTTTCGCATTTTGACGGATTCGGTTCGCAACTGTTACGCCACGTTGGGCACGGTTCACACGCGTTGGACGCCCATTCCAGGGCGTTTCAAAGACTACATCGCGCTGCCGAAACCGAATCTGTATCAGTCGCTGCACACCACGGT
>JBBSJE010000459.1:0-3663 GCA_038257535.1 Polyangia bacterium
CTTATGGGCGGGGCCCGTGAAGAGCCGGCAGCTTGGGATCAAAGCCGAAGCGAACCTGCACGTATGGCGGGACGAGCTTGGGCCGCTTGGCGACCTGGATTTTGAGCTGTCTGCGCGCGCCAAACGCGCGGCGCTTCAATTCATGGTTGCACACCCTTTCGACGTGGCGAAGGAAACCGCGACGGGGGCACTGCGGGCCTTGATTGGGCCCGGCATCTCGCATTTCCAACTGGGGCTCGGCTCCTTCTCTGAAAGTCGCGGCGGCCACTTGCTGTTGTTCGGGTTCACCGGCTATCGCGTTTTGGTTGCCGCCCTGGCGCTGCTGGCCGTGCTCCTATACCTGGTGCAGCGGGGTGGTCCAAGAGCACCGGTGCTGCTGATCGCCTCAGCGGTAGCGCTCCTGATCTTGGCGGTGGGGCCCGCGGGCTACTCGCGCTTCGCCGCACCCGTCAGCGGATGGCTGGCCGTGCTTGCTATCTTGGGTTGTCAGCGCGTGCTGGCAGCAAAGGCAAACCGAGAAAGCCGGCCGGATCTACAAAAGCTTCGCGAACCCAGACACTAAGATGAATATGAGGTCCCGTGGTTCTTCCGCCCGTGCCGGCGGCGCCGATTCGTTGGCCCCGTTTGACCTCGTCGCCCAGCTTCACTCGAATGTTGTCGAGGTGAAAGTACGCAGAGCCTATACCACCGCCATGATCAATCACAACGACTTGACCCATCAAGTAAGTGTCCGAGACCAAAGTGACGTTGCCAGCGTTGATCGCTTTGACGGCGGCGCCCTTAGGCGCACCGTAATCTAGGCCAAGGTGGCGGCTTTTTGTCTCGGGATGACCATTGAAAGTCCGCCACTCGCCGAAGCGAGATGTAACCTTGCCCCCTCCAGGTTTGACGAAGCGCCCGCGAAACTTCGGTGGTTCATCGCTTTGTACCGCCTCAATGACCGCCCGATTCTCATCAGAGATCTGCTGCGCCTTTTCGTTCGGCGGAACTGCGAAGGCAGGGTCTACTTCTACCTCCTCGTCCTTCGAGTCGCGGGGCTGTACTTCAAGCGTGTCCTTCAGCTCCAGGTCCCGAATCACGACATCTAACTTCGGGGGCGGATCGTCGAGAGGCACTGCAAACAACGCCTGCCATCCGCCGCGAACCGGATAAAACTCCAGTTCCTTTCCCAGTGCCGACCCGCTCGGGCGATTTTTGGCGCCACGTACCGTGACGAGAACAGGAGCGCCCGCCATCGGTTTCGATGGAGTAACAACCAACTTTGGCGCTGCCGCCGCAGCGCCAGCGTGCAGGAAGACCATCAGAAGGCCCAAGGTGATGGCGCTTATTGGGGAATTCACGGATCGGACTTTGCGAAAAGCCCCCTGTGACGTAACAGCTTGGGTTGATGCTCGGTGAGTCATCTTCTGCTGCGGTGCAAAAGACGATCCACTATGTGAAGGCGACAGGGCAGGGCGCACGAGCAGGTTGTTCGATGTCTCGCGCGCTCACGGAGCGGCCACATCAAGAATCGTCTGCAACGCTGCTTTCGGCTTGTGCATGGCATCCCACAACAGAGGGTAATCGGTCCGGCCTTTGACGGGCTCGTTGTTAAGCCAGCTGCGCTCATCCGACACGCCCCAAAACGTCACGCTTGTGATGTGTTGCTTGTTCGCGCGAAACAATTCAAACAGCTCTCGGTACCGCTGCGCCTGTTGCGTCTCTAGTTCCGGGGTGAAATTAACCATAGGCTGCGGCTTGAAGGATCCGGTGTGATAGTCGCTATAAACAGTCAAGTCGAGCTCACTGATCTTGATGCGATATCCGGCCGCGATGATTTTGTCGAACGCCGCCTGCAGATCCTTGACGCTGGGCCAGGTCAGATTGTAGTGCCCTTGAAACCCGATGCCATCGATCGTGATGCCCTTGTCGTTTTTGAGCCAAGCGGCCATGGCCAAAACACGATCAACTTTAAGCGTCATGCTGTAATCGTTGTAGTAAAGCTTCCCTTTTGAACTTCCTGGCTCTCGTGTTTCAAGCGCCTCACGCGCCAATTGAAACGCCCAGGCGATGTACTCCTCGCCAGCAAGCGCGAACCATTGGGAGCCTTCGGCGCCGTCGCGATAACGTTTTGCGCTGTCGTCTGAGATGGCCTCGTTCACAATATCCCAATTGTCAACCACGTCACCGTATCGCTCAATCAGCGCCTCTATATGAGTCTTAAGGCGGGCTTTCAACGTGGCCAAACTTGTTGCATCGCCCGCCGTCACGCCTGAAAACAACCACGCAGGCTGTGCACGATGCCAAACGAAGGTGTGGCCCGCAAGCTTCATGCCATTGTCTCGCCCAAACTTCGCAATGCGGTCGGCTTCGACCCAATTGAATGTGGCTTCCGCCGGATGAATGGTTTCCGTCTTCATCGCATTCTCAGCCGTCAGATGGTTGAAGTGCTTGGTCAGAATGTCGGTCACATTGTCGAGATGCCATGCCCCCACCGCGGTCCCGATGGGGAAATCAGAGGCGTACGCCGTCTTTAGGGCTGGCCCATTGTCGGGGGTGTTGGCGGCGTTGCCGCCAGGCATGCTGCCGCCGCTGTTTCCGCCGGCCGAATCTGATCCAGGTGCGGGATTGGTGGCGCATCCACTGCAAGCCAAAAGGAAGCTGAGCACGAATCCGCAAGTAAATTCTTGTTTCATAGAAAGAGGCACCGGGGCAATGTCGAGTCTTTGCGGTTCCGAACTGGAAAAACCGATCTTTCGAACAACAACTCCGGTGCCTACATCGAGAACCCCCCCCCGGGCATAATGCGAGGGGTGGGGTGGAGCGCTTGCAATCAAGCGCCCAGAATTGTGCGGTGCTCAATCTCGGTGAACTTGTCCTGATCGGATTTGTTTGGCTTCAAGATGCTGACGAGGGCGCCCACCGCAAAGGCCAGCGGTACGCTGATGATGGCGGGGTTTTTCAAAGGGAAGAGGGCCTCGTCGTGCTTCAAAATGTCTACCCAAACGCTGGGCGACACGACGATCAGGGTCACCGAGGTTAGATTCCCCAACACCATGCTGGCCACCGCACCGGCGGTGGTAAAGCGACGCCACAGCAAAGACATCAGCAAGGCTGGCAGGTTGGAGCTAGCAGCAATCGCAAACGCCAAACCCACCATGAACGCCACGTTCTGGCCTTTGAAGGCACGCCCAAGCACAACCGCTAGAATGCCCAAAAAGACCGTGGCCACGCGTGCCACACGCAACTGTTCGCGCTCATCGGCTTTGCCATGCTTTACAACACTGACCCACAGGTCGTGAGACAACGAAGCGGCGCCCGATAAGGTGAGGCCCGCAACCACGGCAAGGATGGTGGCGAACGCCACGGCTGAGATGAAGCCCAGCAAGCCTTTGCCACCCACCACTTCGGCCAAAAGCAATGCGGCCATGTTGCCGCCCTTGCCAGAGGATGCGGCGATCGCTTTTTGACCCACGAGAACCGAAGCGCCGAAGCCCAGGATGAAGGTGACCAAGTAGAAAAAGCCGATGATGCCGGTTGCGTAGAACACCGAACGGCGCGCGGCTTGCGCATCGGGCACGGTGTAAAAACGCATCAAAATGTGCGGCAGGCCCGCTGTGCCCAACATCAGGGCCAAGCCCAAAGAGACAGCATCCCACGGGCTGGCCACCAATTTGCCGGGGC
>JBBSJE010000460.1:0-3637 GCA_038257535.1 Polyangia bacterium
CGGCAGCGCCGGCGGCCACCCCGGTTGAGGGCCAGACTCCTCCAGTGGCAACGCCGGGGCTCGGTGGCGAGGCCGCCTCAGCGCCCGCGCTGCCTCCGGTTGATTTGCCAAAACCCCCTGAAGCGACGACCGCAACGCCCATGGTGGCGGCGGCTGTTCCCACCTCCGCGCCCGCTTCCGCGATCGCGCTCCCGGCGGCACGCGAGCCCGCAAAACCAAGCCCCGAACCCGCTTCCGCGCCGCAGGCTTCAGAGGCCGCGACGGCGGAATCGGCGTGCCGTAAGGCATACGCCAGCGAAAAGTACCGGGCCATCATCGACAATTGTCGCAGGGCTTTGGAGCTGAACGCCGACGACGCGCGGTTGATGGTGATGATGGCACACGCTGAGCTGGACCGAGGGCGTAACTCTACGGCGTTGCGGTGGGCCCGCAAAGCTGTGGCGGTGGATCCCAAGCTGCCCGATGCCTACGTGTTCATCGGCGAAATCGAACAAGAGGTCGGCAACAATGCGGGCGCCAAAGCGGCGTATTCCAAATACTTGGAATTGGCGCCGACTGGCAAATACGCCAGTGACCTCCGCGTGATCGTTCGCAATCTTTAGCCGCCCAGCGGCGCAACGAGGCGCCTAGCGACTGCTACAGTTGGACTCACTCTGACGGGCCCTCCGCTTGCTGGTTTTGGGAATAGAAAGTTCATGCGACGAGACCGCAGCCTCTGTGGTGGCTGAGGGCCGGCATGTGCTGTCGAACGTGGTGGCCTCGCAGGTGGCCGTGCACGCCGAATACGGTGGGGTGGTTCCCGAAGTGGCGTCTCGGCACCACCTGCAAACTGTGATTCCCACGCTTGAGCAAGCCATGCAGCAGGCGGGTGTAACCTGGCAACAGCTGGATGGATTGGCGGTGACCCACGGTCCGGGTTTGGTGGGAGCGCTGTTGGTGGGCGTGGAGACAACGAAAGCCTTGGGCTATGCGCTTGGCAAACCGGTGGTGGGCGTGCATCACCACGCGGGGCATATGGCCGCGGCGTTTTTGGCCACGCCTGACAATCCACACCCGGGACCTGTGGGCGCGCACGTGGCGTTGCTGGTGTCTGGTGGGCATACGGCGCTGGTGCGGGTGGATGAAGCGGGACGCGCGCATATGCTGGGCGCCACCCGCGACGACGCCGCAGGCGAAGCGTTCGACAAAACCGCAAAGCTTTTGGGCTTGGGTTATCCCGGCGGGGTGAAGATTGACGAGCTGGCGCAGGCAGGAAACCCCCAAGCGATTGCGTTTCCTCGCGCGCTGCCCGGACGCGCGGATCTTGAGTTCAGTTTCTCGGGACTCAAGACCGCCGTGGCCACTTACCTTAACAAAAACGGCATGCCCACGGCGGACACCTTGGCAGATGTGTGTGCCAGCTTTCAAGCGGCCGTGGTTGACGTGTTGGTGCGCAAAGCCAGACAGGCTCTGGTGCAAGAAGGCCTTGCCGATCTGCTGGTTTGTGGCGGCGTCGCGGCCAACGCAGGCTTGCGAAAGGCCTTGCAAGCCAGTGCACAAACCGATGGCTTTCAGCTGCACATCCCCCCCGTGTGTTACTGCACTGACAACGCTGCCATGATCGCCGCCGCCGGCACACGCCTGCTTGCGCGAGGTGAAAAAGCGGGGTGGGATCTCAGCGTGGATCCCGGATTGCCTCTTACCTAAACGGCCCGCCTGTGACGTCTGCCAAAGATCTGCTTGCCCGATTTGATCTGCGCCCCAAAAAAAGTTGGGGGCAAAACTTCCTTATCGACGGCAACATTCAACGCAAGATCGTCGACGCCGTGGTTGCTACGGGCGAGGACACGGTGGTGGAGATTGGGGCCGGGTTGGGTGCGATCACCGAGACGTTGGCGCAGCGGGCGGGCGCCGTGATCGCGATCGACCGGGATCCCGATATGATCAAGGTGCTGCAGCATGTATTTGAAAACACGCCCCAGGTCAGCATCAAAGCGATGGACGTGCTCGACTTCGATTTTGCAGCCGCTGCCGCGCAGGCACAGCGCCCGTTGCGTGTGGTGGGAAATTTGCCCTACCAAATCACCACGCCCATTTTGTTCCACGTGCTTGCCCAAGCGCGGTGGGGCCACGTGGTTTCGCATGCGGTGTTCATGGTGCAAAAGGAAGTGGCCGATCGCTTGGCCGCCGCACCTGGCTCGAAAGTCTACGGGCGCTTGTCGGTGATGGTGCAGCAGTTGGCCCAAGTGAAAAGTTTGTTTCGCGTGTCGCCGCACGCTTTCCTGCCGCCACCGCAAGTGGTGTCGTCGGTGTTTTCGCTGGTGCCCCGATCGTCGCCGTTGGCGGCTGTGCCCAGCCAGGATTTGTTTGCCGCGGTTGTGAAGCACGCCTTCGGTGCGCGCCGCAAGATGCTACGGCGGGCGTTGGAGCCAGCGTTTGGCCAAGCCGCGGTCACCACCGCGTTGGCGGCTGCGGGCATTGATGAAACCCGCCGCGCGGAAACGCTTTCGGTGGGGGAGTTTGGCGCGTTGACATGCGCGTTGGCGAACGTGGGTGTGCACGTGCCTGCAGCCACGCGCGAGGATCTGCTCGATGCCGGAGCTTCCTGAAGTTGAAACCGTGATGCGATCGATTGCGCCCCTGGTGCGCAATCGCAGCGTCCTCGATGTGTGGACCAGTGGCTTGCCGCTGCATCTTTGCCGGCCGGTTGATGAAGCCAGCTTGCGGCGGCTGATTGCGGGCGCGCAAGTTAAGCGGCTGCAACGGCGAGGCAAATACATCTTGCTGCATATGGCGCGCGCGTCCGATGTGGCGGTGGTGTTGGTTCACTTGGGCATGAGTGGGCGCTTGCTGGTGGCGGCGGCGTCGCAGCCGCGGGCCGCGCACACGCATGTGGTGTTAAGTTTGAATGGCGGCAAAGAGCTGCGGTTTGTGGATCCGCGGCGCTTTGGCCAGTTCAAGGTGGCGGGCACCATGGCTGACTTGCCTGAGCTTGCCGGCATGGGGCCTGAGCCCTTTGGTGAAGCGGCGGGCGTGGGTTTGGCGGCGTCACTGGCCAGCTGCCGGGCGCCCATCAAAGCGTTTTTGTTGGACCAACGCAGGCTTGCAGGCGTGGGCAACATTTACGCCTGCGAAGCTTTGTTTGAGTTGGGGGTGCATCCCAACAAGCGCGCCAGCCGTTTGGTGCGTCGCGCGCCCGATGTGTTGGCGTCGGTGCGCATGGTGTTGCAGCGTGGGCTTGATAACCGCGGCACCACCTTGCGCGATTATGTGGATGGCACCGGAAACGCGGGAGGCAACCAATCGGCCTTGAAAGTTTATGGCCGCGAAGGCAAACCCTGCCTGCGCTGCGCAGGGGTGGTTCGCCGCCGGGTGGATGCAGGACGCTCCACCTTCTTCTGTCCGGGATGCCAGAAACGTTGATGGTTTAGCCGGGTGTGAGCGCGGCCAACGCGCGCGTCAGTTGCTGCGATTCGGCGTCCGTAATGCCAGGGAAAATCGGCAGCATGATCACATTCCGTCGCAGGTGTTCGCTGACGGGCAATTCAAGCGCACGCCATTGCCCTTTGGCGGCTTCGGTATACGCTGGCTCTTCGTGTGCGTTTGTCAGGCCGCCGCGGGCCGACACGCCCAACCGCTTTAAACGCTGCAACACCTC
>JBBSJE010000461.1:0-3602 GCA_038257535.1 Polyangia bacterium
AACCTCATTGCCCCAAATCACCAAGAGCACTATCATGACCCTTGATGCAGAAGCGAGAATCCTTGAAGAGCCCGGTGCGGTAATTCCGCACGCCGGGATCTGTGAGGGGGCCGCCGGGCAACTGGCGGTCCTACCTTGATGCCGGACAAGTTCGAGGCTCTTGACCGTACCCCTCAACAGGGTACACTGGTGAGGGGCGCGTTGATTTATCGCGAAAGGCGCAGAAGCAGCTCACAAAGGTTCCGGCGCACATAGTCAAGGAGTTCGCTTTGTGGGTAGACCTTGTCACCATTGATGGATTGCAGGCAGCTCGGACCATACCGGGCTACCGAGACCATGCGCTCAAAGGTGATTGGAAAGGTTACCGCGCCATTCGGCTCAATGATGCATACAGGGCCATTTACATCGAGCGAAGCGACGGGGCGGTCGAGGCCGTCTACGTTGAGGAGGTGAACAGCCATGACTACTAAGCGGGCAAAACGAGCTCAAGGGAATGCGTCTGGATACCTCGCGAAACTTATGAAAGGGCCGCTGACTCTTGGCGACGCGCTGTCAGCCATCCGCGAGGCCGAAGAAATGAGCCTCTCCGAGTTCTCAGCTGAGCTTGGCGTGTCGCGTTCCCATCTATGTGACATCGAGCAGGGTCGGAGAGCTGTCAGTCCAGAGCGCGCTGCCCGGTTCGCTCAGGCACTCAAACAACATGAAGCTCAGTTCGTGCGCCTTGCTTTGCAGGACCAAGTGCGCGCGGCAGGCTTGAACTTGAAGGTGGATGTCCACGCTGCATGACTGCCGGGGATGTGCAACCGCCGAACCCGGCGTTGCACCCGCCAAAGCCGCGCGAGTCAAACCAAAACCTAGACACGCCGGCGCCAGGCATGCACCATAGGTGATGTGGGCGCCACCGACGAGCCTTTGCGGGTGAACGCCCTACACGTTGTACAGACACGCACTGCAAACATCCGAAATCATCGCCACAGCCGATGTCGCCGGGTCATGGTCTCCACATCAAAGAACTCTGTTACCTCGTCGCATTTAAACACCGTAAAAAGTGACTCTGCATCTTCATCAAGAAGTTCGCGAAGCGACAAACGGTTTGTTTCGATAACAGGAAAGTGTTCGAAGAAGGCGAGGTTCATGCGGTGAAACTACACCAGACTGTCCTGGAGCCGACGGGCAACGGCGTCGGTCAGATCGCAGCCGCCGCCACCGCGTCGATATCCTTGCGCCCACCTGTTTCCTGCTCGAAGAGCTAAAGCGTTGGCCAACAAACGCGACGTACCATACCAATCGCTCATGAAGGTCTATCTGTCCCAGCGAGATCACTCGCGAGCGGGGCAAGAAGGCATCATGACGCATAAATCTGTGTTGAACTTCTCGTAAGACTGCTGCGAAATCTGGCTCCAGGTAAGTTACCTGGAGCGCTTGTCGTATATGATGACGCCTTGCGACTAAGTCGCTAGGGGCTTTTCTCACCGGGCCCTCCAATTGCCCCCGTTGTGTAACCACAAATCCCGGGTGTTTGCCCGGTCGATGATACGATGGAACTTCTGTCGGTCATGAACATCGAAGCGGGATCACATTTGGGCCATTACGAGGTCCAAGCGGAGGTCGGGGCCGGCGGCATGGGCCAGGTGTTTCGTGCGCGCGACACGAGGCTGGACCGCATCGTTGCGGTGAAAGTTTTGCCGCCGAAGCTGGCAAGCGGCGAATGGAAAGAGCGTTTCACGCGCGAAGCGCGCACGGTGGCTGCACTTAATCACCCCAACATCTGCGCCCTATACGACGTTGGTGAAGCGGATGGTGTGCACTTTCTTGTGCTCGAGTTCCTTGAGGGCGAAACGCTGTCCCACCGGCTCAAGAGTCAATCCAGCGGTTCGGGTGCAGACCAGGCGCCCGCGAGCCGTTCCAGCATTCGCACGGTTTCGAAGGGCCGCATGTCGGTGGCTCGGGTGCTTGAAATAGGAATTGCCATCGCAGCGGCACTAGAATCGGCGCACAAACACGGCATCATCCACCGCGACCTGAAACCGGGGAATGTGATGCTCACCAAAGCGGGCGTCAAGCTGCTGGACTTTGGGCTGGCGAAGTTGCTTAGCGATCCTCAAAGCCCGCCAAGCAACAAGGACAACACCGAGGCGCCAACGGCGGCACTCACGGGTCAGGCGCAAATGCTGGGAACGCTGCAGTATATGTCGCCCGAGCAGTTGGAAAGGGGTGAGGTCGATGCACGCAGCGACATCTTTTCTTTAGGGTCAATCCTTTACGAAATGTGCACAGGCCAACGGCCGTTTGTGGGCCAAAGCGACGCCAGCTTGATCGCGGCGATTTTACAAAGTGAGCCCGATCCGCCGCTTCGTATTCACCCAAACATTCCTCCCGCCCTTGACCGGCTCATCATGGATTGTTTGGCCAAGGACCCACAAGATCGTTGGCATTCCGCAGCAGACCTGAAGCGAGAGCTAAGCCGAATTGCCAGCGGTGCCAGCGTCGCCGCCACCACCATCAAGAACAAGAGTCGAAAGTGGCAGGTGATTGCGGCTGTGTTGGCGGTGAGCTGCGTGGTGATGCTTGCCGCCTTGGGGCTTGGAAGGACACCCGCTTCGGCTCCCGCCCAGGTGCTGCGGTTGAGCATCTTTGTTCCGCGAATGGACAATGCATCGTTGATGGCGGTTTCGCCCGATGGTCGTCGCCTCGCATACATCGCAGCAGTTGAAGATGGATATTCGCGGGTGTTCATTCGACCCATGGATGCGTACGCAGCAACACCGCTGCAAGACACACAAGGCGCCAGCAACCTCGCATGGTTGTCTGACGGCAAATCGGTTCTCTTCGTATCCGAAGGCCACCTCAAGCTGATTGAAGTTGAAACCGGTTTGGTGCGCACGTTGAGCACCAACGTTCAAGATTTTCGTGGCGCAACCTCGAACGACAACGGAGACATCCTGTTTGTGGCTCGTTCCGCCGTGTTGTATCAGGTGGGGCGGCAGGGGGGTGACCCCAAGCGCGTGTACAATGACGACAAAAGCCGAGCCAGCCCCGTGTTCTTGCCGGATGGGCGGCATTTTCTCGTGCTACGGGTAGGCGGCGATCCAGGAATCTATCTAGGTGAGTTGGGTACGGAACAGCAACAGCGTCTGATTGAAGCTAAGTCGAATAGACTGTTGTTCGATCCGGCGGGGTACATCTTACTTGGAATGCCTTCCAGTGCGGTGGCCTATAAGTTCGACCTACGCAACCACAAAGTTCTTTCGGAGCCGTTCACCGTGTTCGAGCTGGCGGGTCACAGCTCTTCCGAGGCGTTTAGCATCTCGCCGTCCGGATTGCTGATCTATGCCGCCGGTCAGAAAGCGCCGCACCAGTTGACGTGGTTTTCGCGGACAGGCGCTCGCTTGAACACGCTGGGCGAACCGGGTATCTATTTCTCGTTCGATCTGTCACCCGATGAACGTTCCGTGCTGGTGGCGCGCGAGAATGCGGGTGAGCAATTGCGCCACATCGTGCACATCGATGGCAACCGCGACACGACCACGGTGGTGGCTTCGGGGGCAGGCGCAACGGATGATCCTGTCTGGTTGCCCGACGGACAACATTTTAGCTACGTG
>JBBSJE010000462.1:0-3592 GCA_038257535.1 Polyangia bacterium
AATCACACGCTCGGTGTACTTCAGTGGTAGTTTGTTCCATGATAGGGGCCCTGTCATGCCATCAATGAATCCGCCCGACGAACGCATGCAGCGCACCTTGCGACATTACGTGTAGTCTCTCGGCCTAATCCACCGTTGGAAAACCGTGGTGTTTCGTCACGGCAGTTTTGTCAATTCCCGGATTACGCCAACGCTCTCCTGAATGCCTTAGACGGGATAAAGCGAAGCCCCGACACACGGCGGCGACAGAATTCGCGGCCGCGGGTCGGGGCTGTTGATGATTGCGGCTGATGACGCCGCTTCAGTTGGTTTCAAGCAGTGCAGTTTGGATGTGTTCGATGTTCACCGATTTGCTGCGAGTGACAGCGGCCGCCAGCAGGGCATGATGAGCAAGCAGGTTCACTTTTCTTGGTAGGCCTTGCGTGGCGTTGAAGATGGCCTCAATCGCCGGTGGTTCAAAGATCGGCGTTTCAATTCCCGCGAGTGTAAGCAGGTGACCCATGTACTTTCCAAGTTCGTCCCTTGTGAGCCCGGGCAAGTGGTAGCGAACCACGATCCGCTGTGACAGCGCTTCGTAAACCGACATCGTTAGACGGCGGCGCAATTCTGTCTGCCCCACGAGTAAAAGGCACAAACGATTCTCTGAATCCATTTGGTAGGTTGTGAGCAGTCGCAGATCTTCAAGCACATCTGGTCGCAGATGGTGAGCTTCATCGACGATAAGAATCGGCCTGCAGCGCGCCTCGCCCACTAACCGTGATACCTCGGTGCGTATCTGGCGGAAGAGCGCGGCGCGGCTCCGTTCAGCTGACAGCCCAAGTTCCCAGGAAATGGACTTGTATAGATCCATCACATTGCCCGTTGAAAGCGGCACGTAGATCACGCGGTAGGAAGCCGCGTGAAGGCTTGAGATTGCCTTCCTGCATGCCGTGGTTTTGCCCGAACCACTGTCGCCGGTGATAAGGCCAATGCCGCGCATTTCGATGAGATGACCAATACGGCTTTCAAGCTCTTTGTTGCCTTGAGCAACGAATAGCTCTTCGTGTGCCATCTCCTTCGAAAAAGGGTGGCGATTGAAGCCAAAGAATTTCCTGTACATTAAAAGATGTCCTTGTCGTCAAGGTCGCTCATGCGAAGGGCGCTTTGAGGTGCCGGCGCGGGCTTCGATGCGACGGTGGCGCGCGTGTGATAATCGCGTTTAACGTGGCAGTTGGCGTAGGCGTCCACCACTTTAGCGATGCCGCTTGGGCGACCGTTGTGCAGTACCGTAATGGGGCGGCCAATCTTGCTTGGATTAAAACGCAGCGTCACCGTTTGACCTACGAAGGCGGCATCGACTTCGTAAAGCGTGCCCTTGAGGCTGACGGTCCGGTCTGCAGCCACCTTGCGCTTTTCCTCGAACAAAAACAGATCATCGACGTCCATGGTGGCGTCGGGGAGTCGCACGTTTTCGCAACTGCGTGCCCACGCGTCCATGGGAGTTAACCCGTCGATGCCCTTGTGCGGGCTCTGGTGGTATTCGCCTTGAAGCCAGCCTGCAAAGGCACGATTCAAAGCACCAAGGCTGGCTTTGTGCTCTTCCGTTATGGTTGGCATGAATTGCAAACGTACCGTGCGAAAGAATCTTTCGATCTTGCCACGGCCCTGCGGCACATAGGGTCGGCTGTGAATCAGCGTGATGCCGAGCTTCGCGCAAACCAATGCCAAGTGGTTTGACCGAAAAACCGAGCCATTGTCGACATAAAGCCGCAGCGGAATACCACGTCGCCGAATGGCTTGTTCCAGGACCGGTAAATACGATTCGGTGTTTTCGCTAAACGTAAACTCAGCATGTGGAACCAAGCGTGAGGCGTCGTCAATGATCGCGATCAAGTAGGACTTCTGCTTACGCCTGGCCTCTGCGCAAACAGCAATCCCGTGCATCACGTCGCTCATCCACAGGTCCCCTGCCATACGCGTGACAAACTTTCGTCTGTCTTTGCTCGTGGGATCTGTAGGCTGCTTTTGCATCAAGCCTTTGCTTGTCAGCAAACGGTGCACTGTACTTGGAGCAAGCATGGTTTCTGGTGGAATGGAACCTTTGTCTCGTGCAGCGGCAATTACCAACGGCACCGTCATAGATGAGTTTTCTTCTTTGATCTGACAAAGAAGGTCGGCAATCGGTTGGGCAATGGCTCGTGCATGACCAGTGTCGACACGCACCTTTGGCAACAAGGCCTCGTAGCCGCCCTTGCGGTAGGCTCGATGCCAATCGCGCATGGTCTCGATAGCGATGTGCGTTCTGTTTGATCCAGGAATGTCGTGCCGCTGCTCTGATTTGCGTTGCATCAGAAACTGCAGCGTCTCGCCGTCGTTGCGATTCATAAGGCTGCTGACCACGCTGTGGCGAAACAGGGCGAGTTTGTGTCGGGGGTCGTTTGGATCTGAGGGCATTGTCATTTTGTGGACTCCTTCCAGCGCGAAATTGCGCCGTGATCCACTGCTATCCCGTCTGCTCTTTTTCATCTGCGCCCGGTTTGTGTTGGATCGCATTTTGGCTGCGATTGCGCCATAAGTTGCGACGAAGGAAACCGAGAGGCGCGGGCAGTGATTCAAGCTGTAGCGCAGCGAGCTTGCGCACGTCTTGTAGCAACGCCGTCGATTCCTTTTGGCGCCGCATATTTGTCAGCGTGGCGGGCGGCGTGAACTCATTTGGGTACAGCGTGACCACGGCCAGACATGCCAAAGCGATCGGCTGCGTACGTCGCCGCATCCAGCGAAGCGCCCCGGGCGGCTCGATGTCTGGACGCAGCTTCGTGGCTGCCGCCTCTTGCGTTGGCCCTTGCTGCGCGGCCACCACCACCGCTTCCACTTCGCCCAAGGTCCCGGTCATCTGAGCCGCCAGAAACTCCGGCAGCAGCGAAAACGTGATCCGCCCCTCACGGCAATAGAACCGAGGCACCACAAAGCCACCAGCTCTTACGTAAGCGGTGTGGCGTGCAAGGCCGCACCCTCCTTTTGGATGAGAAGGGCACTTATCTAACCTTGCGCTTTGCCACCCCTGCTGCTTAACGTATTGATCGCTGGTCAGATCCGTCTTGAAGCGAAGCTGCACCGGCCACGGCTTGCACGGCGCCAACCGTGGCAAGCCACTTTCATTTCTGGTGGTCCCAAGGGCCCACGAAATGCGGGCCAGGCAGCCCTTACACCACTGTGCTTGCGCAAGCACGTCCAACCCTTACCCGTGCCGGTTTACGCCAACCTTCAATCAGATCCACCACTGGGCCAGACCGGGAGCCGAACCCGGGTGAATTACGCTTTAACCAGGGAGACTACACATGCGGTAGCGTCCCTGAGCCCTTGTCAGCGTCACAGCGCCTCGAGTCAGACAATCAACCTCCCCGTGACGGTACGCTACCCACGGACCATGGATCGACGCCGACCGCACACGACCCATTTTTCCCAGCAAACGTGCACACCCCGGACCCTCACCCCTACAAGCCCCCGGCTAAGTTTATTGTAGGCCACGGGGAGCTGATGAACGAGCAATTGCAACCCGTAACGCCTACGACCACGGAGGTCGAGGAGTTTCAAACTTATACGCTCCAGTACT
>JBBSJE010000463.1:0-3578 GCA_038257535.1 Polyangia bacterium
AGTCAGCGACAGCAGATCCGCCCACAGCTCATTGGTGGGCCCCACCCAGACTTCCGCTTCGGCTACACCTTCAGGCAACTCGATCGTCGTTGTGGCGCCGCGCCGGTCAGCGCCTTCGGACACCACAGGGGGCAATTGCAAGGGCCCAGCGCCATCACAGGCAACAACACCGAGGCTGAGGCCAAGGCCAAGGCAAAGGCAAAGGCAAAGATGCGCAGACCAACGAAGCGCCACCACCGCACCTTACCCCACAAGGCGCGTTTTGTGCAGTGGCAAAGCTTCAGCCTTCGAATCGTACGAGCACGTCGCCGCCCGCAAGGCATACATGAACGCGTCCGCTGTCGTGTTCCGCGAAGATTTGAAACGCCGTGTCCTCAAGCCGCCCGGCAAGCACCGCCGCCAAGCCGCGCGCGCCCGTCTGTCGCTTGAGGCTTGCGTCCACGATGTGATCAAGCACATCGGCGTCGATCGCCAATTCAAAGCCCTCGTCTTCGTATTCGGCCACCAGCTTCGCAACCACGTTGTCTTTAAGAATCGACAGCAGCGTTTCGTGTTCCAAAGCCTCAAACGGCACAATCCGCGAAAACCGAGCCATCAGTTCAGGCAAAAATCCGTAAGACTGGAAACTGGCCACCTGTTCCACATCCGAGGTGGAAAAACCGGTGGCCATCGTGGTGCGCGCGAGACCCGCGCCCTCGCGGCCGAAGCCAATGTTTTCCATGCCACGCTGACGCCGAAGCACGTTGTGAAGACCTGAGAACGCCCCTGCCGCCACAAACGCCACGTCGGCGGTGGACATCACCACGCTGTCGGAATAGCTGCTGTGGGACATCTCCAGCGGCACAACCACTTCGGCCGCTTCCAGCATCTTTAACAACTCCCGCTGCACGCCAAGGCCGGTGACGTCTTTGGTGGTTCCCGCGCCAGCGAACACAGCGCTGTTTTGCCCGGACGCGATCTTGTCAAATTCGTCCAAACACACAATGCCCACCTGAGCCAGCATGGCGTTGTCGTCGGCCGCTTGCAGCAGGCGCGTGAGAATCGTGCTGGGGTCTTGGCCTACGTACCCTGTTTCGGAATATGTGGTGATGTCGATGATGGCTGTGGGTAAGCGCATGATCTGCTGAAACAACAGCTCCACCAGATGGGTCTTCCCGCAACCTGTGGGTCCCACCAGCAACGTGTTCGCCTTGGGCAGCAGATCTTCGCGCCGCACACCATCAAGGTGAATGCGTTTGAGCCGCCGCACATGCCGATAGGCCATCAGCGACATCGCCCGTCGGGCCAAGGTTTGGCCGCGGTAGCCAAGCTCCTCCAGTCGAGCAAAAATGGCGCGGGGCGATAAATCGGGCACGTCCTTCAAATGCTTGAGGAAGTGCTCCTGACCGGTTTTGCGGTAGCGCTTAACGGGCTCCACGGTCTTTTGAGGGTACCACAGCTAGATAGTTGCCGAAGGTTTGTGGCGGCCCCGCGCCTGCCCAGCCTCAAATTGCCGAGCCGCAAAAAGCGAAGCCACCGCCCGCGGGCCAAAACCTGACGTTGACTGAGGCGGTCCATGCTGGGAAACTCCGCCGTCCTTTCCATCCGAAAACGGGAGAATTCATGTCCGAGTATCTGTTCACATCCGAAAGCGTTTCCGAAGGCCACCCCGACAAAATGTGCGATCAGATCTCTGATGGCGTGCTTGACGCCATCATCGAGAAGGACCCGACCTGCCGTGTGGCTTGCGAAACGCTGACCAAGACCGGCTTCGTGATGTTGGCCGGCGAGATCACCACCACCGCCATCGTGGATTATCCCTCCATCGTCCGGGCCGTGGTGAAGGACATTGGTTACGACAGCTCCGAAGCTGGCTTCGACTGGCAAACCTGCGGCGTGATGACGGCCATCGAACAGCAGTCGCCCGACATCGCCCAAGGCGTTGATGGCAAAGGCGTGTACACGAAGGACGATCAGGGCGCTGGCGACCAAGGCATGATGTTTGGCTACGCTTCAGACGAAACGCCTGAATGCATGCCGATCGCGATTCAGCTGGCCCACAAGCTGGTGCGCAAGCAAGCGGAAATCCGCAAGAAAAAGAAAGTGGACTTCTTGCGTCCCGATGCCAAGAGTCAGGTGACCATTCGCTACGACGCAGACCACCGTCCTGTGGCCATCGACACGGTGGTGCTTTCCACCCAACACAACGAGGCCGTGAAGTACAAGGCTTTGAAGGAAGCCATCATGGAGCTGGTGATCAAGCCCGTGCTTCCCGCCAAACTCATTACTAAGCAAACCAAGTACTTCATCAACCCCACTGGCAGATTCGTGGTGGGTGGGCCCATGGGCGACTCGGGGCTCACGGGCCGCAAGATCATCGTTGACACCTACGGTGGCATGGGCCGTCACGGTGGTGGCGCGTTCTCGGGCAAAGATCCTTCAAAGGTTGATCGGTCTGCCACTTACTACGCACGCTACATCGCCAAAAACGTTGTGGCCGCAGGCTTGGCACGTCGCTGCGAAGTTCAGCTTGCGTACGCCATTGGTGTGGCCAAGCCGGTGTCGCTGCTTGTGCAAACGTTCGGCACTGGCATGTTGCTCGATTCCGAAATCTCTCGCCTTGTGGCCGAGCACTTCGACGCCCGTCCTTCGGCGCTGATTCGCGAGCTTGATCTGCGTCGGCCGATCTATCGCCAAACCGCCGCCTACGGCCACTTTGGTCGCAGCGAAGCGGGGTTCACCTGGGAAAAGACTGACAAGGCCGAAGCCCTCAAGAGCGCCGCATCCAAGGGCAAGGCGATCACCGTGTCCAAGGGCGCCGGCAAATTGGCCACCAAGGGGGCCAAGGCCAGCAACGGCGCGGCTACCAAACCACGCCGCACGCGCGCCGCTGCCGAAGCGGTGTAAGTTCATACGAACTTGCGACATGGCATCGCCATGCGCACCCGCGGCCGCCTCACCAGCGGCCGCGGCCGTTTCGAACGTCTTCACGCGGCAGGGCTTTGGTTGCTGCGAGGCAGGCGAACATCGAACACGGTGACGCCCGCGGCGGAACGCACATCGACCTCGCCCCCGTGCGCGCGGACAACTTCGCGCACGATAAACAGTCCGAGCCCTAGACCGCCGTCCGCGTGGTCTTCCGCTGCGGAGCCCCGCTTGAGCGGGTCGAAAATATGGTCCAGGGCCGATGGCTCGATGGTGGGCCCGCTGTTGGTGACCTCGAAGCGGACATCGGCCGTCTCGCCAACAATGACCGTCCGGACTGGCGCGCCCGGCGTCCCGTACTTTATGGCGTTCGAGATCAGATTGCGAAGTCCGCGCTGCAAGCGCGGTCCGTCCCAGTGGCCGCGGGCGTCACCAACCACCTCCAGCTCGAGTTGGTGGCCCGGGTGTGCTGCGCGCAGCTGTTCGAGTTCGTCGGCAAGCACGGTCGCCAGGTCGATGTCAGCCAACGCGATGTTTAGGCCCAACCCAAGCATGGTGCGATTGAAATCAACCATGTCGTCCAGCAGAACTTTCATGGCATCACTGGCGCGGCTCAGACGGGACGCCGCTACCGACACATTCGCTCCAGCGTCCAGGGCCGCTAAGTACGAGGC
>JBBSJE010000464.1:0-3576 GCA_038257535.1 Polyangia bacterium
CCTGGGCATTGACCGCGCCCCACACGCCGACACCGTCATCCATGGGGATTGCATTGGCGGTGGTGTCGGGGGCGATTGCCTCAGGATTGGGCTATGTAATTTGGTACCGCGCCTTGCGCGGACTCACAGCAACACAAGCGGCTCTATTGCAGCTGACTGTGCCGGTGATCGCCGCCCTTGCCGCCGTGGCCTTCCTACACGAAAGCATCAGCCCTCGGCTTATGCTTTCAGGCACTGCGGTGCTGGGTGGCGTGGCGTTGGCGTTGCCACAACGAAAAACCTAAACAGCCGGTAGTGCCACGAGAAGCCTTGTGGTTGTTTACGTGAGAATCGTTGCCAACGCCAAAGCTCCCCCGTACTGTTGCCATGATGATGAGTCCCGAATGGCTGAGCGCCTCCGCTCGCTACAACCACTGGATGAACGAAAAGCTCTGCGGGCTTGCCGCCACACTGAGTGACGAAGAACGCAAGCGCGACCGCGGCGCTTTCTTCAAGTCGATTCACGGCACGTTCAACCACCTTCTAGTCGCCGACCGGGTTTGGCTGGCACGCTTCAAGGGCGTGAGAATCCCGGACGAGTTCATGGGCCCAGGCATCCGGTCGCTTGACCAGGAGCTCTATGTCGATTTCGAGGATCTTCGCCGGGAGCGAGCGCTTACTGACGACGAACTCTCGGCCTGGGCTTCCGAGCTCAACCACGATCAGCTCGCCGCTCCGCTCGTGTACATGCGCCTAGGGCAGAAGCAGGAGGCTTTGCTCTGGTGGGCGGTGGCCCACGTCTTCAATCACCAGACCCATCATCGCGGTCAGATCACAACGTTGCTCACTCAGCAGGGCTGCGATCCCGGCAGCACCGACTTGTTCGCAATGCTGCGCGAGGAAGCGGCGCGGGCGTCGGTGAGCTAGCAAGTGCGCGTGGCTCATCCCCGAAGATCCTTATGGGGAGTTGTCGGCGAAGCCTTCGCCCAGCGGTTCGCGCGAAGTGGATAGGCTGAAGCTGATGATTTTGTCGTTGCCGGGTTCAAGGCGCCAGTTCACAAATGCGGGCTTCTCGCTCTGCAGCACGTGATACATGGGTTGAAAATCGGCCAACGGCAAATTCACCACCAGCATACCGGTGTCTCGGTTTGCCATTCCCAAATCGCTGGGTGACTCTTCGTAAAAAAACAAAGTGGCGTGCGACATCTTGTCGAAAGATTCCATCAGTTCAAGCGTGAGGGTCCTGCAGGGACCCGTGCGCGCTCGAAGAATGTTCACCTGATAATTTTTCAGTTCGTTGACCATAGGCCAGGAGCTTTCATTGGCAGGAAAATTTGTCAATTGGCCCGGCGTCAACGAAGTTGCCTACCGAAGTGGCTTCGTCGGATGAAGGCCAAATTCACCACTTTTTACGTTTCTCCTACAATGAAGCGGCTAGCGTGTGCCCATGCGTTTCTTCAAAGGCGTTTCGTGGCGGGCGTTGTGGGCCCTAAGTTTAATCGTTTGCGTCGCACCCGCTGACGCTGCCAATAAGGCAGACCCTATTGAAAGGACCGCGAGCGATGGCGCGCAGCTTCGCTTCGATCCCGCACGTAACCTTTATGAACTTCGCGCGGCCGATGGCGTGAGCATGTTGGCACTGTGGCTGCCCCCGAGCGCGCGCCCCGTGCGCGGCCTGTTCATCAATGGCAACCCCGGTGGCGTGGGTGGCGACAACCGACAGTTCACCCGCGACAGAACTTTTCGCGCGTTCGCCGCAAGGATGGATTTCGGTCTCGTGGGTTTGCACAGCATGCCAGGCAACCAAATCAAGGAGAAGCTTGCGGCACGCATCTTCAAGGCCTTCGAAGAATTTGCGGCCTTCGGCGTTCACCCCGAGTTGGCGCACCTGACTTTCGTAAGCCTGGGCAACTCGAACGGCGGTGCCACGTCGTACAACCTTGTTATGCATGCGCCTTCGCGCGCAATCGCGTTCGCCATGAACGTGGGGCATATGTCCGTTGAGCCTCCCGACGCCGCGCTAGAGGTGCCCGGCTTCATCGTCATTGGCCCGCTAGACAACCTGCGTGGCGACAACCTCACCGAAGCGCAGCGCGTGGATCCCGTGCGGGCGCAGGTGGCGGCGGCTCGTCGTCGCGGCGCGCGCTGGGCGTGGCTGGCAGAGCAGAACAAGGGCCACGAAGTGGGGCGCATCTTCGACTATCAAATGGTGTTCTTCGAGCGCATGGTGGCGGCGCGCCTGCCAGCTCTAACGGCCCCTCAAGGTGATCCTCGCAAGGGCCCTGTGGAACTGGTGAAGCTACCGCTCGAAAGCGGCTGGTTGGCAGACGATTTGGCGTGGCGCTCGGGCCTTGTGCCCATCGCCCCGCATGAGGAATTTGCAGGCGATCGCCAGATCGCAAGCTGGGTTGCCGACGAAACTCTCGCGATCCTTTACCGAGGGCTCGCCACCTATGACAGCCCCATCACGGTTGGCTTCGAGAAGCTTGGACCCATCGTGAACGAAAACGCTTCAGGGCGCTTTCTTACCGAGGTGGGTGGGAATTTGTTGGCGCCTGGCAAACCTTTGCAGCTTGCGATCGATCTGACGAAGTTTGACGATTGGCAAACCCTCATCGTGTTTGATGGCGGCAAGATCGTGGCCCATCGCGCACGGAAGGAACAAACAGATCCCTTGCGCCTACGCATGCCCCTACGGGCGCTGGCCACCCCCGCGGCCCATGCCTTCACGGTGCTAGCGACGAACACGCGGGGGCAAAGCCGTACGGCCATACCGGTTCACGTGGTGGTTGAAGATCTCAAACAGAAGACGGCCGCGCCGGCTTACGAGGTGCCTGTGGCCCGATTGCAGACGATCAAGGCTTTGCCTAGCGGCGAAGCCCCTTCAGCCTTTGCCTTGCAAGCCGTGGCGCTGCAGCCACAAGACGCGAAGAAGTTGCAGACCGGCGGTGTTCGCGCAGCGGAGTGGGCACGCGTTCGCGAACGCGCGAAGCCTTTTTTCCTGGCTGCTCCCGATGACGTGGTGGGCGAAGCGAAAGCCAGCCACGCCAAGGTGGCGGTGTGGGCCGCACATGACGAGGCTGGCCTTCATTTGTTCTTCGAGTTGGAAGACGACGTGGCCGTGGCCGCCTCCGACAAAGACGATCTTGCCTCGTTCGATGCCATCTCCGTTCTGTTGAGCCGACACGCACCAGGCGCGATATGGAAATCTCAGCCCGCCGAAATGTTCGTGAACGCGGGCTGGTCGATCACCCGCGATGCCACTGAGATCCAAAGCCCCTTCGGTGCCGGGTCTCCGTCGCGCAACTTGCGCTTCGGCTGGGCGGCGCCCTGGGAGTGGCAAGCCCGCGTGCTGCCGCGCCAAGAGTTGCAGCAACGCCGCGGCATCGTGATCACCAGCAGCAACACGGGCGCGCAGCGGCAACAAGCCTGGTTCGTGCCCTGGAAGGCCGTGGGTGCGGACGGCTTTGCGCCGGAAGCAGGCGCGCATTTCGGCATGGCGCTTGGCTTCAACGATCTCGACGATCCACAGCAGCCGCGGAAGATCGTGCGGTTGCGACCCGGCCGCCGCAGCCCCTGGTACGAAGCCTGGACCGC
>JBBSJE010000465.1:0-3557 GCA_038257535.1 Polyangia bacterium
ACGTGGCGCGCGAGATCCAGACGCCGTTTCGCGAACAAGGCGTACACGTGATCGGCTTTCCCGGGTGTTATCCCAATAGTTACGCGCACAAGATGCTCGAGCGGTTGTGCACCCACCCAAACGTGGGCGCGGTGTTGCTGGTGAGCTTGGGTTGCGAAAGCTTTGCGCGGCAACGCTTGCTGAATCACATCACCGAAAGCGGACGGCCAGCGGCCCTGCTGGTGATTCAAGAACAGGGCGGCACGCGCGCCACGATCGATCAGGGCCGCGCGTGGGTGCAGGCACAAGCGACCACGTGCCTAAATGCCCCGCGCGTTGCGATGCATGTGTCAGAGCTGATTGTAGGCACGATCTGCGGCGGCAGCGACGCCACCAGCGGCATCACCGCAAACCCGGCCATTGGCTT
This sequence comes from Polyangia bacterium, assembly GCA_038257535.1. Lineage (GTDB taxonomy): Bacteria > Myxococcota_A > Polyangia > Fen-1088 > Fen-1088 > JAGTJU01. The sequence continues at coordinate 407 of JBBSJE010000465.1, forward strand.
GGCATTTGATCGCCTGAGCGAAGCTGGCGCCGCGTGCATCTTTGAGGAAACCGGCGAACTTATCGGCTGCGAAGCGCTGCTGGCACGTCGCTGCGTCACGCCCGAGCTGGCGAGTCACGTGGTGGCCAGTGTGCAAAAGGCACGCGATTACTACGAGGTTTTGGGCCACGGCAGCTTTGCCAGCGGCAACGCCGAAGGGCAGCTCACCACGCAAGAGGAAAAGAGCATCGGCGCTTATGCGAAAAGCGGCAGCCGCCCGATTGACGGGTTGATCAAACCCGCTGACGTGCCGCCCAAGGGTGGTTTGTATTTGCTAGACGTTGTGCCTGATGGTGAAGTGCGTTTCGGCTTTCCCAACATCTCTGACAACGCAGAAATCGTGGAGCTGATTGCTTGCGGCAGCCATGTGATTTTGTTTGCCACCGGCCGCGGCAGCGTGGTGGGCAGCGCGATCAGCCCCGTGATCAAGGTGTGCGGCAACCCCGAAACGTTCAAGCGTATGTCCGAAGACATGGACGTTAACGCGGGAGCCGTGCTTGAGGGCCAAGCCACCTTGCAAGAGGTGGGGCGCGAAATCTACGATCGGGTGTTTGATGTGGTGCGTGGGCAACCGAGCAAAAGTGAAGAGTTAGGGCATCAGGAGTTCATCTTGACCTACAAGACGTTTGCGCCCATTGGCCCTGGGTGTTTGCCTGTAAGTTAACGACGGGTCCGCACACACGCCGGCCAGCTTGTGGCAGTGTGGTGGCAAGTGCGCTTATGACAACCCTCCTTTAGGGCAACGAGCCGGGTCCCGATGGGATGCGCATGTCTCATCACAACATTGTCAAACTTCGCTCGCGCAGCAACGCGCTACTGTTCTGTGCTTTGGTCGCTATCGCCCCGGTTGGTTGCGGCTCGGATGATGAAATCGGTTCTGACGAGGCGGCCCGCCGCGCGTACCTCGGGTTGGACCCGTCCATCGGGAAATCCCTGAAGCTGGGGTTTGACGGCTTCAACGCCGCCTCTAGCGCCAACATTCCCAACCAGACAACAATGGGCGAAGACCGAGGAACGCTTGTCATAAGCGGCCAAGTGGATCAGGGCGCCTCAGACAATAAGGGCATGCGCCTGCAGGTGGGCATGACCGACTATTCTGACGGCAAGATCGTGGTAGACGAAGACGGCAAGACCATCGAGATCATCTACAACACGGCCATGGATGCGGCCGCGCAACCCACGCTGAATTTGAAGCTGACGAAGATCCCCACGGGCACGTTTAGCGGCGGTCTTTCGGGCCGCTTCGAGATGACTGACGGACTCAAAGGCAGCGTCAACTTGAACCTCATGTTCTCAGGACAGCTGGAAGACGCCGGTGGTGGCCTCGTCAGGCGCAAACCTGGCGCAACCACCGTGACCGGCACGGCGATTTCGGGCGACAGCACGTATAACGTGAACGTAACGATCTAAGTTGGCTGCGGCAGGCTAAGCTGCTGCCCATGTACTTCAAAGTTCTGTGCCAAATGAAAAAGCAGCTGCATCAAGCCACCAAGTGGTTCGATGCAGCTGAGGCTTATGCCCAAAGCAAACCTTTTGACGCGAATGTGTTTCTGAGTTGCCGGTTGGCCCCTGACCAACTGCCGTTTACCACCCAGGTGCAGATTGCGTCGGACACGGCCAAACTGATGGCCTCGCGACTTTCCGGCAAAGAGGCTCCCAAGCACGCCGACGACGAAAAAACGCTGGCCGATCTGCGCACCCGCATCACGGATGTGATTGCCTACCTGGAGGGGTTCACCGCCCAAGACTTCGAGGGCGCGGGCACCAAAGTGATTTCGCAGCCCCGCTGGCAGGGCAAGGTGATGTCGGGTGAGGCGTATTTCCTAGAACACGCCACCCCCAATTTCTTCTTTCACATAAGCCACATCTACGCGATCTTGCGCCACAATGGCGTGCCCTTGGGCAAGAAGGATTACCTGGGGCCGTTGAGCCTGCAAGAGCCTTAAACTCGCTTTCGGGCCCCCGCCGGCTGATGCTAAGGTGCACGCTCCCCCTTTCGCTGATGCACCAAGACAAGCCCCTTCTCATCGTAAACCCCCGCTCAGGCGCGGGCCTTTCAGAAGCCGCGTGGGCCCGTATGGCGCGCGCCATCGCCGATGGGCTGGGCGCCTTCGACACCCGCATGACGGAGTGTGCGGGGCATGCCCAGGACATTGCCGAAAACGCCGCTCGTCAAGGCCGCGCCCTGGTGGTGGCTGTGGGGGGCGATGGCACTCTCAACGAGGTGGTCAACGGATTGATGGCCGCGGGCGCCCCCGATTCCACCGAGCTGGCGCTCATCCCGCGGGGCACGGGCGGCGACTTTTGCCGCACCATCAACGGGTCCAAGAATGTGGGCGAAGCCGCCAAACACATCCACGACACCAAGGCCGTGGCCGTTGACGTGGGTCTGGTGAAGTTTATCAACGCCGATGATCAGCCGCTGCAACGTCACTTCATTAACGTGTCGTCGTTTGGCTTCTCGGCGGCCGTGGCCAACAGAGCGAATCAGGCCTCAAAGAAACTTGGGGCAAAAGCCGCGTTCCTGGGTGCCACCGTACGCACCCTACTGGGATACGACAACGTCGAGGTGCAGATCAGCGTCAACAACGAGACACCTGTCAGGCGCACCGTGATGATGGGCGCCATCGGCAACGGGAAATACTTTGGTGGCGGCATGAAGATTTGCCCAACCGCCACGCTCAACAGTGGGCGGCTTGAACTTGTCATCGTGGGCGATCTGGGGTTGGGAACCGTGGCCACCAAGATCCATCGGCTCTACAACGGCAGCCACCTAAGCATCGAACGCATCGAAAGCCGCTCCGCTCAACAGGTGCACATCGCGCCCGTGGACCCCTTGTGCAAGCCGCTGATTGAGGTGGACGGAGAAACCCCCGGCACCCTGCCCGCCACGTGGCAGGTGCTGCCCGGGGCGTTGCGAATGCGCGTGTGACGCCTCCACCGGCCTTCGCTTTCGCTAGACCTAGGCGCTCAGCGCTTTTGAGCCGCCCAAAAAGTGGGTGCGCAGATATGCGATGGTGTCGAACAAGGTCTCCGACGCTTCCCGCACTTCAAAACCCAGCGTCTGCTTGGCTTTGTCCGAAGAGAAATACCAGAAAAACTCGCCCATGTG
>JBBSJE010000466.1:0-3537 GCA_038257535.1 Polyangia bacterium
ATGTCGGCGTTGGCCGTGCTGCGCCGACCCGATGTGTTCAAAGTTGCGGTGGCGGGCGCCCCGGTTGTTGACTGGCACGACTACGACACGCACTACACTGAGCGCTATCTCGATTTGCCTGAAGCCGCGCCGCATGCGTACCGCGAGGGCAACTTGCTCACCTACGCGAACACCTTGTCGCGGCCGCTGCTGCTGATCCACGGCACCGCTGACGACAACGTTTACCTGTTTCATTCGCTCAAGCTCGCGGACGCGTTGCACCGGCAAGGGTGCCAATTCGACTTTCTCCCCTTGCCTGGCACAACGCATCAGATAGGCGACGCGCAGGTGCGTGAGCGGGTGTGGGCGCGTGTGGCGCATTACCTGTATTCGCATCTGACCTGACCAGCTTGCGACTCCGGGTCGTGGAATTCTTTTCCTGGTTGCACAGGATTCCGGTATTTTCCCGTCCCTCACGATGTCCGGCCAATCCCGTTTCGAACGCCTAAAACTCCTGCCACCCTATGTCCTGGGTCGCGTCGACGAATTGAAATCTCGTCTGCGCGCCGAAGGCAGGGAAATCTACGATTTCGGCCTGGGCAATCCCGATGGCCCCACGCCGCCCGCGGTTGTGGCAAGGCTTGCTGCCGAGGTCGCCAAACCCGGCTTTCAGCGTTACATGCCGTCAAAAGGACTTGCCGAGGTTCGGCAAGCGATCTGTGATTGGTACCAACGCCGCTACGGCCAAACCTTTGATCCTGACACTGAGGCCGTGGTCACGATTGGCTCGAAAGAGGGCATCGGACATCTGTTGTTGGCCATCGTAGGCCAAGGCGACGGCGTGCTTAGCCCCGACCCCGGCTATCCCATTCATCGTTTCGGCGTCTTGATCGCGGGGGGGGAACCTTTTCCGGTTCGGGTGGCCCCAGGGTTGGACCACTTCGCCGAAATTGAAGCCGCTTTGGCGCGCGCGCCCCGCAAGCCCAAAGGCCTGATCGTAAACTTTCCTCACAACCCCACCACCGCGGTGGCCGATTTGGAATTTTATCGCCGCGTGGTTGCGCTGGCCAAGCGCGAATCCTTATGGGTGATTTCAGACTTGGCTTACGCCGACCTGGTTTTTGATGGGGGGCGCGCGCCCAGCATTTTTGAAGTGCCGGGCGCCCGGGACGTGGCGATCGAGTACTTCACGGTTTCCAAAAGCTACAACATGCCCGGCTGGCGGGTGGGCTTCGCCGTGGGCAACCCCGAGTTGGTTGGCAGCGTCACCACCATGAAGGGCTACATGGATTACGGCATCTTTGCGCCCAACCAATTGGCGGCGGCCACGGCGCTGCGCGACTGTGAGGCCGATGTTCGCAACATCTGTACGGTGTACAAGCACCGCGCCCAAGTGCTGGTGCAGGCGCTCAACGCGGCGGGCTGGCCGGTGGCGGCGCCCACAGCCACCATGTTTGTATGGGCCAAGATTCCTGACGCCCATGCCACCAACGGCGCCGTTGCCTTCGCCTCGAAGCTGCTTGAAGAATGCGGCGTGGCTGTGGCGCCCGGCGTAGGTTTTGGTCCCGGCGGCGAAGGCCACGTTCGGTTTTCATTGATCGAAAGCGACGAACGGGTGGCCGCCGCGTGCCAAGCGCTGGGCCGCTTCCTTAAGCAATGACGCGTTGCGAATTTGCCCTTGGGGCGTCAAAGCAACAAATCGAGCGTTTTCGCTCTGTTCCCCCCCAAGATCGGTTTGACATTGCCAACGCCCACGAGTAGAAAACGCGCCTCATGCCTTCAGCACCAGTGCTCCATCGCAAAACCATCACGGCCGAACCCGTCGACCGCGTGTGGTACGTGGCCGACGTGAACGGACTCACCCTGGGCCGTGCCGCCACCAAAATTGCGCACGTTCTTCGCGGCAAACACCGCGCCAGCTTCGTTCCTCATCAAGATTCCGGTGACTTCGTTGTTGTTCTCAACGCCGACAAAGTCAAATTGACGGGCAACAAGTGGTCCAAAAAAACTTACTACGACCACACCTTGTTCCCAGGCGGTCTCAAGTCGTACTCGGCCGAGCAGCTCAACGAGCGTCGGCCCACCGACCTGATCGAACGCGCCGTATGGGGCATGTTGCCCAAGGGCCCTCTGGGTCGTCGCATTTACAAGAAGCTGAAAGTGTATGCGGGCACCGAGCATCCGCACACAGCTCAGCAGCCTAAGCCCCTCGCATTTTAGTCCTTTTGGAGTCCACGCCCGATGCCTGACAAGAATTTCTATGCCACTGGTCGCCGCAAAGAAGCGGTGGCGCGCGTTTGGATCCAGCCTGGTGAAGGCAAGGTTTCCATCAACAAGCGTTCGCTAGAAGATTATTTCGGTCGCGAGACCTCGCGCATGGTGTTTCGCCAAGCGCTTGAGCTCACCGAAACCATCGACAAGATGGACGTGGTTTGTTCGGTCAAAGGTGGCGGCCTCTCTGGCCAAGCCGCCGCCATTCGCCACGGCATTTCACGCTGCCTCACGCAGTTCAACCCCGAGTTGCGGGGCGCCCTTAAGAAAGCCGGCTACATGACCCGCGACGCGCGCAAAAAAGAGCGCAAGAAGTACGGTCAGCCTGGCGCTCGTAAACGCTTCCAATTCTCCAAGCGTTAAAACTAGCGGAATTTGCCGCTTCAAGTGGGGCTCACCTTTGCGGGTGGGCCCTTCTTGCTTTCGAAGCGTCGAGTACGTGCAGCCGCGTGTGCTGCAGTGGCGAACGCGGATTCGAGCTTTAGTCTTCGCCCACGGCGTACACCACTTTGGTGTGCGACGCGCGGTCGTGAAGAGCTTGGCGATTGTCGTCGAACAAGGCCAACAAGAAGCCGCTGATCCACGGGATCACCAGCACGACGTTGGGCAGCAGCAAGCGCCGCATCAAAGGCTGGGTGGCCTCTTCCAACACGGGAATCTTGCTTACGCCCACCATTGCGCCCAATTGATCCGTGGCTGAGCCCAGATCAACCACGCCGCTGGCGGCGCCCATTTGAAGTGAGATCATGGCCACCGCCATAATCGGCGCCCAGAATTCAACCGCGAAGCGCAAGATCAGACGCGGCAGATTCGCCGTGCGGTCGGTGCCCTGCAGCTTGAGATTCAGCATGCGCTTGCCAATGGTGCGCTGCCAAAGCCGGTGGCTCACCAGATAGTAGGTGGCCAACACCGTGAGAGCCGTGAGGCTGCCGATGCGATCGTTGAGGCTGAGGGTGCTGTTGATGACTTCGCTCACCACCGCCACCAAGCCCAAATCGATCGCTAGCGCCGTGGCCCGTGCAGGCACGCCTCCTGCCACCACAGGTTTTGGTCGCAGGGCCATCAAGCGTTCAAGTAGCTCTTCGTAAGTTGCGGGGCGGCGGAAGGGGTCGGCGTCCATCATTTCCGCGATCAACCGCCGCAGCCGCCATGGCGCCAAATGTTCCGAAATAGGTGGGCGGGCCGCGGCCATGTGTTTGGCAAACAGATCCGTCATCGACTTGGCGTCGAACGGCGGCTGGCCCGTCAAGATCTCGTAGAAGGTGATGCCCAGCGAGTACACGTCGC
>JBBSJE010000467.1:0-3486 GCA_038257535.1 Polyangia bacterium
CCCCAAAGGCAACGTTTTACGTTGGAGTTGTGCATATGTAAGGCCCTTTCTCGTGTTTGTACTTTTGCTAGGGCAAGCGCCATGCCACCCTAGTGAATCGTCCTTGCCGCAGCGCTTCTCGGGATTTTGCCGCTTCCCTGACCGCGTTCCGAAACCGACACGAACCCATGCCGCTTTCCCCTCCGCTGGGCCACGTCGGGTGATATAGATGCTTTGAACAACGCCAAGACTGGCTCAAAGGAAAAGCAAAACGCGATGCAAAAACTCAAGCTGAAGCCCGGTGTTGTCACCGGCACTGCACTAACGGAACTTTTTGACTACTGCCAAAGCGCCGCCTGCGCTCTGCCTGCCGTTAACGTGATCGGCACCTCGTCGATGAACGCGGCGTTGGAAGCGGCTCGCCGTTCCAAGTCGCCCGTCATCATTCAATTCTCGCACACCGGCGCGCAATTTGTGGCTGGCAAGTTCCTGGACAATGGCGCCCATCAGGCCTCGATCGCGGGTGCCATCAGCGGGGCCCTGCACGTTCGTGAGATGGCAAAGGTCTACGGCGTGGCCGTGATCTTACATACTGATCACGCTGCGAAGAAGTTGTTGCCTTGGATCGATGGCATGCTCACCGCTGGCGAACAGTTTTTCGCAAAAGAAAAGCAGCCTTTGTTCTCCTCGCACATGCTCGACTTGTCAGAGGAGTCGCTGGGCGAAAACCTGGAGATCTGTCGCAACACTTTGCAGCGCATGGCACCTTTGGGCATGACGCTGGAGATTGAGTTGGGCGTCACCGGTGGTGAAGAAGACGGTGTTGACAATTCCGGCGTGGATAGCTCGCGTCTGTACACGCAGCCTTCGGAGGTTTTGCAGGCCTACGACGCGCTGTCGCCGGCGGGCAAGTTCACCGTGGCCGCTTCGTTTGGCAACACCCACGGCGTGTACAAGCCGGGCAACGTGAAGCTGCGCCCCGACATCTTGAACAACTCGCAAAAGCACATCCAAGCCGAACGCAAGACCGGCTCTGACAAGCCCGTTCACTTCGTGTTCCACGGCGGCTCGGGGTCCACGCCCGAAGAGATACGCGAAGCGGTGTCTTACGGCGTTGTGAAGATGAACATCGACACCGACACCCAGTGGGCGTTCACGCGTCCCGTGAAACAGTACATGGACAAGTACGATGGCTATCTTCACAGCCAGCTGGGCAATCCCGAAGGCCCCGATCAACCCAACAAGAAGCGCATCGATCCCCGTGCGTGGACGTTCTTGGGTGAACAAGGCATGGCCGATCGACTGATCGAGGCGTGCAAAGACTTGAACAGCTTCGAGAAGTTCGACTTCTAGCTGGTTGCGGCCACGCCGCCACAAACGCCCGTGAGGTTGCCTTGCTGACCTGGCGGGCGTTTTTGCGTTGTGTCTCGTGGTCCCATGGTAACGGGTTGCGTGTAGGTGCAATTCCATTGACGGGACGCTTTTCGCGGGAAATACTGGAGATCCTTTCCGATTGATTCCTAAACGGGCACGGAAAGGCCCGAAAAGGTGCCGGGGTTGTACGCGCCTTGTGGAGGGTGCAGGTGGCAAAGTATTTAGAACTTCTGGCGGATGTGGCACAAGGCCCGGTGGCGGGGCAGGCCGACGTCGTGGATCGCCGGGGCGAGTTCCCTTCGCAGGCCCTAGAGGCCATGGGAAAAGCCGGGCTTATGGGCTTGGTTTGCAGCCCCGAAGTCGGGGGCATGGGGCTGGGCGCCCGTGAGGCGGCGCTGGTGGTTGAGCGGTTGGCGCGTGACTGCGGATCCACGGCCATGGTGGTTTGCATGCATTATGCGGCGGCGGCGGTGGTTGAAATGCTGGGACCCACGCAGGTGCGCCGGCAGATTGCGTCGGGGCAGCACCTTTGCGCCCTGGCTTTGAATGAGGGCACATCTCGCTTGGGGTTTTGGGAGCCCAACTCGTCCGCGACGCGGGTTGATTCGGGCATTCGCCTGGACGCCCGCAAGTGTGGCGTCACCGCGTCCCACCACGCCCACAGCTTTGTGTGGTCGTCGCGTGCGGTGGACGGGGCCAAGGAATCCACGCTGTGGCTGGTGCCGCGCGAAACCGCCAACCTATCCGTGATTGAAACGCTTGATGGTCTAGGCCTGCGTGGCAACGACGCTCGTCACATCGTGGCTGAGGCCGCGATCGTTGGCGAATCGAACCGATTGGGTCGCGATGGCGAAGGTCAACGCATCATCAATGACACCGTGTTGCCGCTGTTTGCTGTGATGAGTGCGGGGTGTTGCGTGGGTCTTATGGAAGGCGCGGTGGCGCGCGTGATTGCGCATGTTTCTGACACCCGTTATCCCGGTGGCGACGCCTCCTTGGCGCAATTGCCCGTGGTGCGTGAGCATGTGGCCCGCATGCGCATTGCCACCGATCAAGCGCGTGCTTTTTGGCTTGATGCCCTTGCGGCGCTCGAGCACGGCAAAAGCGCTGCGTTGGTGCGCGTGCTGGAATGTAGAGTGGCGGCGTCCGAGGCTGCCAACGACGTCTTGGATGCCGGAATGCGCATCTGCGGCGGGGCGGCGTTTAGACGCGACGTGGGCATCGAGCGGGCGTTTCGAGACGCGCGCGCGGCCGGATTGACCACGCCAACGCCCGATCAGCTTTACGAGGTGATTGGGCGGGCGGTGTGCGAAACCCGGAAGCCTTAACGGCACCGACCCGCAATCCGGCGTCTTCACCTTCTGACCATGTCAACCTGCGTTGTGGCAGCAGGAGCTTGCGTGTGCAGAATGAATTTAACCTTGAGACGCTTGCTGACAATTACGTTCGTTTGGCTTTCAGCCTGCCGCATGTCGGCGCCCCACTCAGACGCAAGCCCTGCCACCTGGGCTCAACCACCGCAGACCGAGCTCGCTACTGAGCCTTCGGATGCGGACAATATAGCTGCCCTCACAAAGGCGGGTGTGCGTTATCGGTTGGCCCCGGTGGCGGCGACGGCCACCAAGCAGGGCATCACATGCCACGTTCCCGACGGCGTTCGCGTGTTTCGGGGCAGCACCGGCATTCGCTACCCCAAAGCGCTGCATGTGAACGCGGGCTTTGCTTTGCGCATGGTGGCCTTCGAAACCATTGTGCAGGAGACCGCGCAGACGTGGCTTAAACAGCCAGTGAAAAAAATCGAGCATTTGGGCACTTACGTTTGCCGGCGCGTTGCCGGCACAGCGGGAACCTTGAGCGAACACGCCTTGGGCAATGCCATCGACGTTTCAGGGTTTGTGTTGAAAAATGGCTCGCGGATAAATGTAAAACGGCACTACGTGAAGATGGGATTCAACCCACGAAGTCCCGAAGAGCAGTTCTTGCGCGCGTTGGTGACGCGTCTGCGTAGCGAGCGAACGTTCAGCGTCATGTTGACGCCCGACTGGGACAAACGGCACCACAACCATCTTCACCTGGACGGCAGCCGGCGTTTCTTTCGGTCGTCGTTTTGGCGCCTGTTTTCGTGAGGGAATC
>JBBSJE010000468.1:0-3477 GCA_038257535.1 Polyangia bacterium
GGGGTTTGCGCAACTGGCGCTACGACGAACTTCGGCGCGTGTGGGCTGTGTACATCGATGGCCAACAGCAGCTTTGCGTGGAAGACAACGAGGGCGAGGTGCATCTGATCGACCACCTGAGCTTCAAGGGCGGCCAACGCATTCGCACTTTGCTTGAAGAACGCATTCGTCGGCCGATCTGATAAGAAGCCGAGGTGATTGTCGGAATCGCCTTTGCCTTGCTCACCAGCTTAAGCTGGGCTGTGGCCAACGTGTTCATTCAACGCTGTGGCCGCCTGATAGGCGCGCCCCGGGCCTTGCTATGGGCTTTGGTGGTGGGTGCCGTGGTGTCGGCCTTGGTGTCGTTGGGGTTGGATCACCCCTCGGAGCCGTTCGCGACCCGGCATGTGTGGTTGTTGGGCCTTGCGGCGCTGACGGGGTTGGCAGGGTACTTCGGCATGTTTTGGGCCTTTGAAAAAGCTGACCTCACGGTGGCGGTGCCCGTTGTGTCTAGTTGGTCGTTGGTGGCGTCTGGCGTTTCGGTGCTGGCGCTGGGCGAGCGGCCTACGCCGCCAGACTACCTGGGCGCTTTGTTGGTGTGCGCCGGCGTGATGGTTGTGGCGGTCACGTCCACCCGCCAAGCGGACGCTTCGCTTGAGGGACGGCGGCGGGGGCTCTGGGCGGTGCTGGCGGCTGGCGTCGGATCCGTGGGCTTTGGCGTCATGATTCCGCTTTACGGTGAGGTGGCACCAGCTTTGGGGCCGTTTGCCGCTTCTTCGGCGATTTACGTTTTGTGCGTGGTTCTGGGAGCGCCATTGGCGCGCGGGGTGGGCGTGTCTTTGGCGCGTCCGCCGGCGGGGGTGTGGCGCTTTGTTCTCATCGCCGGCGTGGCCGAAACCGTGGGCTTCGTTTCGGTGGCGCTTGGCCAGCGCCACGCGCCGATGACGGTGGTGGCGCCGGTTTCCTCATTGGCGGCCACCCTCACGGTGCTCTACGCGTGGGTGATCCTGCGACAACGTCAGACGCCTGCCACAGCTCTGGGGGCCGCTCTTGTGTGCGCGGGGGTTGTGGTGCTGGCCCTTTAGGCTAACATCCGCGGCTCATGGGTCCTCAGTACATCTACACGATGCAGAAGCTGGGACGGGTTCACCCGCCCAACAAACAGGTTCTTAAAGACATTTATTTGTCGTTTCTTCCGGGCGCCAAAATTGGCGTGCTGGGATCCAACGGCGCTGGCAAATCCACTTTGCTGCGCATTATGGCTGGCGTGGACAAGGGCTTCATTGGCGAAGCTCGGCCTGCTGATGGCATCAAGATTGGATACCTGCCACAAGAGCCTCAGCTTGATCCCAGCAAGAACGTGCTGGGCAACGTGGAAGACGCCGTGGCGCCGGTGAAAAATCTGCTCAAGCGCTTTGACGAGGTGAACGCCAAGTTCGCCGAAGAGATGTCGCCTGAAGACATGGACAAGCTGCTCGAAGAGCAAGGCAAGCTGCAAGACGCGATCGACGCCGCCAACGCGTGGGATTTGGATCGCACGCTCGAAATTGCGATGGACGCTTTGCGTTTGCCGCCTTCTGAGGCCGACGTCACGAAGCTTTCTGGTGGTGAACGCCGCCGCGTGTCCTTGTGCAAGGTGTTGCTTGAACGCCCCGACTTGCTGCTGCTGGACGAACCCACCAACCATCTTGACGCCGAGAGCGTGGCGTGGCTTGAGCACCACCTACAGGAGTTTCCGGGCACCATCGTGGCCATCACCCACGATCGGTACTTTCTCGACAATGTGGCCGGATGGATTTTAGAGCTCGACCGCGGCGAGGGCATTCCCTGGCAGGGCAATTACTCTTCGTGGCTGGATCAAAAGGGCAAGCGGCTACAACAAGAGGAAAAGACCGAATCGGCCCGCCAACGCACGCTGGCCCGCGAACTTGAATGGGTGCGCGCTTCGCCGCGGGCGCGGCAGGCCAAGAGCAAGGCGCGTGTGTCGGCCTACGAGAAGTTGGTGGCGCAAGAAACCGAAAAGCGGGAAGAAGCCATCGAAATTAACATTCCCCCCGGGCCGCGTTTGGGCGAATTGGTGGTGAAAGCTGAAGGGCTCAAGAAGGGCTACGGCGATCGGCTGCTGATTGAAAACCTCAATTTTACCTTGCCCCGCGGCGGCATCGTGGGCGTGATCGGTCCCAACGGCGCCGGCAAGACCACCTTGTTTCGCATGCTCACCGGTTTGGAAAAGCCCGACAGCGGCAAACTGGTGATCGGCGACACCGTGAAGCTCGCGCACGTGGATCAATCGCGCGACACGCTCAGCATTGAAACCAGCGTGTACGACGAAATCGCTCAGGGCGCCGACTTTCTGGAGATTGGCAAGCGCCAGGTGTCCTCGCGCGCCTACGTAGGTGGTTTCGGTTTCAAGGGCGGCGACCAGCAAAAGCGCGTCAAAGATCTCTCGGGTGGCGAACGCAACCGGGTGAATTTGGCCAAGTTGCTTCGCAGTGGCGGCAACGTGCTGCTGCTCGACGAACCCACGAACGACCTTGACGTGGACACGCTCCGCGCCCTGGAAGACGCGCTACTGGAATTTGCCGGTTGCGTGGTGGTGATCAGCCACGATCGCTGGTTTTTGGACCGCATTGCCACGCACATGCTGGCGTTTGAGGGCGACAGTCAGGTGGTGTGGTTTGAGGGCAACTATCAGGAGTATGAAGTTGACCGAAAGCGCCGCCTGGGGGCCGACGCCGCCCAGCCACACCGAATCAAATACAAAAAGCTCACCCACGGATAAGCGGGTCCGGTCGCGCTGAGTGTGGTTTGCGCAACCAGACAACTTCCCATCCGCCGCTGGGGCTTGTACGATAGCCCCATGGTTTCCCAGGAAGAGCTCGAGTACGCCATCGCGCGCTACAAAGCCCGGCAGGCGGGGCAAGAATTTGAGGACGTGGTTCCCACGGCCCAAGGCAACGTGGTTGCTGAACCTGACGAACTGAGCGCAGATGCCTACCAGGTAGACGAAAGTATGTCTGAAGGCGTGGAAGCCTATCAGGACGCCGACTTGGTTGAGCCCGAAGGCGAGCTTGAGGGCGTGCCGCACCACGTGCAATCGCTCAGCGACTCGTCGCTGATTGAACTTGGCGACGAAGGCTACGATCCCGATCGGGATCGTTAGCCGTTTGAGGCGCCGCCGCCGGATCGCGGTTTGCGGTCGTCATCGGCTTAAAGATTGGCGTCGGCATAACCGATAAACCCTTCGGGTATGAGCGCCAGCAGCGGAGGATCCGAAGCAGCCAGCGCTGCACAAATACCGCAAGCGGTTCGGGTTGGCTCACGCGTGGGTCCTTATCGCATCTTGGCCCCCTTGGGCGAAGGGGGCATGGGTGCGGTGTTTTTGGCTGAGCACGACTTGATTGGTCGCAAGGCCGCCATCAAGGTTCTGCAGCCGATGGTCGCTCGGGACGAAGAGGCGGTGTCGCGGTTTTTCATGGAAGCGCGCACCGTGAATCA
>JBBSJE010000469.1:0-3460 GCA_038257535.1 Polyangia bacterium
AGCTCGGCTTCTACCGCCAGCTCGCGGTTCATCAGTTCACCTTTCACCGGCTCAAGCTCCGGGTAGGCCAACGTAAGTTCGCGGTAAATGCCGGCCAGGCTGATGTCCTGCGGGGCAGGCGCATGGGCACGGGCGCGCTTTTCGGCCAAGGCGCGGGCGCGCGCGAACAACTCGGGCGTCATAGTCGCATCCGCAAGATCTCGCACCCTTTGACCCAGCAGCAAATACACGGCAGCAGGTTCACCAACCGCGCGCGTGAGCACAGTGTCGAACACGTCCACACACACCAAGTCCCATGCGCTGCGCTTTTTAAGGGCGCGGAGGGCAGGGGCGAAGGGGCCGGAGGCAAGCGCGTGCACGGTGACGCCTAGGATCGGTGCAAAGCCCAAGCCCGTCAATTGATGCCGGCGGACAAAACAACGCCCCGGGGGCTTATGGTATAGATAATTCGCGTGAACGCCGCAGATCATGACACCGTTGTGGTGGGCGCAGGTGTTGTGGGCCTGGCCGTGGCAAGGGCCTTGGCCTTGGCTGGACGCGAGGTCTTGGTGCTCGAGTCAGAGAAGTTGATCGGGCAGCACAGCAGCAGCCGCAATTCAGAAGTGATTCACGCTGGCATCTATTATCCGCACGGCTCGTTGAAAGCCCAGCTGTGTGTGGAAGGCCGCGAGCGGCTTTATCGGTATTGCGAGGACCGGGGCGTGCAGCACAAGCGCCTGGGTAAACTCATCGTGGCCACCACGAGCGCCGAAGTGGAAACGCTAAACACCTACGCGCAGAAGGCCGCGGCCAATGGCGTGTCTGATCTGCAATGGCTCACCGCCGAGCAAGTGGCCCACTTGGAGCCGGCCGTGAAAGCTGTGGCGGGCCTGCTTTCGCCCTCCACCGGCATTGTAGACAGCCACGGCTTCATGGTGGCGCTCAAGTCCGACGCCGAAGCTGCGGGCGCACACGTGATTTGTTCGTCGCCCGTGCTTTCCGGTCACGTGGATTCAGGCCCCATCACGCTGCAGATCGGCGGGGCTGAACCCACTCAGCTACGCTGCAGGCTGGTGGTCAATTGTGCGGGCTTTGTGGCTCCTCAGCTGGCGCGCGCCATTGTGGGTTTCCCCACGCAACACGTGCCTGGCCAACACTTTGCCAAAGGTCACTACTTCAGCCTTCGTGGTGCCTCGCCATTTCGGCGTTTGGTGTATCCCGTGGCCGTGCCGGGTGGATTGGGCACTCATGTCACTTTGGATTTGGGTGGCCAGGCGCGCTTTGGACCCGATGTTTGTTGGAGCGACACGTGGGATTACAGCTTCGACGAAAGCCGTGCGGCCGCGTTTTATCCCTCGATTCGCCGCTACTATCCCGGCTTGCCCGATGGTGCGTTGGTTCCCAGCCACGTGGGCATCCGCGCCAAACTTCAGCCACAGGGCGGGGGCGAGCAAGACTTTGTGATTCAAGGGCCCCACGATCATGGCGTGGCGGGCTTGATTCATCTGTTTGGCATTGAATCGCCCGGGCTTACGGCTGCGTTGGCGTTGGCCGCGCGCGTGTGCGACATGACCAGGAGCGGATTATGAGGATCAAGTGGCGAGAGCGTGGGCGGTTGCAGTGCATTCAAGCCGGCCCGGCGGCGGGCTTGTGGCTTGACCCCGGCACTACCGATCCAGGCTACCTTACAGGCACCAACGAACTGCCGGTGCAGCAGGCGTTTTGCGATCACGTGCTCAAAGGCCACGTGGTTTACGACGTGGGCGCCAACATTGGCTTCTTTGCGTTGTTGGCCGCGCGCTTGGTTGGGCCCGCGGGCAAAGTGTTTGCCTTTGAACCCGTGCCCACGAACGCCCAACTTGTCCGTGACAACGCCGCAGCCAATGGCTTCGCTCACCTCAAAGTGGTTGAGGCGGCGGTGGCCGATGAAGGCAAACGCATGCAGCTCGCGTTGGCCGAACACGCAGGCGGCGCCATGTTGTCTCGTGTGGGCCAACCTCCCGATGCCAAAGGTTGCATCACCGTAGATGTTGTTACGTTGGACGACATGGTGTTTGCTACGGGCCTGCCAGCGCCCGACTTTATCAAGCTGGACGTGGAGGGCGCCGAAGCGCTTGCTTTGAGCGGCATGTCACGCGTGCTGTCGCAATCGCAACCGCGGCTGCTCGTCGAAGTGGATGCGTCTACACCTGCAGAGCTTGAGCGTCGCGAGCGAGACTTGAAGCAGCAAGTGAAGCGGCAAGGCTATGATGTGCAAGATCTGCCCTTGAGCTACGCCCACAGCGGGTGGTGCGTTTCACATTTTGTAGCCACGCCCTAGCGATTGAGGTTCCGATCAGTTTGCCGCTTGTACGTCGCGCTTCACCACCACAACCGTGCGGTCGTCTTTGGGGCGTGCGTCTGTGCGGCGGGCGATGGTTTCGAACAGCAACGTTTTGATGCTTTCGGCGGCGCGGTGGCGGTTGGCCTTTACCACCTGAATCAACTCAAGCTCGGCTTCTTCATCAGACATCCACGAGTCGCTCACACCGTCTGAATAGATCAGCATGATGTCACCAGGGGAAAGCTGAACCTCACTCTGCTCAAACTGCGCCTCTGGAAACGCTCCCACGATGGTTCCACCCACCGTCAGTTTTTCTATGCTGTTGTCTTTGGCGCGCAAAAGCAGCGGTGGCACCTGCCCGGCGTTTACATATTCAATGCGGCCATTGACAAGGTTCAAGCGGGCGAAGAACAGGGTGGCGTAGCGGTCATCGGGCACATTGGGGCCAAAGGTTTCGTTCATCTTGGTGATGGCGTCGGCCATGCGCGGTTCTTTCCAATGCGCATTGACAGCGCTGCGCAACGCCACCATCAGCATGGCCGCTCCCAAACCATTTCCGGCCATATCGCCCAAGGCGAAGGTGAGCACATCGTCTTCTTTCACGAAGTCGAAATAGTCGCCCCCCACGGTGCGGCAAGGCGCCGTACCGCCCGCAATTTCATAGCCATCGAGCCGCGGAGCTTTCTGCGGCAGCATGCTGGCCTGAATTTCAGCCGCCAAGCGCAGATCTTTCTCCAAGCGTTCGGCGTCTTTGCGGGCTTCGTGCAGTTGCACGTTTTCCAGTCGCACGGCCACAGCGTTGGCAAATGCCGACAATTGCCGCAGACCCGTGTTGTCGATGCGCCGAACCACGTCCATTTCGGCGTAGATCAATCCGCGCACGCGGTTAAGCGGCTGGTTATCAACCTCTTCCAGCAGCGGCATACAGCAACCGGGCATCTCCGCATGTCCATCACTTTCGTCCAACTGATACACAAACGCCCCGTGCTCATGCGACATGCGATCGAGGAAGGTTTGGTCAAGCGCCACGCGGCCAAGCTCTGCGAAGCGCCCCCGGCCTGCGCGCACATCGAAGGCGCCTGCTTTTGGGTTCCACACCAAGATCGCCCCGTGCTTGAGCGATAGCTCTTCCACCAAGAGCTCAAGCACCCGATCGCA
>JBBSJE010000470.1:0-3439 GCA_038257535.1 Polyangia bacterium
AAACTCCCACCGTTTGCTGCTGCAATTGGTGGGTGCCTGGCCGCTTGGGATGCCCAAACCGTTGGCAGACGGCACGGTGCCCGATGTCACGCCCCCCCAGGTGTCGATTCTGTCGCCTCAGCCAGGAACCGCCGTGACGTCGCCCGTGGTGATGGAGGTGCAAGCCTCGGATGAAAGTGGGCTGGCCGAAATGCAATTTCAAGCATTGGGGCAGGTTGTTCGCCGCGACACCGCCGGGGCGCATCCGCTGCGGCAAAGCTTCATGCTTCCCGAAGGTCCCGTAACCTTATCGGTTTGGGTGCGCGACGGCGCCCACAATTGGGGCCGGGCGCATGTGCAGGTGGTGGTGCAAGACGAAGCGGGAGCGCCGGGTTGCCAGGTTTCGCCCTCGATAACGCGAAAAGCCATGGCGACGAACGCGCTTGCCACGCTGATATTTGCAGCATTTGCGGCCTGGAGGGCTTGCCGGAGGCCCCGGCGGTGACTATAACGGGTGGCCCTTTAGAAAGGCCCATCATGCCAAAACTCGGCCTGCACCCATTATACAAGCAATCAAAGATCACCTGCGCCTGCGGAAACGTTGTGGAGACTTACTCCAGCCGCGGCTCGTTCATGGTGGACATCTGTGCCGCCTGCCATCCGTTTTACACGGGCAAGCAGAAGTTCATCGACACCGGTGGACGCATCGAGCGCTTTCAGAAGCGTTACAACACCAAGACGCCTGCCAAGGGCCCCGAATCCGCATCATAAACACGCCGGATGGCGATTCTGTCGCCGTTGGCTTGAAGGCCGTCCCCGCTTGGGGACAGGCCGCGGGCAATTTGTATGCTTGACGAACGCCTGCTGGGCAAGCTGAAGGAAGTGGAGGCTCGTTACGAGGACCTCGGGCGCCAGCTTTCGGACCCAGACGTCCTCTCGAAGCCGGGCCAGATGAACAAGCTGGCCAAAGAAGCCAGCGACATGCGCGAGTTGGTGGAGCATTTGCGGGAATACCGCAATCTTGAAGCCAGGCTCGCAGAGGCGCACGAACTGCTCAAGGATCCCGAGATGCGCGAAATGGCCGAGCTCGAAGAGCAAGAGCTGTCCGCGCAGCGTGAGGTGCTTGAACAGCGCATGACCGTGCTGCTGCTGCCTAAAGATCCCAACGACCAAAAAAACGTGTTGTTGGAAGTTCGCGCGGGCACGGGCGGTGAAGAGGCGGCCTTGTTTGCTGCGGATCTGTTTCGCATGTATTGCCGCTTTGCTGAACGCAGAGGTTGGCGGGTGGAGATTGTCTCCGAATCTTTTGCCTCCGCGGGCGGCATCAAGGAAGTGGTGGCCGACATCTCAGGCGCAGGGGCGTTTTCGTTTTTGAAGTTTGAATCAGGTGTGCATCGCGTGCAGCGGGTTCCTGCCACGGAAACGCAAGGCCGCATTCACACCTCCACGGCCACCGTTGCGGTGCTTCCGGAAGCCGAAGAGGTCGACATTCAGATCGACAACAAGGATCTGAAAATCGACGTCATGCGGTCAGGGGGCCCCGGCGGACAATCGGTGAACACCACCGACTCGGCGGTGCGCTTGCACCATCTACCTTCGGGCATCCTCGTTCATTGTCAGCAGGAGAAAAGCCAACACAAGAACCGCGCGTTGGCGATGCGCATCTTGCGGGCCAAGCTTTACGACATTGAGCAGGAAAAAAAGCAGAACGCCGAGCGTGACGCCCGTCGGGGCCAGATTGGTTCGGGCGATCGTTCCGAAAAGATCCGTACCTACAACTACCCGCAAGATCGCATCACCGATCACCGCATTGGGCTAACGAAACACAACTTGCCCGGCGTGATGGATGGCGACCTGGGCGACATCATTGAAAGCCTCCGCACCCACGCGCAGGCCGAAGCCTTGCAGCAACGGCAATAGGGGCAGCTAGCAAGCTAGCAACCTTGCCACCAGCAGCGCTGGCGTGTGAAGGCATCAAGCGCTTGCCACTTTGGCGTTGGCTTTTGGCTCAAGTATTCAAGCGCGCCCCAGCTGCCATGTTTGGAGGGCGGTGCCACGTCGACAAAATGCACAAACAGCCCGCCGCCTGACGCTTTCCACACTTGCAGCAAGCGTTGGTAAAGCGCCTGCATCTCGGGGCGACGGTTTATGGCCACGTGAAAGTCGACAATTGACTCATCTTTGGCCAAGGGGCCACCTGCGCCGGTGATGTGTTGCCCCGCTTCATACGCCACCAAAGTTAAGCCGCGCTCATTCGCAATCTCATGAAAGCGGGAGAAGATTCTCGCCAACGCTTCAACCGAATTGTCACAAGGGAAATGCCGGCTGTTAGCGGCTTGTTCAAGCGCCCGCTTCATTCCTGTTTCGCCACCCTTGGCCCAACCACGAACAACGTCGGCTTGGTCTGAATCATTGGCGCCTTTGCCATTGAGACAGCCGGAGAAGTAACCCGCGATCGCCACGGCATCAATACCGTGTTGGTGACACGGCTTGGTTTTCTCGGATTTTACCCACAGCGGACAATCCAGCGCCGGCGCCGCCAAGCCTTCGTAGTGGGCTTGCAGCCCCAGCACGCATTTGACCCGATCCGCTTGCGACCCGAATTCAGTTTTCCACAACTGGCAGACGCGCGCGGTTTTCATGCCATGCCATTGCATGTACGCATTGCCATGATCACCCCAAAGCGCACGCCCGGTTCTATTGGCGTGTTGCGCTTGCTGAAACTGCCAATTCCAAACCTCATTTGAGTGCTCTACATAGACATGCAGATCCGGCGACAGCTTGGCTTTCACGAGTTTGGCAAACTGACGGACGTATTCGTCGTCCGCCAAGTGCGGCATGTTGAACCACGCGTCGGCTTTCACCTGATTGGCCAATTGAATCATGGCTTCTGCGGGAACCCCGTGCGTGGTTTTCTCCTGATGAAAGTTCTCAGCCCAGCTAACATCGTCAAGCTTAGGCCGCTGCGCCCAGCTTGTGATGGTGGAGTTGTTGGTCTCCATCCAGTCCATGAAGCGCAGGGTGCGGAAGACACGTATGCGATCCAGCCACGGCGGATTGAAAATGCCACCTTTTAGAAATGCGGCTTCGTGCTCCGCAGGAACGATGCGAATGTTGCGAATGGGGTTTCGTGGATCGGATGCTTCAAGCAACAACACCGCGTAGCGCTTGCTGGTGTCAAGGTTGATGATGTCGCGCCCCGGTTTGGAACTCTTTAAGTCTTGTTGCGCCGCCGACTTGTAAGAGATCTTCCCTTGCCCCTCGTAGCTGACCACAAGTTTTCGCCACGGCGTCTCCACCCCGTCGGGAATGGTGAGGAAATAAAGCTCCGCGGTTTGCCCAGGTGACAGCCCTTTGGGCCAACCACTTTCGTCGAGGTCAAGCGGCGTCTTGCTGCGCCAGCGCCGCGCCGATTTCACGAGATCCAAAAACGGATACTCTGTTGACCAATCTTTGACGC
>JBBSJE010000471.1:0-3393 GCA_038257535.1 Polyangia bacterium
AATTAATGAGCAAATGGCGGGGGTGCTTCCCTCCACGATTCCCATGCGCATCGTTCCCGGTAAGGCCATCATCTCGGTGACAGCGGCTGGCCATCGACGGAAGCAGTTTGAGAGAGTCGTAAACGCGGGAGAGTCGGCCGCCATCGAAATCACCTTAGAGTCTGACTCTCCCCTGGGGGGCCAAGCCCGCCAACAACAATCGCCTGCAGGTGAAGACGCGACGCCCACTACGCTCGCGCTGCCAGCGCATGCGGATCACAGCTCTGGACGAGGCTTACGAATCGGCTCTTACGCTGCGTGGGGCGTGTCTGTACTCGCTCTGGGTTTAGGAATCCACGGGCATTTGCAGCGGGAATCTGCGGCCAGCGACTTCGCGGCGCAGGACAACGCGTGTGACAAGGTCAATGGCGTCATTCTTGGCGGCACGCGGTGTGAAAGCTACGCCAACCAATTCGACAGCGGCGGAACGCGCATGATGATCGGATACGCAAGTGCGGGCGTGCTCGCTGGCGCAGGCCTCACGATGTGGCTTCTTGCACGCCCTAAAGCACCTTCCGACGAAACGACTGCTGCTCACTTCGGCTGCGCCCCACTCCTCGCCGGCGGCACTTGCTTCGCAACCTTTTGAACCGAAGGACCGAAAACAACTCATGGCCATCTCCTCATCCAAATTGTTATTGCTTGTGATCTGCACCGCAACGGTCGCTTGCTCCGAGCTCAAAGGGGCGGGTGTAAGGATTGACGCTGGAGGCAGCGGCGGAGGCGGCGAGGCGGGCGATGGTGAGCTGCCTAAGACGACCGACGCCAGAGGCAGCGGCGGAGGCGGCGACGAGGCGGGCGATGGTGAGCTGCCTGAGAATGTTGACGCACTACCGCACTCTGATGCTCTACCGATAGTGCCGCCACCCGATGCGGAAGCACCGCTTGATAAATGCAACCTTGATAGCGAATGTCCTACGGGGCACTGTGTGGACGGTGTGTGTTGTGACACGGCTTGCGACAGCAAGTGCAACGCCTGCAATCTGCTTGGGAAGGTCGGCACATGCAGCCGGGTACCTGCAAATGCGCCGGAACCGCATGGACGCTGTATCAAGGCTCCTCCATGCGGCGCCAGTGGCCTTTGCGATATGAATGGCGAATGCGCACTTGCCACAAAAACCGAAACGTGCGGCGCGCCGCCAAGTTGCAAGGACGCAAAGTATACGCCGCAAAGTTTTTGCGATGGCGCGGGAACGTGCGTGAATGCCACGGCTGGCGTTTGCCCCAACGGATTAATTTGTGGCGAGGGGATGTGCAAAGGTTCGTGCGCTCAAGATGCAGACTGTGGGTTCAATAGCCTCTATTGCGAAGGCACCGCCTGCCAACAAAAGTTGGCGAATGGCATGAAATGCGTCGCGGGGAAAGGCAATGCCTGCACATCAGGAAACTGCGTTGATGGCGTCTGTTGCGGCAGCGCGGGTTGCGGCAGTTGCCAAGCATGCAATCTCAACCGGAGCGGAACCTGCAGCCCTGTGATGGACGGAACGCTCGATCCCAAAGGTATCTGCCAGGACCAAGCGCCGGGCATGCCTTGCGGCACTACAGGGCGTTGCAACGGTAGCGGGGCGTGTGCGTACTATGAAAACGGTAAGCCGTGCGGGGCGGGCGAAAGTTGCTCTACGGCAACTTACACGGCTGCAAGCAAGTGCGATGGCAAAGGTACATGTATGAGCCAAACGGCGGCGGCGTGCCCCAACAACCTGACGTGCCTTAGCAACACTCGATGCAAGGACTCGTGCAGCACCGATTCCGATTGTGCGTTGGCTTCGCAGTATTGTTCAAACGGGAAGTGTGTGGCCAAGCTTAGCAATGGCGTCGCGTGCGGGTCGGGGCGTTGTGCTTCAGGCAACTGCGTGGGCGGGGTTTGTTGTAGCACCGCCAGTTGCGGAAGCTGTCAAAGCTGTGCTTCAGGGACCTGCAGCGCAGTACCCGCGGGGCAGCCTGACCCGTTGAACATCTGCGTGAATCAAGGCGCAGCTTCGTGCGGGAACAATGGCCTTTGCGGCACGGGCGGCAGTTGTCAAAAGCACGCGTGTACCTGCGATGGGTTTGCCATGCCGCATCCAGCATCTGCGGGGCTGCCAAATCCGGCCTCGTACACGGTAGGTGCTGGCTTCGTGACAGACAACGTGACCAATCTCGCGTGGGAGCAACCCTTCAGCACGGCGACGTTCACACTGCCGAACGCAAACAAATTTTGCGCAGACAAAGGTGGTGGCTGGCGCCTGCCTACGTTGGTTGAATTGTATTCTCTGGTTGATTTCACGAAGAGCAACCCGAGCATCGACACTGGGGTATTCCCCAATACACCCAGTGACACGGCGTTTTGGACGTCTTCCGCGGTTGCGAACAATACGTCCTCCGCGTGGAGCCTCGGTTTCAGCATCGGCTCCACGTTCCGCGACTTCGAGGGCTATCCGAACCTCGTGCGTTGTGTGCGAACCGTACCTGCGTCGGTAGGCAGTGCGGCCCTGCTCTGCTATCCAGCCCCACGTTTTACCACTGGCCCAACCGAGGTTGTCGACGGCAAAACAGGACTAACGTGGCAGCGTGGGGTGGCTCCCAGAACGAAAACATGGGCGGATGCCAAAGCCTATTGCCCCACGGTGGGCGCCAACTTTCGCTTGCCAAGTGTGAAGGAACTGATGACGATTGTTGATCTCACCAAAATCAGCCCTGCGATAGACACGGCCGCGTTCCTGAACACCCTAGGCACGGAGTTTTGGACGTCTTCCGAGGTGGTGGGAATTCCTGGTGCTCCGGAAGCGCGGATCGTCCATTTCCTCGTCGGCACCGCTTGGGACAGCGCCGTGGGCGATTCGCTCCAAGTTAGGTGTGTGCGTTGAGGACGGAGACTGTTGACTTTCGCCATTTTGGCCATCCTTCATCTCGTTCGCTCTGAAGCAGCCCGATTGCCATAGTGTTGCGCTTGTTAGCGACCATCTGGGATCTCGCCAATTTCGCTCAGACATGCTATTTCAGACGGCGCACTATGCTAAAGCGCGTTACATGGATCGTCACGCTTCTAATCGTGGCTCTCACGAATCCCAGCCGTCAAGCTGGCGCTGCGGGTGATCCTGCCGAACTGCTGATCCGGCAAGGGGTGGAGCTTCGGAAGAAGGGAAAGAACGCTGCGGCAGTCGAACGCTTCCAGCAGGCCTACGATATGGCTCATACGCCGCGTGCAGCCGCTCAACTGGGGCTTTGTGAACAGGCGCTGGAGCAATGGGTGGATGCCGATGCGCATCTTGCTGAAGCGCTCGCTTCGTCGGACCCCTGGATCGAGCGACAACGCACCATACTAGAGCAGTCATTGAGCGATGTGCGCTCCCGCCTGGCGACCGTAACGGTCAC
>JBBSJE010000472.1:0-3380 GCA_038257535.1 Polyangia bacterium
CAAACTGCGCACCTTTCTTACGGCATGCGGTGTGTTTTGGGGCGTGTTTATGCTGGTGGTGATGCTGGGCTTTGGCCGTGGGCTCGAAAAGGGGGTGATGGGAAGCTTGGGGCGATTTGCGCGCAACGCGATCTATGTTTGGTCTGATGACACCACCAAACCGTACAAAGGGCATGGCCCCGGCCGCAACATACGCTTGTTGGCCAGCGACGGCGCGTTGTTGGCGCAACGTTTGCCAGGCATTTTAACGGTCGCGCCCCGAACCCATGGCGGCTGGGGATCTACCTCGCCCGTGTCTCGTGGCGACAAAAGCGATGCATTCTCCGTATCCGGCGACGTACCTGAGTTCCTACAGATAGAACCGCAGGTAATCGATCGAGGTCGCTTCCAATATACGCTCCAATTGACCGAGTTTCGCAATGTCGCTTTCATTGCTCAGAGCGTGCAAGAGGCGCTGTTTTTGCCGGGTGAAGATCCGGTGGGCAAAACGCTTCGCATCCTTGGCGTGACGTTCACAGTGGTGGGGGTGTTTCATTCGGAATCGGCCGGCGAACGTGCCGACTTTCTCAACGGTCGCATTTTCACCCCGCGTTCCACTTTCAATCGCATGAACGGCTTGGGGGATGAAACCCACTATTTCACCATCTTGGTGGCGGAAGGCACCTCGTCAAGCGATGTGGAAACGCAGGCGATCAGCTTGCTCAAGGCCCGACACCAGGTGCACCCCGACGATCCTGGCGGCATCTCCAGCTACAACAGCGAAAAAGATTTTCGCAAGATCACCAACTTGTTTCTAGGTATCTCCACCTTATCCTGGTTTGTGGGCAGCATGACCCTGCTGGCGGGGGCCATTGGCGTCAGCAACATCTTGATGATCTCTATCAATGAACGCACCAAAGAGTTCGGCATTCGCAAGGCTCTGGGTGCCACACCGCGTTCGATCATCGCACAGGTTCTGCAAGAGGCTGTGGTTTTAACGGGATTGGCTGGTGGCCTGGGATTGTGCGTGGGCGTGGGTGTATTGGCGGTGGCGCAGAAAATATTTGAATCAATGCCCAAATCCCAGGGGCCACAATTTTTTGCACCTCCCGACCTGGATTTGCCCAAAGCCCTCATCGCTGTGGTCATATTGGTGGTGGCAGGTGCGTTTGCAGGCCTTGCCCCCGCGCGCTCAGCGGTGGCCATCAAACCCCGAGAAGCCCTCGCAACCGAATAGCGTCCAATCCATGAAACGCATTTTTCCGTTTTTAACCGCCGCGTTGATCGTAGGACTGATCGTTGCCACGCTGTGGTTTTTGTACAGCAAGTCGCGGCCCAAGCCGCCGGTGGTGGAAACCGAAAAACCTGCGCCAGCAAACATCGTCCGCAAAACCGTGGCGTCTGGTGCGATCGAGCCGCGCAAGGAAGTGGAACTAAAACCCAAGGTGGCCGGAATCTTGCGCAAATTGTTTGTGAAGCCGGGCGATTTGGTCAAGCGCGGCGACGTGGTGGGCGAGGTGCAAATCATCGTTGACCCCGTGGGGCTTAACGAAGCCGAGCTTCGCTTGCGATCCGCGGTGCTGCGGGAGACGCTGACAAAACAAGAGCTCGACCGCATCAAGGTGCTGGTTGAAAAGGGCACATTCCCACCCGTGGAGTACGACCGCGCGCTGTCGCAGTACAAATTGGCCGAAGAAGAAACCGCAACCTCACGCAGCCGGGTTCAGCTGTTGCGGGCGGGCACGCTCAAGCAAGCGCAAGGCGCCCCCACCCGCATTGAATCCACAGTGGATGGCACGGTGCTTTCGATTCCGGTCAAAGAAGGCAGCTCGGTGATCAATGCCAACAGCTTCAATCCAGGTACCACCGTGGCGTTCGTGGCCGATATGGGTGACATGCTGTTCAAGGGCACGGTCGACGAATCTGAAGTGGGCAAGCTGGAAGCTGGCATGCCGGTGCAAATCGTCATCGGCGCTCTGAATGATTTGAGCTTCGACGGCGTGTTGCAGTTTGTGGCACCGAAAAAACTCACCCCCGTCACGGGCACCTCAGGGGGTGGCAGCTCTACAAGCAACTCGGGCACCACTGAATTTCAAATCGAAGCCAGCTTTCAAGCCCCCAGTGGCGTCACCGTACGCGCAGGCTACAGCGCCAACGCCAACATCGTCTTGGAACGGCGCGAAGGCGTGCTGGCGATCAGCGAAAGCTTTCTTGTCTTCGAAAAGGGCAACCCATTCGTTGATGTGCAGCGCCCCGATGGCAGTGTGGAACGTCGCGCGGTGAAGTTGGGCTTGTCTGATGGATTGAAGGTGGAAGTTTTGGGCGGCGTGAAGGCCAGCGACACGCTTCGCAAGCCATTGCCAGCGCCGTAGGCTACCAAAGCACCGCTTCTGCTCCCAGCTAATCCGGCGAACTGCCTGCTTGAGCCTAGGCGCTCTTCTCGAACTTTACCGACACCGTCATGCCGGAAAAATCCGCACGGGTTCCGAAGAAGCGACCTGAGATGGGCATGACAGCCCGCGGGTGGTTGCTGACACCCACGGCGATGTGTTTGTGGCTGGTCTCTTCCCCCAAAGTCGGATCGAAGCCGCTCCATCCGCGGGAGGGGAAATACACTTCGGTCCACGCGTGCGTGGAGGCTCTACCGGCCAACGAAGCGGCGCAGTCTAGGTAGCCACTGCTAAAGCGTGAGGCGATGCCCAGCGTGCGGCACGCTTCCATCAACAAGGTGGCCATGTCGCGGCACGAGCCGGAAGCTTTGGTCAGTGTTTCTTGAGGCGTTTGCACGCCCTTTTCCTCCCGGCGCATGTAGCGAATGTCGCGCTTCACGGCCGCATTCAGCGCGGTGACGATGGCGGCGGCGTTGTTGGTGTCGGCGCCCTGCATCGCGGTTTGGGCCCACCCGTGCAAAGCCGGCGCATCCTCGGGATAAATGGCGGCGCGGTAGGCATCGGCAACGGGCGTTTCCTCGTCGTCGTACACAACCGGATAAGCAATGGCGTTGTGCGGGGCCTCAGCCAGGCTGGGCAAAGCCCCCAGATTCACCGACACGCGGCTTACAATGCGCAACGCAGCGGCTGGTTCCTTGAAGTGCAGCGTCGCCACGCTGTTGCCAAACACATCTCGGCTCCACTTGATGGCGTAAGCTGGCGTGATGTCCAAGACCATGGACACCACTTGCAAGTCGTGGCCTTCGCGCGGCCGCAAGATCAAGCGGTGTTCGCCAAAGCTTACAGGGACCTCGTAGGTGTAAAGCGTTTCGTGTGTAATGTGAAGATGGGTGAGCATTTGCTGTCCTCAATCGGTGTCGAGAGAAAAGCCACGCCCTTGCAAATGCTCTTGGCGCAGGGGCTCAAACCCTGCTTCGGCGGGCTGGCAATCGACCTTGATTTGCTTGCTCA
>JBBSJE010000473.1:0-3369 GCA_038257535.1 Polyangia bacterium
ACCAAAATCCTTAGCTCGCGATGAACCCCACGGGGTATTTCGATGCTTCTTGGTGCTGGTCCGCGCGTCACGATAGTAAGATCGACGTCGCATCCCATTTATTCCCAAAACCCGGAACGAACTTCCGGCCTCGTGTACTAGTTTCCTGGTTTCAGGACCATTGTGACCTGGCTGCCCGCGGGCGGTTCGCCTTTAAAGAAAAACGCCTGGTCAATAAAGATCTCGGCACCATCGTCATCGAGGTTCTCGATCCACAGCACGTTGTGGTGGGTGAAAAGTTCTTTGCCCAAGGGTGAGATCACAACGGTTTCCCAGCGCCCGGTGCCCACGACCTCAACCGCATCAACCTTCGGCATGATCTTGTATCGCTTGCCGGGCGCCAGCCAATAGCGGAAATGAAACTTGCCGCCATCCTGGTACGTTGAAAAGTCGAGGATGTATTCCTCAAATTCAGAGGTGCCATGCTTCGGTCCTACGGTATTTGGAATGCCTTTATGTTTATAGGTCAACCCGGCGATCGCCCCTTTCCGGAACGGTCGAAAACGCAGGCAGTGTTGGCCGGGTTCGATGGGCGCCTCGGCACCGCCTTTGTAGTGAAGATCGAGCTCTGCTGACGTGGGAGCTGTGTAAACGTGAAACAGGGGTGTCAGTTCAGTAAATGGCTTCCGATGGTCGAAATGCGGGTTCCATCCATCGGGGGGATTCCAATATTGCGCCGGGCTCAACGATGGCGTGTTGTAAACCGGATGAACGTCCCAAGTGGTTGCGGACGCTGCAGCGGCCGCCGCCGGTTGCGGATGCTGTTTCGTGGCACAGCTTTGCTGGCTTATGGCGATACCACAAACAGCCGCCGTTAGCAGAAAGTGTAAACGACCAAAGAACTTCAACATGGCAGCCCCTAAAGCCTTTCGCGGCAGTTTTAGATAAGTTTTGCGCGTTTTTGCGAAACCAGGCACCACAGGGCAACAACAGCTGCCACTGCGGTGCACATAGGAATTGTCATAACGGCCTTCGATAGACCAAAGACATTTGTGCTCCGCGAGATCAGAATCGGCGCCAGGATTCCACCCACAGGGATGCAGAGCTTCAGCTTGGCAATGGTCTTGGCCGCAGCCGCACCGGACAAACTGCTTCCGCGCGCCAGCACCAGTGGCAAGGTTCCAGCGATTCCGGCGCCCGACAAGAACGCCAAGGTGATTGCGATGGCGGCAGTCATTTGTCCGGTAGCAAACAATGCGCCCATAGCGACAGTAGCAAAGACCGTCGCGCCCACGAGCGCATGCGATATGTGCTTGTCGCGCACCAACATGCCCAGCGCCATTCGACCAGATGCCACGCCAATAAGGAACGAAAGCAACGCCCCTTTTGACCAGGAGGATGCGATCGAGAATTGTTCCACTAGGTAAATCGGCAAAAAGCCCATGGCCGCAAGTTCAGCCCCTACCACCAGGACGCCCACAGCGAAGAGCCCACCCATCATCGTGCCTTTTGGCGCCGAACCCACCACTTGCTCGCTCGAGTCGTCGAGCGCGTCTTGTTGCGGCACCCGCACCAAGAGAAAGACGATGCCAACGACAAGTGCTCCCAATCCAATTCGGGTCACGCTTGTCCGCCAATCCAACGGCCAAAGCGCTAGATAGGCCGTGATGCCTGTTGCCCAAGAGTGACGAAGAAGTGACTGATGTTGATCTGCCGGCTTTGCCCGTCCTTATAAAGGCGGATCAACAGAGCGTCGGTGGTGCCCTCAAACGTACCCATGCCAATGCCTATTCCGCCCATCAAAGCGGCATTGAGCGCAAACGATGGGTGGCGAAAGAACAACAACAAGCACAGCGCCAAAAGCAGGCATCCGGCCGCTAGGATGCGTGCGCGAACCGCACCGCTTCGGGCAAGACCGGCAATGAGCACGCCGCCAGCGAAACCTGCTTGCTGGCATGCCACAAGGGTGCCCACTTGCGAAGCCCCCAGCTTGAGTTCGTGTGCCGCCACACCAACGATAGCGAAACCCACGCCCAAGAACGCCATGGCGCTGTAACAAGCGCCTGTAAGGGCAAGAACCCCGCCGGCCGCGCCCTTGTTGCTGCCGATGGCAACGGATGGCGAAATGGGCGCCATTGTTATTCGTAGCCTAAGCGACTAGGCGCAACATCCTGCGGTCCCACACGATCAACAAAGGTCCCCGCCACGGCGGCCCAATTCTGTAAGATCGCATCATAGTAGGGTTGATCTTCGGCGCGCTGGAGCTTGTTGTTGTCAACCAGCCAACCATAAACCCTGCTCATCATCTCAACGTAGCCAACGGTTTGCACAAAGCCCAGATCGCGCCGCGCGGCTGCATTGTCGAAAATGTTGTTGAACTGGAAGTTTTCCAGACACTCGCGCGCCAGTTGCGGCAATGCCGACGCAAGCAAAGACGAGGGAATGGCGATCCGTTCAGGTACGGCCACGCCGAGAGCTTCCGCCGTAGCTTCGTACAGACGCGCCCAAGTCATCACCTCGCTCGAAGCCAGGTGGTAAGCTCGACCGATCGCCGCTTTGGTTCCCAGAGCCGCGACATAGGCTCGCGCAACGTCGTCAACATAGCTTGTGCCCCACAATGCGGTGCCATCGCCATGGATGATGAGTGGCATGCCTCGGCGGATGCGATCAAGGTAATGGCTGCCCCATCCAAACAGGTCCAATCCCTGACCGCCTTCGCCGCTTGAGTGCCCCGGCCTGATGATTGTGAAGGGAAAAGCTGCTCCCCCTTGCAATAGCAAATTTTCGCACGCCGCTTTCGCCTTGCCATACGCCGTAAGGCCACCCGTGGGATGTTCTTCTGTGATGGGATGGCTGACATGGGGCTTGAGGTATGCGTCGACGGAGCTTGTAAACACGTACTGGCCGCATCGGCCGGAAAATGCGCGCTGCGCACTTGTCACGTCGTCGGGCTCGAATGCGATCATGTCGATCACAGCGTCAAACTGCCCGGCCTGCGACATGGCCGCTTCGAACGCATTGCGGTCGCGACGGTTGCCGTGGATCAAATTCGGGGCGCTTAAATGCGAGGGCAAGCGCAAAGCCGTGTTGCCCCGATTGTACAGCCAGACGTCAGCGCCGCCTTCAAGCAACAGCCGCGTAATCGCCGTACTAATAAGCCCAGTTCCGCCAATGATAAGAACACGCATGTGAGTTCCTGGGATAATACGGGGACCACTGGGCGCTGCGGAAGCAAAATCACCTAACGATGGTCTCAAGATCCTACACAAGTTGACACACACGGGGCCGGGATGATCTAAGTGTCGTGTGGCCGAGCAAAATCAAGCAGTGACGAAGGAAACCGGGGCTTTGGCGATGGAGATGGAGGGCGCGGATTTTGGGGACAAGCGA
>JBBSJE010000474.1:0-3355 GCA_038257535.1 Polyangia bacterium
AACAGGGGCTGAATTTTGGCAACATCAACCGGGAGATGTTGGTTGGCCGCGCCTCCAATCAGGTGCCCGGCCGGATCCTCGTCATCGCGGGTGACCCAGACAGCTCTTATCTGTTCGAGAAGCTTTCGCAAGCGGAACCTCGGGTGGGCAACCAAATGCCGCCCAAGGGCGCTGGCGGCGCATTGCCCGCCGCTTCAATCGCCGCAGTCCGAAAGTGGATCGCGAACGGCGCGCTCGACGATTGAGGTCAAACCTGAAGGCGTGCGGGGCTGGTCGCACCACGGGGGGCAAGGCGATCCGATGCGCAAAAACCCGTTTGGGTGTGGTATCTAACATTGCAAAAGGAAATTCATGGACATTTATTCCCCAACCATTGCCCCCCTCACCTGGTTCATGTCTGTTGGACTGCTTTCGGTTTTTGCGGTCGTTGTCCTTGTGGTGATGAGCCCAGCGTTCAAGAAATAAGCCGGCTGCGCCTCCTGCAGATTGCGCGGCCCCTCACATGACTGCGCAGGTGGCGCGAGCTAGGCTGTTCTCCCGAAGGTGGTGACCCATGGCAGATCAAGCTCTCGAAACCTTGAAGACGAAGTATCAAAGCGTGCTCAATTTCATGCAGCAGTCAGATGTGCAGCTGCAAAATCTTCACGTCGCGCAGGGAAAATTGGTGATTCGCGGCCATGCCAAAACCAAACAGGCGGCCGATCAGGTCTGGAATCAGATCAAATTGGTAGATGCCAATTACGCGGCCGATTTGATGGCAGAGATTGGTTACGACATGGGTCCGCCAACACCCGCCGATCTACCCAAACAAAGAACTTACACCGTGGTGAAGGGCGATACCTTGTCGTCCATTGCCAAGGAGTTCTACGGCAAGCCGAGCGAATACAACCGCATCTTTGCTGCCAATGGTGATCAGCTCACGGATCCGGATAAGATCAAAGTAGGACAGGTGTTGAAGATCCCTGATTGATGACGAACTTGCGAGATTGTGGGGCCTCAATACTGTGGAGCGTGGCCCTCGTCGCTCTTCCGAGCCTGGGCCTAGAGGCACGAGCCGAACCTTCCTCTGAAGCGGCGGCCGCAGTGGTTACGCCCCCCGGCCTAAGGCTGGACGCGTACGTCGAAAGCCACTACACGTATGCTTTGCAGCGGCCCCGCAACCGCGTGATCGCCGAGCGTGGATTCGACAACCGCCACGCCTCATTCGCTCTATCCAACGCCGTGTTGGGTGTTGTTCTTGACGACAACGAAGTTTACGGGCGGCTCGCTTTGCAGGTGGGGGTTACCCCTGCCACCTACTATCAAGCCGAACCCAGCTTCGCGGGACAAAGTGGCGCGGGCCCAGCCGACGCCACTTTGTGGCGACATGTGCAAGAGGCCTATGGCGGGTGGCGCGTGCCATACATTCCCGGGCTGGCTTTGGAGATGGGATTGTTTCTTTCGCCCATCGGCATTGAAGCGTTGGCCATCCGAGATTCCTGGCAGTGGTCGCGCTCGAACCTGTTTTTCGGCTCGCCATTTTATCACACGGGCGTGCGCCTTCATCAGCGGCTGGCAGACAACCTGACTGCCTCGCTTGGGGTTTTCAACGGCTGGAACAGCGTGATCGACAACAACGCCAGCAAGTCGATCAACTTACGATTGGGCTACGAAGGAAGGCGCGCCCAAGCCGCTGTCTTGTATTTCGGTGGTCGTGAGCGCAGCCTTGGCGATCCGCACGGCAATCCTTGGCGCCACCTGCTGGACGCGTGGGCGAGCGCCCAAGCCCTCCCGTGGTTGGAAACGGCCTTCCACGTTAACGCCGGCGGTGAGCGAAGCCTGTTGGGCGCTACACGATGGCTGGGCCTGGCAGGCTATGCGCGCATCGCGATTCATGACACCGTCACTGTGGCTGGCCGTTCCGACGTTTTCTTTGAAAAGGCGCCCACCAATGCGCTAGGTGAACGCAGCGCCATTTTTTGGAATGCGGATCGCATCAGTTCGCAGACCACAACCTTATCCTGGTGGGCTCACCGTCGCGTTCGCTTCATGCTGGAACATCGTTTCGACGCCGCCAGTGCCCCGCTGTTTTATCGCGGCCAGGCGGAGCAGCCCAACACGCGCAAGCAAAACACCGTCACAATGGGGATGGTGCTGAACATCTAGGCCGTGTGCAACCGACCCCAGGAGATCAGGGTTTTCGGGCGCGGCCCAGCACCGGCAGAACGTCGCTCAGCAAGAACTTCACGTGCGTCTCCTGCCAGTTGGTTTGGTTGAAGGTGCCAACGATCACCGCGTCGTGCTCGGCCGCGTGGTAGGCGAAGGCGCCTGTTGCGCCGGAGTGCCCGACCAGCTCGGGCAAACCGCCGAGTGCGAAAAAGATGCCCCCGGGGCGGATCCGCCACGCGCAGAGTCCCACGTCAATGCCCGCGTGCATGGCGTCTTTCGTGTACGCGGTGGCCATCGTTGACAAGGGCACCGGACGACCTTCGACCAGGCTTCGGAGGAAGCGCTGCAAGTCACGCAGGGTCGTCACCAACCCGCCGCCCGCCTGATCTGCCGAGAGCGAGCGCGCGCCTGTCATGTTGACGCGTGCAATGAAGACGTCGGCGGCTGCGGGCAGCGCGGGAGGGGAAGGCTCGAACGCGTGGTACCACGTGGACTCAAGCGCAAGCGGCGTGAGCACTTCTTGGCGTACAACCTGGTGGAACGTGGGTGGGGCGCCCGCGGCGATGGCCTCGGCACCACCCGCTGCCACGCCCTCGAGCACCATGCCGAGGAGGTCGTAGTTCGTGTCGGCGTAGCTGAACTTTTCGCCGGGCGCACCCACTGGGTCGAAGTGCCGGCGGGCGTAGTCAAGCAGGGCGGCGCGCGTCCAAGTTGTACCGAGCTGCTTGGCCATCACGTCGAAGAGGCGTTGTGCGCCTGCCCGTGCTTGACCGGAGAAGTAGTCCGGGAGACCAGAGCGATGCGCCAGCAACATACGCACAGTGATGCGGCCAAGCGCCTTGTCACCCCCCACCACGGGGAGCCCAGTGATCGCGCCTAGGGGGACCCACTTCGTGAGCGAATCGTCGAGCGAGAGGCGCCCATCAGCAACGAGCTTCATCACCGCGGTGGCCACGAAGAGCTTGCCAACACTTGCAGAGAGAAACGGCGTTTCGGGAGTCATCGCCGCGCCGGTCGCCTCGTTCGCGACACCGCTTGCCAGTTGCACATCCAGGCCCAGCCGAGGGGCGTCGATGAGCAGGGCCGCACTTCTGACATCCTCGTCGTCAGTGACGGCATCGGCCAGCGAAGCCGCGAGCCGTTCCTCCATTTCTTTGACCGTAAGCTGGCTACAGCCGAGCGGCGCCAACGCCACCGCGGCCACCAG
>JBBSJE010000475.1:0-3349 GCA_038257535.1 Polyangia bacterium
CGATCGGCGAGCTGCGCGTTTCCGAGTACGGCTTGCGGCTGAGCGGGCCCGCCGCGCTCGAAGACGAGGGCGCAGGGCTGGATCTGACCGCCGCGCGTGACGCCAAGGCCTGCGCGCGCGCCCACAGCGGGCCTTGCGCTTCAAACAACAAGCCTCGTTTCACAAACGGCATTGCCTGCGCGGCGCCGAGCACCGCCAGCGGATTGAACGAAGAAAGCACCACCCGCTCAAGCCGGGGCAGCCCCCGCAGCGTGCGTTTGAGCTGCGCTATCAAAAGGTGCAAGTCCGGTCGCCAGAAATGGTCGGTTTTGAGTTCAATGTTTATCACCATGTCTGATCCGCAGGCCTCAAACACCTGCGGGAGGCTCGGAATTCTTGCCCCTGTCGCCAGGCGCAGCCCTTGCAGCTGCGCCCACGACAAATCAGCCACCCGCTCGGGGCGCTGAGCCAATCGGCGCAGATCGGCGTCATGGAACACAATGAGGTCGCCAGTGCCGCACAAACGCACATCCAATTCAACGCCATCAGCGCCATCAAGACGCGCCCTTGCAAAGGCCTCAAGGCTGTTTTCGGGGGCCTCGGCGCTGGCGCCGCGGTGGCCGATGACAAGCGGTTTTGCGGTCTTCATGACGGTTGCTGGGGCTTCAAAACACCCTCCTTGAAACCGTCACCATGACACGATCTTTGCACCGCCCAAAGATTCGCGCCAGCACCGGCGCACGTTTGGCTGGTAGACTGCGGTTCATGCAGAAACAAGCGCTGGGGCATGCCCGTGCGAGACGGGGATGGACAGCTGTCGTATCAACCTTGACGGTAGGCTGCCTGGCCCAAGCGTGTGCCCACCAACCCGCGGCACCCAAGCCCCCCTTATCATCGGTGGCGCAAAGCTACGCCGCGCAGGCCGACGCTTTTGGTGTGCCCCAAGTTGAAGAGGACTTCCTTGAAGCCCGTTTGGTGTTTCAGACCTTGCCTGTGTATGCCCCTGCCCGTCAGGCCTTGCGATCGCGCTTGCTGCAGTACTTGCTGGCGCCGCTTGAAAACGTGACGCCGGCCGACTTACAAGGCGACGCCAGCGGGCTCGTTGCCACCGAATACGACCAACAGGTGCTGGCAAGCTTTCAAGACGCGCTAACGTTGTTTCATCCCTCCGAGTTGGTCGGACCGTTGACCTTGCCGCCCTTAGATCAACAGCGCTTGCTTCACGCCGCAGGTCTGGTGCGCACGGTGTTCGGCGCCCAGGGCGCAGAGATCGAATCGGCCGTCAGCTTGGCTGTTCTAAATAGTTTGCAGCCCGAACAGTCGCGATGGAACGAAGAGCTGAATCAGGTGCTCTCGTGGGCCGAAAATGGCAAGCAGATGGCCGCCGGAAATTCGCAGCTGGAAGCACCGCTGTCGCCTCGCCGCATCCTGGAAGAAACCACGTGGCGTTGGCCCACCCCCGCGCTGGCGCAACGGTTGGGGCAATCCATGGTGGAGCGCCACCAACAATTGACGGGGCGGCTTCGTCGTCCTTTGGGCGGCGGCGTTCATGCCGGCATGTTCGGCGAGGAGATGCTTGAAGAGGTCGACAACATCGCCACCTTGGCCCCTAGTTTAGCGGCCGTTCACCTGCGCACCGGAAACGTCAAGGCCGCCAGTGAAGCGCTAAAGAACCTGGAAAATCACCCAGGCGAAAACCCCGAACTTCGCAAGCTGGTCGACGCCGTCGCGTTTTCAACCAACCCCAGTTCGGGCGCCTTCGCCGATCTGGCACGGCGATTCTTGCCCAAACTCCCGCTGCTTGATGGCACGTCCACCGATCGCGTGGATGCGTGGGCCGCATTCCGGGTGTTGGAGTTGGGCTTGCGGTTTCACCCTCAGCACGCTGATCTCTTGATCCTGCAATCGCGGGTGGCCCGCTTGGTGAACGCCCCTTTGCTGGCGTTGCGTTTGCTTGAAGAGGCCGAGCCCCTCCTGCGGCAACAAAAAGCCCCCAGCGCTGATCAAAAAGGCTTGGCCAAAGAGATTGTCGAGCTGCAGTTCGCGTTGTTCCGGCTGCGCATGGATCCTGAAGATGTGGCGCCCGCACAAAAACACGCGCAAGCGTTGCAGCGCCGGATGGCCGAGGCGCGGCGCGTTTTCGGCCAAGACAATGAATGGCTTTCCGAGGCGCCGGTGCAGATTGAGCTGGCTCGCAATTATGTTGACGCCGGGCTTTCAGATCGTGCCGAGCCCATTTTGGAGCAAGCGGTCTCGAAGGCCGACGCAAGCGTTGAGGTCACCTTGCAGCTGGGCAACCTTTTGATCAAGAAAGACCAATTGGCAGACGCCGTGCGCCTGTTGCGCGACGCCTTTGAACGTCATCAGCCTGAAGATCCGCCGCAAGAGACCATCGGCTATGTCGAGAATCACGCAAAATTGGCGCGCGCCTTGGGACAAGCGCTTGATCTTTCTGGCAGAGACGCAGAGGCGCAAAAAGCGTATCGCATGTCGCTTGTGGGTTGGGAGCGTTTGATGGTGGATCACGTGCGCAACCAAAGGCGGACCCCCGCCGCTGAAGCGCGCGTGGAAGTGGGTCGGCTTTACTACGTGATGGGCCGCCAAGAAGAAGGCTTGCAAAAGCTTTCCGAAGCGGTGGCGCTGGACGACTCGCGCGACCAAACCTATACCGACGCGCTTTCATTTTTGGTTCAGCGTGGAGAGCTGGAAGCGGCCATCGACATCTTTCGTCGCGCCATCTCGCGCTCGGGTGATTCCGTATCGGAGTATGTGAAGGTGTACGCGTCGCTGTGGATTCAAGATCTCAGCCGCCGCAGCGGCCATGCGCCCGATCCTTCGGCCCAGGCGTATCTGAACTTCATCGCTCATCGCAAGCTCAGCCTGCGGCCCAGCCGCACCAGCGCTTGGTATCGCCAGCTGGCCCGCTTCGCCATCGGCGAGGCCACTTTCGATGAGTTATTGGCCCAAGCCACCACGTCGGGACGCAAAGCCGAACTGTTTTTCTACCAGGCGATGCAACAGCTGGCGCAAGGCAAGGAAGACGACGCCCACAAGCTGTGGACGCGGGTGCTGGAAACCAACATGGTGTCCTTCTTCGAGTACGAGATGGCCTCGCATTACCTTCGCCAAGGCGCGCAGGCCCAGCCCAAGGACACCGGTTCCCACGCGGGCGAAGCCATCTAAAGAAGCCTCGAAATCGGGATCCTGTCTGCGCGTCAATCTTCGCGCTTGTCCTGGTGACGAGCGTAAAGAAGTGTGGTAATACGTGCTCCCCTTCAGGGCTGGTGCCGTGGCCAAGTGGTAAGGCAAGGGTCTGCAAAACCCTCATTCCCCGGTTCAAATCCGGGCGGCACCTCAACCGTTCTCTCCC
>JBBSJE010000476.1:0-3333 GCA_038257535.1 Polyangia bacterium
GGGTGACGGCGCGGGTGTCGATGCCAGAAATCCCGGCCACGCCGTGTTTGGCCATCAGGGCGCCCAATGATCCTGTGGCGCGCCAGTTGGATACGCGCGACGAAAGCTCACGCACAACAAAGCCTGCACAAAAGGGTTGCCGTGATTCGAAGTCTTCAGGGTTGATGCCCACGTTGCCAATTTGTGGGGCTGTCATCAGCACCACTTGGCCTTTGTAGGAGGGATCGGTTAGCACTTCCTGGTAACCGGTGATGGCTGTGTTGAAAACCAACTCACCGGCGCCTTCGTTGCTGGCACCAAACGCCGTTCCACGAAACACGGAACCATCTTCTAAGGCCAGCAACGCTGGCGATCCTGACAGGTCTTCGCTTGCTACGGTGTCGCTCACGCGCGTGGCTCCCCTTCTTGATTCGCTTGGTAAACAACCTGCCCCCCCACAATCGTGAGGATGGCCCGCCCCTTCAGATCCCGACCTAAAAACGGGCTGTTTTTAGACCGCGAGACTACGGCTTCTTTCCGGAACGTCCAGGGCGATTCCGGGTTTATCACAGCAATGTCGGCCACGCCGCCCACCTGCAACCGGCCGCCGGGCAAACCCAGCACGCGCGCGGGTGCCACGGTAAGCCGTTCCACCCAGGTAAGGGGGTCCAACTGCCCGGCGCGCACCATGTCCAAGGTCAGCGGCACGGCGGTTTCCAGCCCAATCACGCCGAAGGCGGCCTGCTCGAACTCCACGTCTTTTTCGATCGGGGAATGCGGTGCGTGGTCGGTGGCAATGCAATCAATGGTGCCATCTGCCAGGCCTTGGCGGGCGGCCTCTACGTCGGAGGCGGTCCGCAGGGGCGGATTCATCTTGGTGTTGGTGTCGTAGCCTGCGCAGGCGTCGTCAGTGAGCACCAAATGGTGAGGCGTCACTTCGGTGGTAACAGGCAGGCCGCGTTGCTTGGCTTCGCGCACCAGGCGAATGGATTCGGCGGCGCTGATGTGGGCCACGTGATAGCGGGCGCCGGTCAACGCCACCAGTTCCAAATCGCGGGCCACCATGGCGGATTCGGCGGCAGAGGGTTGCGCCCGGATGCCGGCCCGGGTGGACACTGCGCCTTCATGCATGGCGCCGCCGTGGGCCAAGCACAGATCTTCGCAGTGCTGAATGAGCACCATATTGAAGGTGCGGGCGTATTCAAACGCGCGCCGCATGACTTCGCTGTTCATCACGGGGCGGCCATCGTCGGAAACGGCCACGCAGCCGGCTTCCTTCAATTCGCCCATCTCGGACAACACCTTGCCTTCAAGGCCTTGGGTGATGGCGCCAATGGGGTAAACGCGCACCTTTCCCACTTCCTTGGCGCGGCGAACGATAAGTTCGGTCACGGCGCGGTTGTCATTGGGGGGCTTGGTGTTGGGCATGCAGCAGACGGCGGTAAACCCGCCCACCGCGGCGCTGTGGGTGCCCGAAACGATGTCTTCTTTGTACTCTTGGCCGGGCTCGCGCAGGTGCACGTGAATGTCGATGAGGCCCGGCACCACCCAGGCCCCGGAAACATCAATGATGCGGGCGCCGTCGGGGGGAGAAAGATCGGGACCGATCCGCGTGATCACCCCCTGCTCCACCAAAACGTCGGCCCGCGCGTCAGTTTTGGAG
Source organism: Polyangia bacterium (assembly GCA_038257535.1). GTDB lineage: Bacteria > Myxococcota_A > Polyangia > Fen-1088 > Fen-1088 > JAGTJU01. The sequence continues at coordinate 1,643 of JBBSJE010000476.1, forward strand.
GCGGGGTCCAGGACGCGCCCGCCACGCAAGCAGAGGGTTTCCATGGGCCATGCGTTTAGGGGTTGGCGGGGGTTGTGTCAACGAAGAAGCGCTGGGCGGGGTGCAGATAGGACATTCAAGAATCGCCAAGAGCCTGCTCCATACAGGTATTTGCGGGCTATTTACATCCACATGGATATGTATAATTCTCCGTCATAACTTAGAGCACCTTGGGTCGTTTGAGGCTGCTCGTCACTAGGAGGATCTCAATATGCGTACGAAATTGTTAGCTTGTTGTGCCGCGTTGAGCGTGGCTTGGGCCGTTAGCTGCAGCACGTCGAGTGATGGCACAGATGATGGCGATGGTGGATCTGGAGGCGACTCAGGCGGCGAAGGCGGCGGCGGCAAGGGCGGGTCGAAATCCGGAGGAAAAGGTGGATCAAAGGGCGGCGGTAGCGGCGGCTCGGGGGGTGAAGCCGGCGGAAGTGGTGGCTCGAGCGATGGCGGTAGCGGTGGCGGCGGCTCCGGTGGTTCAACCGGGGGTATGGGTGGCAGCGTCGCCCAATGTGCCTCAGTTCCGGGAGCCAAGAGCTTCACTTTCGACGTCGATGGGGACCTTTGGCAGATCAACGGAGGTGGAGACGACCGTGTGACGTCGCAGACTGCCCCATCGTTAACTGAAACGCGTCGGCGCGGGGACAGCGGAAAGGCGATGGCACTGTCGGTAAATACTGCGGATGGCCTTCCGGGTGCGAGCCCCGACGCAGGTGCCGACGCAGCGAGTTCGGGAATGGTTCGGCGAGCTTGGGTATACAGCGTGCGGGAGGTCCCAGCGCTGGCTCCGTACCTCGCGATCGGAAGAACGCTATCGGTCTGGGTCTGGGTGCCGGTGGATCACAAGATCGAAGATCTTCAGTTCATCCTTCACAGCCCGAATTCATTCCCGATGAACATGGCCTGGAAGGCAACGAATGCGTTGGGGGGGATAACGCCAGGGATGTGGAGCAAAGTTTCGCTTACAATCCCTGCTGATTTCAAATGCTCAGGCGCCGCAACCCACGGCTTCCACGAACTTGGCTTCTACATTAGGACAATGGCCGGTGCCACTTGGGACGGAACCATCTACGTGGATGATTTCGAGATCAGCGCGCGGCCGTAGCCAATAATTTAAAGAGGCCGGAAAGCAAATGCCCTGCTTCGAGCGGGGCGTTCGCTTACTGGCCCCCCCGAGACCCGCCGCTCCCGCAATCACTCCTCCCAGTCTGGGTCCCCCCGGCCTTCCTTGGACGCAAGGCGAAGGACAAGCAGCCTTGCGCGGCGGATGGAGAGTGCGTGAGCAATGCGTGTCGCACGTACTACTTAGATCAGGACGGGGATGGCTTTGGCCGCGCGATGGTAGAGAAGTTTTGTGGGACCACACCCCCAACGCCATTGTACGTCACAAAAACTGGCGACTGTTGCGACTCCGATGCTTTGGCCAATCCAGCTCGTGGGTTCACACCTGTTAGCGCAATCAACGCCTGCGGCTCCGGCGATTTCAATTGCGACGGCTTAACCACCAAGTTCGTCGTTGATCACGACAAACTGGACAATGAGGTTCGCGAGCTCGTTGTGGTGCCTTTCTGTAGTGACACTAGCCCTTGCAGCGGGGCCAAGGGGTTCAGTGCCGGCCAGGTAACTGATGCTGCTTGCGGAAAACAGGTTCCCGAAAA
>JBBSJE010000477.1:0-3332 GCA_038257535.1 Polyangia bacterium
AACACAGTGGCCAGAAAATATCGTGACTGCAGGTAGTAGGGATTCTCGGGCGGAATGGAATTGAAAACTTGCTCGGCCTCATCAGGTCGGTCGCGGAAAAACAGGAATTTGCCGCGAACGTAAGGCACTGAGGGTTCAAGCATGTTGGCGGGGATGTTGGCCAAGCGCTCAAGGTAGGGATCAATGCCCTCCATGTTGTTGGTGCGTAGAGCAATTTCCACCAAGCGCTGCAGGGCTTGTTGCTCAAAGCGGGAGCCGGTATTCTTTTCGACGGCTTTCTCGAAGTAGCGGCGAGCGCCCAACAGGTCGCGCGAAGCAAACAACGATTCGCCCATCAACACCAGCGCTTCGTCGTAAACGCGGGTGTCGGGAAAGCGTTCGATGACGTCGAACAGCAAGGTGGCGGCTTCACCGTAGTTTTTCAGCTCGAACTGGGTTTGCGCATCGACCAAGCGGCGCTCGGCCAAGTGGGTTTGCGGGGGCGAGACCTCGTGAAACTCACTGTTCAAGCGCCGAATGCGCTGCTCAAGATCGGTGAGGCTTCCATTGGCCGTGTCGACATCGTCGGCAAACGCCAAGCGCCCGCCCAGCCCGGACAGGGCCAGCAGGCCAAAAACGGCAACGGCACGCGTGCGGGCAATCGTGGTCATTAGGGCAAATCCCCTTAAGCAGTCAGAAGTTATTTCTTGGCGGCGGCGGTGCCGGTTTTGGGCGCCGCTTCCGGCGACACCAAATTGACCCGGAATTCAACCGCGGGCTTGTCTTCCATGTTGGTGGTGAGACCACCCTTTTCGTATCCAACAACGGTGACCACGGTGGCCTTGCCCTCGCCCGCCACGAAGGTGTGGCTAGACTTCACGTTGAACTTGTAGCTCTTGAGGTAGCTGAACACGCCGAAGCCCGAGCCTTGATAAACAAGCTGCACGCTAAGGGTGTGGGAGCCAGGCTGGATGGCACCGTTGTAAACGTCGAACTCGGGCATTTCGGCCAACCGGCCCGATTCGTCACCTTTGTTCAGGATTTGCACGCCATCAAGCGCATAGACCGCTTTGATAAGGCGAAAGGACGAGCCCATCTCGCTCTTGTGCTTGATAACGGCACGAGAGGCTCCAATGGTGCCGCCCAGAACCGTTTCTTTCAGCAGGTTCAGGCGGCGCTTGGTCATGAAGACCTGCTCTTTGAGTTCGTTTACGTTGCGTTCAAGCGCTCGCAAACGCACCGTATAGGCGCCTCCATCGGCAGGCACCGACGATGCCGCAACGGTCTCGCCCGCGGGGGCACCATCCGTTGCAGGCGCACCATTTGTGGCTGCACCGTTTGTTGCAGGCGCACCCTGGGCCGCCGACGTTCCCGCGGCTTGACCTTGGGCCCAAGCCGGCGTTGCCAAAGCAACGGTTAGCAGCACACCATAAACAACCCCACGCGAAGGAAGCATCGTCATCAAAAAGGCCCTCTGTTTTGCCAGTGGTGCCCGTTGGCCCCACAAATCGTCTTCAAGGTTCCCCTTATGTACCAGGAGTGTTGAAGCGCCGTCAAAGTTGTTCCCCCACGCACGTTGCGCCCCCTATCCCTAAGTGTCCCGGCATCTTCAATCCCCAGGCGGGGCGACTATACCAGATGACTTGGCGCTTCGCGCCGGTGAAATTTTCTATTTGAAAAGCGGGGTTGAGGTTCTCTTGTTTAAGCGCGGCGGCCGGGCAAAAATGCCCGCGCGGGGCAGCTCCTGGCCGGCCCACGAGGGGACTGTGCACGCTTGGCGACGGTGGCGTATTGTGAGTTGGATTGCGCTTCTTAACGAACCAACCGCAACTGGTCGTTGACGCGAGCCTTGCCGCTCGTCGCCTCTCGATACTCCCAAACGCCCGATGGCAGGCGCCGATACCATTCGACGCGCGGCCATCGCTCGACCTATGTCATTGCCCGCCGGAGCGGGACTGCAATAGCCTCTTAACATCCAACAGGTCCTGCTCGCGACCAGCTGCCCGCTTGGAGAGAATCAGGTCGTCAAATGAAAGCAGACGAATGGGCACCCCATATTCGGTCGTTGTTGCCCTGGCGTATGCGGTTTCAAAATCGACGCCGGCTATTTGAACCAGGATGTCTATGCGATTGGGCTCAATGCCGATTTGATAGATCACTTCGGGGTTTTGGAGATCAGCAACGGTGAGGCCGTCGATAGGGGCCCCGAATTGTGCGAGGGAAGCCAAGACCCGCGGTGCGTTTTCGGGAGTTCCGGCAACCCAGACGTCGAGGTCTGTCGTGTAGCGCGGCTCGGTATAGTGAATTACCGCATAGGCTCCTACAACCAGATACCGAACTTCAGCGGCGTTGAATGCGGCAAACAGTTCGCTGAAGTCTGAGTTGATCGCCATTGAGTCCCCGCATGTTTGTCGTTTCGGCCACCATCTCCCAAGCAGCCGAGAACCGGCCCTCGGCCCCCACGCGAGCCCAAAATTCCAGATCGAACGCACGCGAGTCGTCGGAGATTCTCCCCAGGCGAGCCATGATGACCCGCTTTGGTTTAGGCGGATTTACAGCGGACATGTCACTTGAGTGTAGCGCGATCACAGCCAGGCCGGAAGCAGGCCACTTTTACTCCAAATCAGGGTCGCTTTGATCTGCTGACGCTTCGTCGTCGTCTGCTTCGGACGAAGTGAAGTCACCATCCTCGAGTTCGGCGCTGCCCAGGGCGGCCACATCCACCATCGGCTCCTCCGGCAACTTAGGCGCGTTCTTTAGTTGATGCCAAAGGGCCTCCAACAAGGGCTGAACCCCCTGCCCCGTCACGGCGCTGATCGCGTGAAACGCCACGCCCTTTTCCTCGAAGAAGGCGGCCAAATCGTCTTTGACGGCTTGGGTGTCGGGCAGATCCATTTTGTTCAGCGCCACCACCCGCGGGCGCGTGGCCATGGCGGCGTCGTACTGCGCCAGTTCGTTGGACAAGGTTTCGTAGTCTTCCAGCGGGTGGCGCTGCGGATCGGGCGAGACATCGAGCAAAAACAGAAGCACGCGGGTGCGTTCGAGGTGGCGCAGAAACTGATGGCCCAGGCCCAATCCTTCGTGCGCGCCCTCGATCAAACCGGGCACGTCGGCCAACACAAAACTGCGCTCGTCAGATAAACCCACCATGCCCAAGTTGGGCACCAAGGTGGTGAAGGGGTAATCGGCGATTTTGGGGCGTGCGGCGGAAACCCTTGAAATAAACGAGGATTTTCCAGCATTTGGGAAGCCCACCAGGCCTACGTCGGCCAGCAGTTTCAGCTCCAGCACGGCCGAGCACTCTTGCCCGGGGGTGCCGGGGGCGGCGCGCCGGGGGGCGCGGTTGGTGGAGG
>JBBSJE010000478.1:0-3300 GCA_038257535.1 Polyangia bacterium
AGCGCCATATCAAGCGAGTTGGTGCCATCCTCCCAGGCGCGGAAGATGGTGCCAGGGCCGAAGATATCGAGCGCCACGCCGCGAAACGTGTGCCAGTAGCAAACGGCGTTGCGCATCCAATCCTTCATCGGCTTGCCCAGGATCTTCGCCTTGGCATCGAAGTAGCGGTAAGCCAGCGGGTTGTCGGTGTCGGGACCCTCGTACTTGATGGTCGGAATTTTGTCGAAATAGGGGGTCAAAGACTTGGCCATGAAAACTCCACAAAAGGTCGGAAAGGGATCAAATGATCCGGTGTGAGGGCAGGCATCATAGGAAATCTCGCCCGGTTATACGAGTGCCACCTTTGCGCGGCCCCGATTTTGGGCTGCTTTCGCAAGATGTGACGATGCCCACGTTTGTGGCAATCTTACTGGGGGCGAGCGCCTGGCTTACGGGGAGGCGCGGGCGGTTGGGCCACGAACACGGCCACATTGTGCGCGGCTATTGTAGGAACGCGGGGCTTTTGAGGAAAGCCTAAATCACGCAACCAGTCCATGAAGCGTTGTGGCCAAGTTCCATAGGGTGTTTTTCGGTGCCTGAGGGAGAAGGGCGTAGGAAAAGGGGGGAGGGAACACACTGATTGGCTGTGGGACGCTTTGACGGGCCGCGAAAAGCGCAACCGCAAACGACACCCGCATTGACTGCGTGTGCAGGCTGCGCGAGCCTGCCCTGATGGCATCCGATTCGCCCCCGCTTTCGCTGGCCCCTCCCCCGATCGATCTGAGGACAACGTACGACGTCGTGATCGTGGGATCAGGCGCCGCGGGAGGCATGGCGGCGCATACGCTTGCCCAGCATGGTTTGAATGTGGCGCTGCTCGAAGCGGGAAAACGGCTTAACCTAGAGGAAGAACTGAGATCAACCGAATGGCCCTATGAGCATCCGCGCCGCGGCGACATGCCGCCGGGGCACCGCGCGCTGGCGCTTGATGAGTACAACGTTCGGCAAACACCCTACGGCCAGGCGCATCCTGCGAAGAAGCTGTATTCGTATGTGCAGGGTTGGCGTGGGCCCGATTACAGCAAGAGCATGGTGGTGGATGAAAAAGAACATCCCTTCACCGGCAGCCGCTATGCGTGGGTGCGAACGCGCGCCTTGGGTGGGAAGACATTGATTTGGGGGCGGCACGCGCTACGCATGTCAGAACAAGACTTTAAGGCCGCGCGGCGCGATGGATACGGAGAGGACTGGCCACTTTCTTACACGGATATCGCTCCGTACTACGACAAGGTCGACCGGCTGCTGGGCATATCGGGACATGCCGAGAAACTTCCGCATCTGCCCGATAGCCTGTTTCAACGTGCGACGAGACTTACGCCCATGGAGGTAAGAATGCGGGAGCGTCTTGCCAAGGTGGGACGCGTGCTCACACCCTATCGCGCGGGCGTGGCCACCGACGGTGTGCCGCACAACAAGTACCGTAGTCGCTGCGGGGGCCGGGGCGCGTGTAGCCGCCGCGTGGGTGGCTGCGACATTCACGCCGCCTTCGATTCGCCAACCGGGCTCATCTACCCGGCGCTCGATACGGGCAAGCTGGCCTTGCGCACCGGGGCCATCGTGCGAGAGGTCCTGGTGGATTCGAACACCGGCCGCGCCCGCGGCGTGTCTTTCATTGACGCCACCACCCGCAAAGATTACGAAGTGAAAGCGCGCGTGGTGATGCTGGCCGCCTCAACGCTTGAGACCGCGCGGCTGATGCTGCTGTCGAAATCGCAACAACATCCCGGCGGCATCGGCAACACAAGCGGGCATGTGGGGCACAATTTTTGTGAACACGTGATGGGCCCCAACCTCAAGGGTCTGATGAAGGACATGGTGGGCCGGGCGCGCGCGAACGACGACGGGCGGCCAGGCCAGTTTTACATTCCCGAGTTTCGCAACGTCACGGAAAAGCAGCCTAGCTTTCTGCGCAGCTACGGCTTTCAAGGACGCAGCGGCTCAAACATGTACCCTGATGACACGGTGGTGCCACTGACGCCGGGGTTCGGCAAAGCTTTCAAGAAGAACGTGCGCGAACGCGCGGGGGCCTTCGTGACCATGAGCGGCTTTGGTGAGACGCTGCCCCGGTTTGAAAACCACGTCGCTTTGGACGCGAAGGTGAAGGACCGTTGGGGAATCCCCGTTTTGCGCTTCAACATCAAGTTTGGTGAAAACGAAAAGAAGATGTGCGCCGACATGGTCACCACAGCCCACGAAATCTTCGAGGCTTCGGGCATCGAAGTGCTTGACGGTCGAACCACGATTCTGCCCGAGGGGTGGTCGATCCATGAGCTGGGAACCGCGCGCATGGGGAGCGACCCCAAAACTTCCGTTTTAAACCAGTTTCAACAGTCACACGACGTCAAGAATCTGTTCGTGGTGGATGGCTCAAGCCACGTCAGCGCTTCGTGCAAGAACCCAACGTGGACAATTATGGCCTTGGCTTGGCGCTCCTGCGATCACTTGGCCTCCGAGCTTAGGAAGGGAAACTTGGGATGAAAAACAACGGCCTCATATCCAGCCGGCGCGCGGCCCTTCGAGGGGTGGCTGCTGGTGTCGTGGCGCTGCCGGTTTTGGCGCGAGCGCCGGTGCACGCGGCGAAAAGACGGACTCGCTTCTTCAGCGTCGCGGAACTGGCTTTGGTAGATGTCTTGACCGAGCTCATCATCCCTGCCGACGAGCACGCGCCGGGCGCGCGGGCGGCTGAAGTGGCGTGGGAGATCGACCGCCGCTTGGCCGACAGCGATCCTCGTCAGGATGCGGCGCTGCGAAACGCGTGGCGGGAAGGACTGCGACGGCTGGACGCGCTTTCCAGGCGCACGCACGGCGTGCCACACTTTGTGCGCGCCACGGAGGCACAGCAGGTGGCGTTGCTGGAGACCTTGGCGGCAGGAGAGCAGGCTGCTCAAAAGAACCCGACACAAGCTTTCTTCGTTCTGCTCAAAGCAGAGACGGCCCGTGCTTACTACGGCTCCGAGCTGGGGCTGATGCAGGAGTTCGGGTATCAGGGGAATGTGTACCTGCCCGAATTCGTAGGCATCGATCTAGGTCAGGCACCTCGCAAGGGGTGAACTCTCCAGCCGTGCGGCGAGCAGACGCTCGCGCCCCTCATTCCGCGAATGTCTCACGATTCCAGCCCCAAGACGCGCCTGCTACGTCGGCGAACTGGATGTAGATGCGGTCGCTGGGAATGTGAAGCGCGTCCTGCAGGTCTTCGCAGATCAAGGCTGCCATGGCCTCGTTGCGAGCGGGATCCAGTTGACCCACGCTGAACAACGAAAC
>JBBSJE010000479.1:0-3267 GCA_038257535.1 Polyangia bacterium
ACAAAATGGCGTTTTGGACCAGCCCGTTTCAGGGTGATTTGGCGCAGCTTCTCTCGTTGCGTTTGGCTTCAAATGCGGAGGCACTGGCCACGGCGCATCGGCTTAGGTTTGCTGCCCCCACCCAATCACGTTCCACCTTGGCGCAGGTGTTAGAAGACAACTTCACCGCCTACCTGCCATCTGATCTTCTGGTGAAGGTTGATAGATGCACCATGGCTTGGGCCCTCGAAGCGCGTTCGCCATTTTTAGATCACGCGCTCGTTTCGTATGCTGCCGCGTTGCCTGATGCGTTCAAGCGCCGACGCTTAACGAGCAAGTACATTCTGCGCAAAGCCTTAAACCACCTGATCCCGCCAGCAATCGCTGCAAGGCCCAAGATGGGCTTTGGCATTCCATTGGCCAAGTGGTTTCGAAGCGACTTGCGCGCCTATCTTGGAGACCATCTTGCGGCGCCCCAAGCGCGTTTGTGGGATTATGTTCAAAAGGGTTTCGTTGACCGCCTGCTGCTTGAACACATGCGTGGCGATGCTGACCACGCCTTGGCGCTCTTCGCTTTGTTGGCGCTAGAGGTGTGGCTGCAGACGCTTCGCAATCCCAACTGGTTTAGGCTTGCGCCTTAACCGCGCCCACGGCCGCGTCTTCGCCGTAGTAGCTGTATTGTGAATAGCTGTAGTAGCCGTAGGGGCCTTGAGCGGTCATGTCAAAGTCGTTCAAAATGCAGCCCAACAAATTCACCTTGCCGCCGCCGATCAGGTGCCGTCGCGAACGGTTAAGCGCGTCTCTGGTGGTGCGGCCCGCCTTGGCCACAAGCAGTGTGGCATCCGTTAGGCGCGCCAAAATCGCCGCGTCGGTGACCACATCAAGGGGCGGCGAATCGAACACGACCAAGTCAAACCGCTCCTCAAGCTGCGCCACGATGCGTTTGAAACGCTCGGTGTGCAGCAATTCGGCAGGGTTGGGTGGGCAAGGCCCGCATGGCAACAGCGATAAGTTCGGCACAGGCGTGTCACAAATGGCCTGCATCACATCACAGTCGCCTACGATCGACGTCGACAAGCCGGCCCCGCCCGCAATCACGCCGAACGACTTGTGTAGACGCGGTCTGCGCATATCGGTGTCCACGATCAGCACGCGAAGGCCAGTTTGGGCCATTGTGACGGCCAAGCTGACAGTCCCCGTGGTTTTGCCCTCTTGAGGCCTGGCTGACGTGATCAGCAGTGAGCGCGCAGGTTTTTCAGGGGACATGAACATCAAATTGGTGCGGATCGAACGACAACACTCAGCCACCGGCGACTTGGGATTGCGGAAAATGTATAAATCGCGGTTGTCGCTGGCGTCCTCGAAGATCTCTGGAGGCAGAGCGGTCGGGCCCTTGGCGTGGGATCTGCCACTTTTGCTCTTGGCCTTGTTCTCGATTGCCATCGCGCTGGGGATAGATGGAATAAGCCCCAAAAACGTCAACCCCGTTCGATTTTCCACATCCAAGGGTGTCTTGACAGTGTTGTCCAGCGAATCGAGCAGCAACGCGAGGCCTATCCCAAGCAAAACGGCGGCCAACATCGCAACGGCAACCGCTTGCGGCACGTTTGGCGACACTGGGGCTTTTGGGACCACGGCGGGATCGACCACGCGGACGTTGTTGGTTTTGAGGTGCGACGCCAAAGAGGTTTCGCTTTCCCGGCCACCCACTTGTTCCGACAGGTTCACCAGGCGGTCGAGCTGACGGCGCAGCCGATTGTATTCGGAGGTTTTGGCTTCGATCTGCAAGGCCTCCTTTGTATTAACGTCCAGCGCCGCTTGCAGTTCATTGACCTGCCTGTTGAGCGTTTGAAACTCGAATTCGATGCCCTTGCGCGTGGCTTCAATTTCGCGGCTGAGGCGCCCCGAGGTCTCCGCGATGCGACTTTCTAAACCCACGATCTCTGGGTGCTTGTCCACATACTTGCCTCTAAGTTCAGTGAGCCGGCCGGTTTGATCGGCCAGGTGCTCCTTTAGTTTTTGCACGTAGTCGCTTGTTGTTAGGATGCTGGCAAATTCGGAGGACGGATCTGCGGCCTTCATCACCTCGTACTGTTGCCGTTGCGCCCTCACCTGGATGAGTTTTACGGTGGCCGAGTTCAACTCTTCTGCCAACCGCTTACGTTTGGTGGCCAACACGTTTTGGTCGTCTTCCAGCGACACCGACACAATGTTGTGCTTGCGTTTGAATTCCAGCAATCGGTGCTCAGCGGCGTTGAGTTGTTCCGTCAGATCGGCGAATTCGCTGCCCAACCAGCTTGCAGCGCCCGCCGAGTGTGAAAGTCGTCGCTCCAGGTTGCGATCCACGAACACATCTGCCGCCGTGTTCGCCAGCAGAGCCGCAAACTCGGGGTTCCCCGATGTGGCCCGCAACACCAAAAGCCGAGAATCGTTCACCGGCTCCACTGAGATCATGCTCTCAAGGACCGTTGCGGCAGCATCGAACTCAGCTTCGTTCTGGCACTTTGCCTGCGGCATGACGTAAGCCAGGGCGGGTGCTTGTTTGTCACCGAAAGGCGTTTTGCATAGTACCTGGGCCACGGCGCGGGCCTGCGAATGGCTGCGGAGCAACCTGTACTGCGTCTCCAGCGTCTCGCGAGAGCTCCACCAGCTGGGCTCCACTTCCACCACGTCTCGAAATCCTGGGCCGAGATACTGGGGAACTGAGAGTTCCATAATCACAGTGGTCTTCGCTTGGTAGAGCTTTGGCTGTGTGGACACCACAAAGCCCGCGAGAGTGGGAACCACCACGATGACAGCCAGAAGCAACCACTTATGCTTGCGCACGACGTCCAGCACCGAGCGCAGAGTTTGTCCAGCTCCTTGTGGGGTGTTCAGCTCTTCAAGGGGATCCACCATGTGCGTGACCTTTGCTTAGGCTTGCTAAAACATTCGCTCTTCCACGATGATTAGATCGCCCGGAAGTACGGAGACATTGCGGGCGCGCCCAACCCCGATGTCGGCCACGCGATGCGTTTCGCTTTTCACTTGTTGCATGATTTCTCGTCGCACCGTGACGGAGTTTGAGGCTGCCGATTTCGTGAACCCGCCGGCCGCAGCGATGGCGTCAACGAGGGTCATTCCAGTGAAGAACGCAATAGGGCCAGGTTTGTTCACCTCGCCCAACACCGCCAGGCGACGGCTGTTCCATTCTTTGACGTGAATGGCAACCTGTGGGTTGCGCAGGTACTCTTCGCGCAAGCGGCTTGTAATCAACTCATGGACTTCTTCCACCAGCAGCCCGGCGAT
>JBBSJE010000480.1:0-3245 GCA_038257535.1 Polyangia bacterium
ATCGCCGAAAGCCCTGGTTGCACCGACGCCTGCCGCGGAACATGCGCGACCATCGCGACCGCTTCGGGTCTACCGAGGCACCGTGCACGAAGGCCAAAAGGGCTAAAAGCTAACCTCCCGCACCCATCTTCACGATTGTCTTGAACTCAACCGCGGTGACCGGCTGAACCGACAAGCGGCTGCGCTTCACCAGCACCATGTCGCTGAGGTTCGCGGCCTGCTTGATGGTTTCAAGCGGCACAGGAGCTTTGAACTTGGTTTCAAATTGGATGTCCACGCCGTACCAGCGCGGGTTGTCTGGCGTTGCGGCCGGGTCATGTTTTTCTGAGCCGGCGTCAAATTGGGTTGGATCGGGTCGGGCGGGCTTGATTACCTTGGCGGTGCCAACCACGGCTGGGGGGTTCGCGTTGGAGTGATAAAACAGCACCAAATCGCCCGCCTGAATTTCATCGCGCAGCAGATTGCGCGCCTGATAGTTGCGAATGCCGTCCCAAAACGTGGTTTTTCCCTTTGCCCTGGCAAGGTCATCGATCGAAAACGCTTCAGGTTCGGACTTCATTAACCAATATCGGGTTGGCATGCGAGGGGGCCAGAATGCCAGCTACCCTCCATGAGGGAAAGCCACCACGTCACGCTTTGACTTTCGTCCGGGATTGATGACGCTGTGTGACCAATCGGCGCTCTGTGGCCGGAGCCCAGGCCGGGAGGCTTTTGACCCGCCTTGCCAGAAACGGCGAACCCGGGTAATAAGCGTCAGGCCGCGCACCCGCGTTTGGATCTGCGCCCGATTGAGAGGAAGAGGAACAAACTTGGAAACTTTGATTGGCGGTTTGACCGTGTTCGTACTGGCCGTCTTCGTTGGCTTCGAGCTGATCACGAAGGTGCCCCCCACGCTTCACACGCCCTTGATGTCGGGATCGAACGCCATTTCGGGGATCACCCTTGCGGGCGCGTTGTTGGCCACCGGCATGAAAGAGGATCGGCTTTCGATGTGGCTGGGGTTGGCCGCAACCGTGCTGGCCACCATCAACGTGGTGGGCGGCTTTCTGGTTACCCATCGCATGCTGGGCATGTTCAAGAAGAAACGCTAAGCGCGACCCTTCTCTTTTATTTCAATTAGGAAACCCGTCGTCGTGCTGAACAACATCATCAACCTGGCGTACCTTATCGCCGCGATTTTTTTCATTGTGGGCATCAAGCTCCTGGGGCGGCCGCGCACGGCTGTTCGAGGCAACGCCTTTGGTGCTTTGGCTATGTTCATCGCCGTTGTGGTCACACTGCTTGACCGCCGCATCGCCAGTTTTGAGATGATCCTCGTGGGCATTGCGGTGGGCTCGTTGTTGGGCGCCATCATCGCCGTGAAGGTGCCCATGACCGCGATGCCGCAATTGGTGGCCCTGCTCAACGGTTTTGGTGGGGCAGCCTCAACCTTGGTGGCCGCTACGGCGCTTTACCAGGCGCGGCAGGGCATTCAAACCGCTGACGCCACGTTTTTGGTGGCCACGGTGGCGTCGGGGTTGATCGGTACGGTCACTTTCACTGGAAGCTTTATCGCCTACGCGAAGCTGCAAGAGATCAAATTTATCGACAAGATCCCCGGCTTCGCGGGTCTACAAGCGGTCAACGCTTTGCTCGCCTTGGCAGCCATTGGCTGCGGCGTCATGGTAGGAATGTATCCCGACCAGATCGAATACTATTGGTACCTGGTGGTGCTTTCGTCGATTCTGGGCGTGGGCTTGGTGATCCCCATAGGTGGTGCTGACATGCCGGTGGTGATCTCACTTCTGAACTCGTACTCGGGCATTGCCGCTTCGGCCACTGGGTTCGTGTTGGGCAACAACGTGCTCATCATCGCAGGATCCTTGGTTGGCGCTTCGGGCATCATCTTGACCAAGATCATGTGCAAGGCGATGAACCGCTCGCTCACCAACGTGCTGTTTGCCAAGTTCAGCCCGGGCGCTTCGGGTGGCAAAGCCAAGGCCGACGAAGTTTATGGCAACAAGGTCAAATCGTCGTCACCCGATGAAGTGGCCATGCTGTTTGACAGCGCTCAGCGCGTGGTGGTTGTTCCGGGCTATGGCTTGGCCGTGGCCCAGGCCCAACACGTTGTGCGCGATCTGGCGAACCTTCTGCGGGCACGCGGCATTGTGGTGGAATTCGGCATTCACCCCGTGGCAGGCCGTATGCCAGGGCACATGAACGTGCTGTTGGCCGAAGCAGACATTCCCTACGATTTGCTGGTGGATATGGACACCATTAACCCCACCTTCGAGCAAACCGACGTGGTTTTGGTTGTGGGTGCCAACGACGTGGTGAATCCGGTGGCGCGAACCGATCCCAAGAGCCCGATCGCAGGTATGCCCATACTGGAAGTGGATAAGGCACGCACGGTTGTGGTGGTGAAGCGCAGCTTGAGCCCAGGCTTTGCTGGCATCCCCAACCCGCTGTTTGCCGCCGACAATTGTTTGATGCTGTTCGGCGACGGCAAAAAGGCCCTGGTCGAACTGGTGGCGGCGCTTAAGGAAAGCTAAGCGCGCTCGTGTCACCCCACCTGTGGGGCTCCCATTTCCCGTTTGTGCGGCTGGTGCGAGCCCTTCAACGAACCGTTGCAGGTCAGCTGGTCAGATGTGCTCAAGCCCTACCATAGCGCGGTGATATCAGCGATTCGCGCCCACGATTCCAAGAACATTGTCATCATGGGCACCCCTCAATGGTCGCAAAAGGTGGATGAGGCCACCGCCGATCCATTGGATGGCGAAAACCTTATGTACACGCTGCACTTTTACGCCTGCACGCACGGACAATTCTTGCGCAGCATGGGGGATGCGGCGTTGCAGCGGGGGCGGGCGTTGTTTGTGACGGAATGGGGGGCCACGCACGCCGATGGCGGGCTTGACGGCAAGGTGTGTTTGGACGAAGCGCAAGCCTGGCACAGTTGGATGAACGCGCGCGGCATCGGCTGGACAGCATGGAAACTGGACAGCTGCAACCGGGACTCAAGCTGCATACTGAAAGACGGCGCCTCGGTGCGCGGTGAGTGGACAGGCGAATGGCTATTCGGTCACGGCGCTTTTGTTCGTGATCGCATGCGAGAATAGCTGCGCTACCACGGCCGATGCTGGTTGAGCGCTTTTACGATCTGTCGTTTGAACTCAAGCACATCCAGGGGGCCCTGCTTTTGGAAAATCGCCTTGCCTTTGGGATCGATGAGCATGGTGAAGGGAACCCCGCCCTCCCATTTTTTG
>JBBSJE010000481.1:0-3218 GCA_038257535.1 Polyangia bacterium
CCAAACATAGATCGCGTTGCGCGCAAATCGCCCCAAGCTTCCCATCACGCCCTTCTCAAGCCCACGGCCAAAGCCCAACATCACCACCAGCATAAACACGCCCCAAAACACCCCGCACGCTGTAAGAAAGGTGCGCAGCTTGTTTCGGCTGAGGGTCTCGAAAACTTCGTTCCAACGATCCAGGTGCAGCATGCGGTTTGCGCCTTAGCCCAGAGAGGCTGCCCCGGGATGAACTTTCCCGTCGGGCGGTCCGGCCACCACCCCTGTGGCGCCTCCCACCCTCACCCACCTTAGAATGATTGAATGTCGCAGCAGGACCGTCAAGCTCCCAAGGCTTCCCAATAGCACACCCAGGCCTTCAAGGAGTTTCAGTTTCCCACTTCAGAGGCCGATGTCTTCGTTGTGAAAGGCCCCGTCACCGTCGCATCGGCCGTGTTGCTGTGCCTGGCTTGTGGTCGATTGGGGTACGAAGCGGTGACCCCAACCGATGCCACGGCCTCGCCCATTGATGCGGCTGTGGACAGCGATTCAGGCTTGGCGGACGCCGCGGCGTTTGATGCGAGCGAAACTGACGCCGAAGGCTCGTTTGCCGACGCAAGGCCCGCGACGGCGCCACGAACGCAAAGCTGCCCCAACAGGGAAGGCAGCGCTTGGTTCTGCGAGGACTTCGAGCAAGGTGTTCCTGGCTCGGAGGATCCTTCTTACGTGGCGGCACAAAATGCGAACGGCACGCTCTCAACCGATCCGCAGCATGGCCACCAGGGCAAATCGGCGCGCATGAAACTTCGCCGTCGGAACCAGCAGCTGGCCGAAGCTCGGCTGGTTTGGGGGCTGCCACCGGCAGCATGGAAACAGTCGACCTTCTATTTACGTGGTTGGTTCTACCTTTCGCCCGGAGCTCCAACGAGTGGATGGCTCGTCTTTCTCGAGTTGAGTGGCGGCGAAGGGAAGGCGTCGGCGGACATGTACGACAGCGATTTTTTGGGCGCCGTGGCCAAACAAGGCGAGCTGGCCATGGCCATGAGGGGTGAGTCCATGATGCCGCGCGGCCGCTGGGCCTGCTTGGAGTTGGAGGTGCATGGGCCAGCGGCAGGTTCGGATGAAGGGCGGCTGCGGCTCAAATTGGACAACCAGACGGTTCATGATCTTCCCATCGGCGCGCCGGTGCTGCCCCCCGAGGGATTTCGCACCTTCTTATTTGGTCTGATAGGCCGGGACTTGCGGGAAGATACCGAAGCCTGGGTGGATGATGTTGTGCTTTCTCGAAGCCCCGTTGGGTGCGATTAGTTCGCAGGGTAAAGTTACGCCTCAGCTCGGAAGGCTTCTACAGGATGAACTTTCGCCGCTCGCCGCGCCGGCCACAATCCAGCCAAAATTCCAGCCACCACCAAGATGGCCGTGGCTGAAAGACCCACGCCGATGTCCACGTCGGGGTTCTTGAAAAAATCGTTGCCCGGTAGCATGGTTTTCGCGAATTCCACCACACCTACGGCGGCCACCAAGCCCAGGTATCCTGCCACCGTGGTGACCAGCAATGCTTCCTCCATCACCATCAGCACGATGGACCACGGCGTGGCTCCCAGGGCTTTGCGAATGCCGAACTCTTTGGTTCGTTCTTTCACCGAGATCAGCATGATGTTGCCGACGCCCACGACCCCGGCCAAGATCGTGCCCAAACCGATCAGCCACACAAAGCTGCGAATGGCCCACAGCACGCCTTGCATTTTTTGATGCATAAAATGGTTGTTTCGCACGCGGATGCCTCGGGGGTCCGTGGGATCATAGCCATGGCGGTTGGCCAGGCGGCGACGAAGATCTTCCACAACCGCCTCCGCAACCTTCACCGGGGTGTCACCCACTGTGAACATCAAACGGTCAATCTCGTTCGTTCCGCCGAACACCAATTGTCCGGTGGTGATGGGGATGTAAAGCGTTTCTTGCTCTTTCTGATCGCCAACGGTTTCCGAAACGCCGATCAATGTGAACGCACTTCGGCCAATGGTGATTTCGCCCCCTAAAGCGTCTTCGCCGCGCGGAAACAAGATCGATACGGCTTTGCGCCCCGCAACCACCACCTTGCGCCGTTGCCGCACATCGGCCTCGTTTAGATAGCGACCTTCTGTGATGATCGTTTTTTCTAAGTAGCGGTTGTCGGCGTGAACGGCCTTTACCGGAAATACGCCGTGTTTGTCTCTGCGTGAAACGTTTGCGATGCCGGGAGGCTCGAACCGAGCGCTGAGGTGATCGGCCACTTTGACCGATTTGGCCACCAAGCTGAAATCTTCATTGTCCATGCGGATGGACCGACCTTTGGGCCGACCGGCAAACGGTTTGGTGGTGCGCGAGGGAAACAACCACACGCTGTTGGCGGCGTCGTCACGAAAGGCGGTGTCGGCGCCATTGGCCAAGCCGTTTCCAGCCGCCAACAAGATCACAAGCATGAAAATGCCCCAGGCCACCGACAACGCGGTCAAGCTGGTGCGCAGTTTGCGTCGGCCCAGCGAAGCGCCGATCTCACGCCATCGATCAAGCGAGTTCATGATGCGGGCCCGCGGCGTCTGCGGAAGGATCTTGAACTTGCCCGTCGCGGATGCGAATCACCCGCTGACAGCGAGCGGCGATGTCTGGCTCGTGGGTGACGATCACCATGGTCACACCCGTGCGGTTGGCCTCTTTGAGCAGCGCCATAATTTGATCTGAGGTTTTTGTGTCCAGCGCGCCGGTGGGCTCGTCGGCCAACACCAGTCGGGGCTGCGTCACCAAAGCGCGGGCGATGGCCACCCGCTGCTTTTCGCCGCCCGACATCTCGGAAGGCACATGTTCAGCGCGTGCAGACAGCCCCACGCTTTCAAGCGCCTCCAGCGCCATACGCTTGCGCTCTCGCCGCGGCACGCCACGGTATTGCAGCGGCAGTTCCACATTCTCAGCGGCCGTTTTCAGGCCCAGCAGATTGAACGATTGGAACACGAAGCCCAAAAACCGGTTGCGGTATTGCGCGGCCTGCTTTTCGCTGAGGTTGTGCATCAGCGTGCCGTCAAGCTCGTACCGACCCTCGTCGTAGTCATCCAAAATGCCCAGGATGTTGAGTAGGGTGGATTTGCCCGAACCCGAAGCCCCCATGATGGCCACCAACTCGCCCGCCGCGATGTTCAAATTGATGTTTCGGAGCACCGGCAACGCGCGCTTGCCAGCGCGGTACGACTTGCTGATGCTTTGCA
>JBBSJE010000482.1:0-3208 GCA_038257535.1 Polyangia bacterium
AGTGAACCTCGGCAAGGTGAAGCCGGGCGACTACGACAAACTTCGCGGGGCGCTGCCAGCCTTACACTTTCGCTTCAGCGAACCCGTTGCCCACGGGGCCGTGCTGCGCCAGCTTGGTGTGCCGCTCGCTTGGGAAGGTGATGCCAGTCCGGCCGATGTGCTGGAGCCCCTCGTGCGCGCGGCCGCAGAGAGCGTACGGCGTATAGCGATGGCCGAGCCGAGCGAGACGGATGAGAGCTTGGTGGTGCTAAAGGAGAGGACTGCGAAACCGAAGGCACGGAAGAAGGGGACGCAAAGGGGCGAAGCGTCGTAAAACGCCCTGACTTTATTGTAGGAACCAGTCTCGCGATAAACTAGGAAGTGCACTCAGAAGCCGGGGTGGCCGTCAACTTCCGAGTTGAAGCGCTTGGGGCGGCCACCCAAAATCGAGGGCGCGAGAGTCGAAGGGCAAAGGGGCCTGAGCAGCGCGGTTTTGCCTGCCCGGAGAGGTCCGGCCACGAGCAGCGCGCGTGCTTCCGTCTAGAACTGCCGGTGGATGATGGCGCGCCCTTCGTGCTCCGCTCTCTGCCCCAAATCCGCTCCATGTCAGAAATACCATAGTATTTTGGACCTCATTGGTCCAAAAACCTATAGTCGTTGGAACATATCGCGCTGCCGATGCCCAAATCAAAGGGGGTTTGGGAGACGTTGAACCCTGTCTCAGCGCGTGCGCTTTAGTTCGATGCGCCCGGGCTGCAACACCGTTTGTATTTTTGGTTGCTGCCGCATGGACACGGAGCGTTGCGACTTAAGCGTCGCGCTGATTGCAGGTGCAACGTTACCTTCTTTACCGATCCCAAACCATGCCGCTGGTCGGTCTTTGTTGATTCGTCGTAGATCCGCACGGTGGCAGGCTCACCAAATCCATCCGCAGAGACATCAACAACGCGCCCAACAAGTACGCGGTTTATGCGACCTTCCACATCAATCCCAGCTGCGCAATCTATGTCGCGAGCCATGACCAAGAGCTTGAGAATGCCCCGCGGATTGTCGGCTGTAGGCGGCTCCCGCACCGGTCGCACCGGTCGCACCGGTGAAGATTTGGCGCCAAAAACCCTTCCGGGGTGGCTCAAGCCCCCAAGCGCTTGCCGCATTTTCTCGATGCGCCCCGGCGGCAACGCCAAGCCAAGCGTGGGTGCGAACACAGCGAGGGGCGGACCGTCTGGCAACGCGTCGCTTACATCGTCGTCGGCATCATCTGGCGCCAGATTGCGTGGCTTAAGGCCATGCTTCTCAAGCACCGCCACAACCGCTTTTGCGTCTTCGTTGGCGGCAACCAGAGCTCTGGGGCCAACTTGCCGGGCCTTGGCGCCCAAAGACGCGACAACGCGCTCGGTTAGACTGCCGTCGTCCACTTCTATGAAACACAATGTTTGAACTGTGACTCTGCCGCTGTTGCCCGCCCAATCCGCAATGCTGCGAATCACGTTGTCCGGAACGCCATGGGCACAAAAGCGCGCCGCGCCTGCGGTGATCTCATCTGCGTTTATCCCTTCCAAGGCGGCCCGTTGCACCGAGGCCTGGGTGAAGGCAAAGGTGATCACGGTGTCGCATTTTTTCAGCTCGCAACTTTGCGCGAACAGCAACAGCGCTTCCGGCGCCGCTTCCTTGGGCACGATGACCTCAAAGTTGGGTTGCACGAATACGGGCGCGGGCTCGGGGAAGTGACCACGAAAACCGGCTGCGAATTCGGGCTTTAGCCGAAAAAATTCCTCGCCATCAAACGTTGCGCTCTCGAAATGTTCGTTTGCGATCAGGGCGCTTTTCACAGCGCGATAGTGATTGTCTAGCAGCTTCGAGAGCTGTGACACATCCTTGGGCAGCGGCGCCATGGAGTTGGCGCCCGCGAAGGCTAGCCTCGCCTCGCGTGAAAGTTGCGTATCGCTTACCCAGCCACCTCGCCGCCCAAGTACGGTGCGCATGGTTGGCCCCCATCCATAGGTGCCTAACGCCCGCTCGGCTCTTTCATGTGGCAACAGCGCCACGAACTTTCGCGCATTCCCCCAGTTCGGCAGGGCGCGTGCCACACCGCCTTCATGCGATCCTCTGAGCAAGCCTAGGGAAAAACACGCCGCCAAAGCCGCATCGGCCTGAGCGGGAAGCTTAAACCCCAACAGCTCTGCCATTTTTTCGCCATCTCGCTTGTAAAGCCGATGCTCCGTGATGCGTGGTCGCAATTGGGCAACGGCGCACAAAGCGCACATGGCTTTCACAAGCGACGCTTCGAATGCGGCCCCGGGTGGCTCATCGGCATCTTGCGCTTTGCGAGCGGTGGCGGCATTGATAAGGCCCGACAGCTCGGGCGCCAGCCATTTGCGAAGCGCTTCGGGCAGCGCAACAATTTTGCCCCGGGGATCGTAAGAGCTGAGTTTGAGCGAAAAGAAGATCCGCCGCCGGTCAATTTCCTCGATTCCGCGCAACATCCCTTCTTCGCCAAGCAATCGTTCGGCCTCTAACAGCATCACAGATTCGGCAAGCGTTCCGCCAGCCTCGCACTGCAATGCCAATATCACCTGCGCCTGCGCCGACAACGAATCAACGAAGGCCGTTGCATTCCGCGGCACGAGGAATTGGTTGAACGCAGCCCTTGCCACAAGGTTGGTTTTCCAACCCGCGCAATCAGCCAGCCATTGAACGGCTTTTTGTTCACTGGCAAACGCCCCTATCAGCGCAATAATTTCGTTGTTGGTAGCCGCAACGGTCATGGCGATGTGCGTCCGTTAATTCAGCAAGCGCATGGTGCTGTCGTCGTCGTCGGCGTCGGTTGCCTGCACGTCAATGGCGTCTTTGTAGGCCAATTCGTTGTCGGCAGGTCCGCTGGGATTCCAATCTTCGATGGTGTAACGATACCCCTGCTCGGCCAAAAACATCTGGCGATGTACCGCGAACCGTTGTTCATCGCTGTCGTGGGATACCAACGAATACATGATGGCCGGCCGATCTTTGGGCCTTAAGATGCGCCCTAACCGTTGGGCCTCTTCTTGACGGGAGCCAAAAGCCCCCGAAAGCTGAATCAAGACATTGGCGTCGGGAATGTCGATGGAAAAGTTTGCAACCTTTGAGGCCACCAACACACGCACTTCCCCCTGGCGAAACGCTTCGTAAAGCGCTTCGCGCTGAGCGTCGCTTGTTTCACCGGTGACAACTGGCGCATTTAGCAGTTTGGCGG
>JBBSJE010000483.1:0-3196 GCA_038257535.1 Polyangia bacterium
GTGAGCGGAGCGGTCTATTACCTCTTTGGCTCATTCAGGCCCAACGTCGCGTTTTTCAATTCGTTGGTAGGCGCAGCCACGATGATGCTGATTTACCGAATGACACGCCAGCTTTTTCACAAGTTGGTGGCTCGGCGAGCCGCGCTCTTGGTGGGCTTTTTTCCCTCGATGGTCTTGTGGAGCTCCATTGCGCTCAAGGACGCGCTGATGACGTTTCTTATCGTGCTGTGCCTGCATTCGTGCGTGCGCATCAAGGATAAGTTCAGCATACCCGCACTGCTAGGGATCTTGCTGACACCTCTGGCCATGCAAACCATCCGCTTCTACATGCTCTACTTCATTGCCTTCGCGATTCTAACGTCATTGCTTCTGGATCGCGGCATGGGGCTTCTAACCGGCATCTACAAGCAGATTATGATCGCAGGAGCCGCCGTGGGACTGCTCGCGCTGGTGGGCTTGGCTGGTGGGGCCGTAGAGGGGGCGGAGGTTTTGTCGTTCAAAAAGGCGTCGTCGTTTCGGCGCGGAATGGCCGTTACCGCCACGTCGGGCTTTGATGAGCAGGCCGACGTTTCCAGCCCAGGCAAGGCGCTTCTGTATTTGCCCAAGGGTGCCTCTGTCATGCTTTTGGGACCATTCCCCTGGCAATTTACCACTTTGCGTTCGCTGTTTGCGGCACCCGAGACCATCGCTTGGTGGTTGATGATCCCTTCCTTGATCCGCGGCATTCGCTTTTCCATCCGCCATCGTTTCGCACGCTCATCACCCTTGCTGATGTTCAGCTTGGTGATGACCAGCGGCTACGCACTGGTGCAAGGCAACGTGGGAGCAGCCTTCAGGCAGCGCGCGCAGATCTTCGCTTTGTTATTCATCTTCGCCGCCTTGGGATCGCTGATAAAAACCTGCCGCAAAGCAGGTTTGCCTGAAGCGCATTTGCTCAAAACGCCGGTGGCTCCGTGAACGGAGCGGCACCCGGGTGTTCGGTGATCGTTGTTAGCTACAACACGCGCGAATTGACTTTGCGGTGCCTGGCCTCGATTTTTTCGCAATCCCGTGCCCCAAATTTGCAAGTCATCGTGATTGACAACGCTTCCACCGACGACTCGGTGGCTGCGATCGCAGAACAGTTTCCCACCGCGCAGCTGATCGCGAACGCCCGCAACGTGGGTTTCGCGCGCGCGGTGAATCAAGCCTTGTCCACCGCAATCCAAGACGTGGTGTGTCTCCTCAACCCAGACGCCGAACTGGAGCCGGGCGTCTTGCGCACGCTGCTTGAGGTGTTGCTGGCAGATCCCCAGCTGGGAGCCGTGGGGCCCCTCATTTGCGGCTCCACAGGCGAAGTGCAACATCATTGTGCCGCTCACGAGATTTGTCTTTCGGGCCAGCTGGCGTGGCATCTGCGTTTGCCCACCGCTTATAGCCGCAGCCACCTGGGGGATATCTGCGGCCCGCATGGCGCGCGCCACACACAGCGGCTTTCTGGGGCAGCGCTGGCCATCCGGCGTACGCTGTTTGCCGACCTCGGCGGCTTTGACGAGCGGTTCTTCATGTATTTTGAGGATGCGGATCTGTGTCAACGACTTCGCCACCGCGGCTTTCGTCTTGCGTGTGTCACCCAGGCCCGCGTGGTGCACCATCAAGGAGCCGCAAGCGGCCAAGCGCCCCGCATGCGCTCACAAAATGCCCTGGCCTCAGAGCTTGCCTACTTTCGTAAACACGGCCCACCTGGCAGCGGCCTGGCCTTGCGTGTTGCCTTGGCGGCAATCCACGGGGCCAAAGGTCTAAGCGTTGACCTTCTACGCGCGCTTCGTGATCGCAACACGCAACGCCTCAAAGAGGATCTGCGCGTTGTTCAGCAATGCCTGCGCGGACCAGCCAACAAGATTTCCCCCCCATGAAGATCTTGGTGACCTACCCCGGCACCCAGCTGACAGGGGCCGCCCGTTACGCGGCGGCGCTCACAGCGCAGTTACAAAGCAAAGGCCACACGCTCGCTGTGGCCGTGTGTGGCCACGGGCCCGCGCATGAGGCTTTCATGGCCAGCTCGGCACGGGCATCAAAACGGTATCCCATAACGTTTTTCAACTTACGGCGTAACCCCCGCGACGCGGTCATGCATCTTGCGGGGCTGGGCACCGCCACTTGGAAACTTGTGCGCGCCGTACGTGATTTCGGCCCCGATCTTGTGATAGGCCACTGCGTGTTCAACACGTGGAGCGCCCTCGCCTGCGCTTACACGTCAACGCCCTTCTTGGCGATTGTGCATGAGTTGCCGTCGGCCTACCCGCGAGTTCTCTCCGCGGCGTGGCAACAATTGCTCATCCGCAGCGCACGGAACATCGTCGCAGTGTCGGAAGCTGCGCGCACACCGTTTCCCCATCGGCAATCGAGCGTGATACCGCCTGGAGTGGACACCACGGCTTTTCACGCCAACGTTTCGGGCGCGGCGCTTCGCAAGCAGTGGCTGGGAAACCGCCAAGGCCCGCTGCTGGTGTGTCTCTCGCACCTGATGCCCGCCAAGGGCCAAGGTGATGTCATTGAAGCCTTGGGGTTGCTTGACAACCGGCTGCCCAATATGTGCGCCGTATTCGTTGGCGGAACCAACGGCATAGCCGCGAACAAACGCTTTGCCCAATCGCTTGTGCATCGCGCCCGCGAGCTAAGCATCGATCAAAAGGTCGTTTTCGCGCCGTCCGGCACAGATGCGGCCACAGCCATCGCCGCAGCGGACGTGGTGATTTATCCTTCCCACGCCGAAAGCTTCGGATTGGTTCCGCTAGAAGCGGCAGCGGTGGGCCGCCCCGTGGTGGCCACGCGTGTGGGCATCGCACCGCATTTGGCCCGGGAAACCCCTTTGGTGGTGTTGGTTGATCCCCACAATCCGAATCAGCTGGCCCAAGGCGTTCTAAGTGCGCTCGACCGAGCCGGCTGCTCCCCCTTTGTTCGCCCAGAGTGGACTGTGGAAGGTGCCGCAGATGCGTTCGAAGCCCTCGCTATGCGCATGTGGGCGGCCTGATCTTGCGCGGTCCAGGACTTATGCGCGCGTTTCGGGCCTGGCGATCAATAGGTTTTCCATCACCAGATAGTCAACTTCCGTGGCCAAGAATGTCCTCACCGCTTCTTCAGGCGTACAGACGATGGGCTCCTGCACGTTAAACGACGTGTTAAGCAACACAGGCACACCGGTCAAAGCAGCGAA
>JBBSJE010000484.1:0-3175 GCA_038257535.1 Polyangia bacterium
CCCACTTTCGAGTGGCAGAAGGTCTTTCACTCGAGCCCAATCTCGGTCGTTCAACTCATGGCGATGCACTACGCCATGGAACAATCTACGGCCGATTAAGCAAGTTTTTACCCTTTTCTGGTTTGAGGACAGGCCCTAGTTTTCTGGCCCTCGATTGGACCTCCGAGAGTCAACAAGCTTCCGCCGATAGTTCATTTGTACCGCAAACGAACACAAACGTTCACATTGAGCGTGTGAGCTTCCATCAAAGGGATAGTCTAATTCGTACACGTCGCTTCGACGTACGAGCCGATCAATCCGGCTGTGGCACTAGGAGGTTCAAAAGTGTTGCGAAATTCTACCGGGTCAACAATGGCCGCCGTTTTGATAAACGCATGCCTGTGGAGCGCGTGTACGGGCTCCGTTGGCAGCCCGGACCAAAACGCGGGGGGTGGCGACGATCTCCCTAGCGATGATTCTGCAACAGACGGACCTTCGGCTTCCGGCCCGTGTCGTATCACGGTGCCGATACGCCGTTTGACTGAGCTGCAATACAAAAACGCCATTCGCGACATCTTTGCACAACAAGCGGTGCTGCCAGCAGACTTCACGATTCCCAACTTGGGTGCACCCACGTCAGGCTTCAGCAACGATCCAGAGTACAACGCGGTTGACCTGGGTGTTGCCCGCCGGCTGAACGATTCGGCGATCTCAGTGCCAATTTCAGTGGTTGATAAACTTTCGAATCTGCTTCCCTGCGCCTCAACACCCAACGATGCTTGCGCCCAAACCTTCATTGAAACCTACGGACGCCGTGCGTACCGCAGGCCACTTGAAGACGCGGAGACAGCCACGCTCATGAAGGCCTTCAAACTTGGCACGGGAGCTGATGCGTTTAAGGACGGTATTGCGGCCGTGGTGGCTACAATCCTTGAAGCGCCGCAGTTCCTCTACCAAAGCGAGATCCGCAAAGCGCCCGATGACAGCACGGTGGCCCAACTAAGTGGATACGAAATCGCGTCGCGCCTTTCGCTCTTGCTGTGGGACTCGGTGCCCGATGATGCCTTGCTGGATGCCGCCGCGGCAGGTGAACTTGATAACGCCGATGGCATTCGCGGCCAGGTGGATCGCCTGCTCAGCGACGCCAAGGCCCGATCAGTAATGATTCGCTTCGCCCGCGAGTGGATTCATTTGCCCTCGCCGGTTGTAGGCCAACGCGCCGACAAAGCATTTACCGAGGCACTGGCAGGCGCGATGCAGCGAGATTTCGATGATTTCATCGCCAATAGCTTTTTGGGCGAGAATACAACGCTTGAGAGCTTCTTTTCGTCAACGGAGCCCTACGAAAACGCCACACTCGATACTTTCATCAAAACCAATGGTGGCTACGGCGACCGCTCTGGCTTGCTCACCCATCCTGCCGTGTTAACGGGTCTTGCCGGCGCCAGCGACACCTCGCCCATTCGTCGCTCAGTCTTCGTGCGCACCAAGGTAACATGTGAGTCTTTCCCTTCTCCGCCAGACGACGCTGTGTCGGTAGAGTCGGCGCTGCCGTTGCCAGCGGATGCCACGCAACGCCAGCGCTCGGCAGCACGCGGTGAGGATGTGCGCTGCGCTGGGTGTCACAACTTGATCGATCCCTTGGGTTTCGGTTTCGAAAACTTCGACGAATTGGGGCGGTTCAGGGAAACCAACAAAGATGGCAGCGCGCTTGATGCCAGCGGAGAGTTCGTAGATCCGGTTTCGAAGGATCTGGCTGGCACGTTCGCATCCTTGCCAGAGCTTGGCGAACGCTTGGGACGCAGCCCCGCCGTAGCCGAGTGCTTAAGCCGGCAGTTCTTTCGTTTCAACTACGGGCGTATGGAGGGTGAGCAAGACTCGTGCTCGATCAAGGGCATTGCACGCAGGTTCAAGGCATCTGGCTTGGGGCTGCGTGATCTCATTGTCTCGGTGGCCACGGCCGACGAGTTCCGTTTTCGCAAAGTGCAATAGCCGAGGAGTTCTTCACATGCATTACAAGAACATCAATAGACGAACTTTGATCCGGGGCACCGCAGGGGCTGTGCTGGGTCTGCCTTGGCTGGAGCTAACGGCAGGGCAAGCACAGGCACAAGCGGCACCCAAGCGGTTCGTCATTTTTTTTAATGGCCAGGGCAATCTAGTAGACAAGTGGAAGCCGAACGTAGCGTCAGGCGCAGCCCTGCCCGCAAACCTTCCTCCAATGCTTTCGGCACTGGATGGGTACAAATCGAAGTTGAACTTGCTTCACCCCGTAGACAACGTGGTGGCGCTAACGATGGGTGGCAACGCACACAACAAGGCCGGCCGTTCAATTTTGTCATGCGCCGGTTTTACCAGCGGAGAAGGTTCCACGGCCGCTGGCCCTTCTATCGATCAGTACATGAAGCAGAAGCTGAATTTTAAGAGCTTGGAGCTGAAGGTCAATGGCGATGGCGTTGGCGAATACCAAATGCTGTTTTCAGGTCCCGGGCAAGCCGTCAGCGGTGAGGCCAATCCCCAACGTGTGTTTGACCGGTTCTTTAAAGGCCTGCCAGCCACGGGCGGAGGTGCGTCTGTACCCGCTCCCCCTGCAACAGCGGCCGATCGCCTCCGTGCAAAAAACAAGGATGTGCTGTCTTTAACCAAACAAAACTTCACCACTTTGCGTGGAGCGCTGGGAAAAGAAGATCAAGAGCGCCTTGATAATCACGCTCAGCGCATTCAAGACCTCGAAAAGGAGGTTGTGAGCGGGAATGCGCCGGCCCCAACAGGCTCTGCCCCGGCCACCAAGTGCTCTGCGCCAACGATTGTTACTGCACAGAATGGGATCGAGGCTTATAGGTCGCAGGCAAAGAACGCGGCCATGGCAATGGCGTGCAACTTTGCTCAGATCGTGACCATTCAGGATACCTCGTATGGCGGTTTGCCATGGCTGCGTTTGGGTGGAAAAGCGGGAAGCGATTGGCACGGGGCTGTGCACGAACGCAACCCTATGGCAGAACTCGAAAAAGGCTTTGCGTGGTACGCAAGCGGGTTCAAAGAGATCTTGGATGCTATGAGCGCCGTGCCCGAAGGCAATGGGACCATGTTGGATAACTCCCTCGTCATGTGGATAACTGAATACAGCTCGGGGGCTGCACACGACACTTTGGGCATTCCTGTGGTGCTGGCCGGCGGATTGGGTGGCGCGTTGAAA
>JBBSJE010000485.1:0-3170 GCA_038257535.1 Polyangia bacterium
CGCCCTTCGTTCGGGCAAGGGCGCATCGCCTTCGTAGATGTAATTGGCCGCGAAGCCAAACAACAGCGAAGCTGCAAAGGGCGAGGGCACGGTGCGGTCCACCACGCGCAGGCTCGTCTGACCGGTTTGCAAAGATGTGAGAATTTCGATCAGCGTGGGCAGATCGAAGCTGTCGCGCAAACACTCGCGGTAGCTTTCAAGCAGCATCGGAAACGAGCCTTGTTGTGCGGCCACGCTCAACAGATCGGAGGCGCGTTTGCGGGTTTGCCACAGCGGCGCGCGTCGGGCGGGATTGCGTCGCGGCAGCAGCAAGGCCCGCGAGGCGGCTTCGCGGAACTTGGCGGCGAACAAAGCGGTGCTGCCCAGTTGGCGCAGCACCAGCGCTTCAAGCTCTTGTGGCGTGGGCAGCATCAAAGCGCTGTCGGGTGCGTCATCGGTCTCGGGAAACCGCGCCACCACGCCATCGTCGGTCCACATCACCTCAACGTCTTTCCCGGTTTCCTCGCGCACTTTGGCCATGATGGCCATTGCCCATGGGGCATGCACGCGGCCGCCAAAGGGGGACAATATGCATATGCGAAACTCTCCGAGCTCATCGCGAATGCGTTCAATGATCAAACTGCGATCATCGGGCACCGTTTGTGTGGCTTCGGCCTGTTCGCGCAAAAAGGTGACAAGGTGTTCAGCAGCGGGCGCTTGCAAGCTGTGCTCTGTCTGCAGCAGCGACACCGCTGCCGCCGTTGGCAGTCGTGCAAGCTTGCGCACCAAGGCCCCCATGCGACGGCCGATTTCCACCGAGCGTCCCGCGGCGTCCCCACGCCAAAACGGCATTTTTCCTGGTTCGCCGGGCGCGGGGGACACCAACACCCGATCAAAAGTGATCTCTTCGATGCGCCAGCTTGAAGCCCCCAACACAAACGTTTCGCCCACGCGGCTTTCAAACACCATCTCTTCGTCAAGCTCGCCCACGCGGGCGTGGGTTTTGGCTTCAGCGCCAGCCAAGTACACGCCGTACAAACCACGATCCGGAATGGTGCCACCATTGGTGATGGCAATGCGCTTGGCGCCGTCGCGAGCAACCAACGTGCCCGCGCTGCGATCCCAGGTGATGCGGGGGCGAAGCTCTGCGAAGTCGTCAGATTCATAGCGGCCTGCGAGCATATCGAGCAGATTCTCAAACACCCCGCGGGGCAGCTGCGCGTACGGGGCGGCGCTGGTGACAAGGTTGTACAACGCATCGATATGCCATTCGTCGGTGGCCAATATCGCAACAATTTGCTGGGCCAAAACGTCAAGTGGATTCCTGGGATAGCGTGTGGCCTCCACCTCGCCATCGCTCATGGCACGCGTGACGGCCGCACAGGCCAGCAGATCGGCGCGGTACTTGGGAAAGATGATGCCCGCGCTCACGCCGCCCACGTGATGACCCGCGCGGCCGATGCGCTGCAAGCCGCTGGCCACGGAAGGGGGCGCTTCAATTTGCACCACCAGGTCCAGCGCGCCCATATCGATGCCCAGCTCAAGCGACGAAGTGGCCACCAGCGCCTGAATCTGTCCGCGTTTCAGCCGATCTTCGATCTCCGTTCGTTGCGCCAGTGCCAACGAGCCGTGATGAGCGTGCACCAGAACTTCGCCTGCCAATTCATTCAACGCAGCGGCCAAGCGTTCGGCGATGCGACGACTGTTCACGAAAATCAAGGTAGAATTGTGGCTGCGAATCAACTCCAGCAGCCGCGGGTGTATCGCGGCCCAAATGGACGCGCGCACGGGACCCGCCGAGGCAGGCCCACTGGCAATGCCTACCACTTGCCCCATTGCGCTTAGGTCTTCAACGGGCACCTCAACGCTTAAGCGCAGTTGACGCTTGTGGCCCGCGTTCACCACGGTGACGGGACGATGTTGAGGCGCTCGCACGGCCTGTGTGCCTTCAAGCGACGCCAACACGCCGGGAGGCTGTTCGCCTCGCCGTGGTGTCTCAGGGGCAACGGTGAGCGACGGGCTTGCAACAACCTGCACGCCCCCCAAAAAACGCGCCACCTCGTCGAGCGGCCGCTGCGTGGCTGAAAGCCCCACGCGCTGCAAACCATCTCCGCACAGCGCTTGCAACCGCTCTAGCGATAACGCCAAATGCGCGCCGCGCTTGGTGGCCACCAACGCGTGGATCTCATCGGTGATGATGGTTTCCACGGCGGCTAACGATTGCCGCGCTTGCGAGGTGAGCATGAGGTAAAGCGATTCGGGCGTGGTGATGAGGATGTCGGCCGAATGCCGCAAAAACCGCGCACGTTCGCGGCTGGGGGTGTCGCCGGTGCGAATCCAAACCTCGGGAACCGTGACGGCGTCGCCTCGGTTCGCCGCCACATTGGCAATGCCCGCCAAGGGCGCGCGCAGGTTGCGTTCCACGTCAACCGCCAGCGCCTTGAGCGGCGACACATAAACGATGCGACAGCGCTGCTGCGCGGGCGGTTGCGGCCTGAACATCAATTTGTCCAAACCCGCCAAGAACGCCGCAAGGGTTTTGCCGCTGCCCGTGGGCGCCAGCACCAGCGTTGATTCCCCCCGCGCCAAGGCCGGCCAAGCCAAACGCTGGGCCTGGGTGGGGGCCGCAAACGATTGCGCAAACCATTGCGCAACGGCAGGGTGAAAGTTCAGCAGCGGCGAGGACGCAGAAGCAGCGGTGGTCATACGGTTCCGAATGCCGTCTTAGCTAGGTGAGACGCTTAGGAATCGTACCAGGCAAATCGCCCCAAGGTGGCCGCGGGCGACCTGTGGCGTTTGCGTTACGTAAACGGGTTCAGGGCGATCCTGCGGCGTCTTTTTCAGGCGCACGCCGAAGCCCTGGCCGCAGCACCTTGTACAAGGTTTGAGGGCGGCGCATCATATCGGCCAGCGTGTACTGATCCAGCGTTTCCAAGAACCGTCGCGCGGCCTGCTTGAATAGGCCTTTGAGCGCGCACGAAGGATCAAGCGGGCACGTGTTCTTTTCTGTGTTGAAGCATTCGAGCAGTTCGAAGTTTGGTTCGGTTCCCCTCACCACATCGCCAATGCGCAGCAAGCTGGGATCCGCCAACAGCTTCAAGCCTCCGGATTGCCCACGTAGCAATTCCACATAGCCGCGCTTGCCCAGAAGTTGGGCCACCTTGGCAAGGTGGTGCGACGAGACACGATAG
>JBBSJE010000486.1:0-3162 GCA_038257535.1 Polyangia bacterium
CTGGACCATCAAAGGCTATCTCGATCCTGAGGCCGCTTTCTTGCCCACCGCTGCCGAGATGTTTCGTGTGCTTGACAGATTAGGGCGCACCCAAGCCGTTGCGCTCGGCTACTTGATGAACGTCGACGTTGTTTCCCATTCAGGTGGCTTGCAAAAAGCGGTGTTGATGTTGTTGGAGCTAGACCGGCAGATCAAAAATTTTTTCAAACGCCACCCCGGCCGGTTCACTTTCACTATATTTGGCGATCACGGCAACGCCCACAAGCGCGCCGAACTTGTTGATCCCAATGAAATTTTGCGCGACGTCGGCGTCCCGAGCGTTGACCACCTGGATGTGCTGCCCACGCTGCAAGCCATCCCCATCGTGCACGTGCGCGTGAATTTTGTTTCGGTACACACCCACGCGGCTTTTGCCGACGAGGTGGCACGGCGAAGCTCAATGCATCGTTGGGTAGATTTGGCGGTCGTGAACCTGGGCGCTGGACACTACGGCGTCTATAAACACGGTCGGCTGCTTACGTTCTGGCGGAAGGAGAATGGAACATATGCCATTGCAGATCCCGCAGCTTGGGACCTGTTGTTGGCAACGGATTTGTCAGCGCTATGTGGTGCCTCGGGTTGTGCAAACGACGTTTTGACATTGGATGACGAACGTGTTTTCGAAAAGACCCACGGCAGCCGCTATCCCGATGCTTTTCATCGGATTGCCACAGCTTTCACTGATCCGGCTGCAAAGAATCCACCTCAGGTGATTTTGTCGATGCCTGACGATGTATCTTCCTACGGCTTTCATTTACCGGGCGGTGGCGATCATGCAGCGGTCGACGGCTTCCACGGCGCCCTGACGCGTGGTTCAAGCCTCTCCGTCATCGCTTCGCAAGCGCGCTCCCTTCCACCCGCCTTGCGCGCAGAAACCCTGCTGACGCTATTCCCGGAGTTGCGCCAGCATCTTGAAGAGCGGCGCGGAAGCCCTTAGACAAGGCTCAGCGCTGCTTCTTGCAAATATCGCGTCTTTAGGCGAATGCCGCCGGATGTCATCAGCGTCGGCTTCCAGCGGCGGTACCGCCACTCGACTAAAGTGACATAACAATCGTTATACGCACTTTTACGACCTCATGTTACATTAAGTGCGAACCCTCACAAGGGGGGAAAGAGGAAGACATGCTGTTCGGCTTCCCCAAGAAAACGGCGCGAGATCCACGCAGGCTATGCATCTCAACACATCAGGTTGATGCAGGACTCTTTTTGCCGCCGGGCCGATGGCGTCAGGGTTTGCCAGGACGAAGTGATGCCGCCGCTTTTGGCTCAGTTGCGCAGTCCTGCATTCAAGGTGCGGATGCAGGAATTTCTCGAAGGTCATCTGTCGACGAATTGTCGTAGGCGGCGGATTTCAACACACGGGAGGAAACATGAAGTTCACGTCCTCACGGTCCAGGCTCGGCCTACTCGCGCTGTTCACCGTCCCCTTAGCTTGCTCGGGCACCCTCAGCACGGATGCTTTGCCCGAGGGCGATAATGATGATGACTTGCCCCATGTTGACCGACCAGGCGGGGCGCTCGCAAGCTGCAAGCCCGTGCAGGTGGAACGCCCCCGTTTGGTTCGCCTCACGCATCGGGAATACAAAAACTCGCTACGCGACCTGCTTGACGAGAGCGTTGACGTCGATGCCTTGCTGGCGCCCGATCCCGCGCCCTATCGCTTCGACAACGATGCCGAGTTGCTCAACGTTTCGGGTTCTTTGGCGCGTGACTACCGCCGCATCGCCGAGGATTTGGCCAACCGCATGATCACGGATCCTGCCCGGCTGCAAAAGCTGGTGGGTTGCGCTGAGACTGATAACGCCTGCGCCAACAACTTCATCGAGGGATTCGGCAAACGCGCATTGAGGCGCCCCCTTCTTGGCGACGAGCGCGCCGCCTTTGGCAAGCTCTTCGAGGCAGGCAAAGCCAGCAACAATTTCGCAACGGGCATTGCCTGGACTCTTGAGGCCATGCTGCAGACGCCGCAGTTTCTTTATCGCGCTTACGTAGACGACGAAATCTCAGAACGCATCGGCTTGCCTGGTGCCTTTGAGTTGGCTTCGACCCTTTCTTACACGTTGTGGAACAACATGCCCGACGAAGAGCTGTTCGCGGCCGCCGAGGACGGTTCGCTCGCCACACGCCAGGGTTTGCGCGCGCAGATCGACCGCATGCTGAGCAGCCCAAAGGCCCGCGATATGGTCGGCGATTTTCACACGCAGTTCATTGATGCAAAACAGTTTCGTGATCTGCAACGCGACCGCACAGCATTCCCGCAGTTCAGCTCACACCTGGCAACAGCGATGCAACGAGAGGTGGAGGCGTTCTCAGCCGCCGCTATCTTAGATGAAGGACTGGGCGTAGAAGGGCTTTACACGGCGCCGTTCACTTACGCCGATTCTGCTCTCGCACGACTCTACGGCGTTGATCCCCCCAACGACACTGGCGTTGGGGGCCTTGGGCGGGTGGAACTCAACCCCGAGCAACGTGGTGGTTTGCTCACACAAATTGGCTTCTTGGCCTCACGGGCGCACCACGACGCCACGTCACCCATCATGCGTGGCACCTTCGTGCTCAAATACGCCCTCTGCTCGCCAACGCCGGAGCCTCCGGCCGACGTGGATCTCACGCTGCCCGATGCCGAACCGGGCATGACGACACGCGAGCTTGTCACGCGCATCACCTCGGGGCCCGCATGCGTGGGGTGTCACGCCATGATCAACCCTGCCGGCTTTGCCTTCGAGACTTTCAACCCCGTGGGACAATGGCGACAGACGGACGCAAACAAGCCCGTTGATTCCAGCGGTTCATTGGAGCTTGAAAGCGGCGACATACACTTTTCTGGTCCAATGGAGTTCCTCACGCAGGTGGCGAAAACGCCGGAAGCCGCCTCTTGCTATGCGAAGAACTGGCTAAGCTACACGCTAGAACGGCAAATCACTGAGGACGACGGCTGCTTGGTTCAAGGGCTGGGCAAGGGCCTTGGCGAAAATGGCTTCAGCATCAAGGACATGATCGCAGAGGTGGTAACCAGCACCAGCTTCTTGCACCGCACTAGCTTTTCACGAGGAGAAGCACCATGAAGCCTCGCACTTTAGCCCGACGCCACTTTCTTCGCGGTGCAGGGGGTGTGGTGATGGC
>JBBSJE010000487.1:0-3132 GCA_038257535.1 Polyangia bacterium
CGAGGCTCTGGCCGCACTTGATGAAGTGAATCCGCTGCGGTTGGCGGGGCGGGTTACCGAGGTCACCGGCTTGGTTGTACGCGCCACGATTCCGGGCGTGCGCGTGGGCGAACTTGTGTACATCGACGAGGGCGATCGGCGTCTGCGCGCTGAAGTGGTGGGGTTTCGCGGCGAAGAGGTGGTGTTGATGCCGCTGGGCCCCGTGGCCGGCATGGGCCCCGACTCGATGGTGAGCCCCACCGGCAAACCTTTGGCTGTGCAAGTGGGCCCCGGCCTGTTGGGGCGGGTTTTGAATGGGCTGGGTCAGCCTTGCGATGGCGAAGGCCCGCTTTCGGGTGTCACTGAAACCTGGGCTGTGGATCGCCCGGCGCCCGATCCGCTAACAAGAAGGCGCATCGTGCGGCCGCTGAGCCTGGGCGTGCGTGCGGTGGACGGTTTGCTCACGGTGGGGCAGGGGCAACGCGTGGGTTTGTTCGCGGGATCAGGCGTGGGAAAAACCACGTTGTTGGGCCAGATCGCGCGCAACGCGGACGTGGACGTGGCGGTGGTGGCCCTGGTGGGCGAGCGTGGGCGCGAGGTGCGCGAGTTTTTGGAAGACACCTTGGGCGCACAAGGCCGCGCCAAGGCCGTGGTGGTTTGCGCCACCAGCGACGAGCCTTCTTTGGTGCGGCTCAAAAGCGCGTTCGTGGCCACCGCGATCGCCGAGTGGTTTCGAGATCAGGGTCAGCGGGTGTTGCTGATCATGGATTCGCTAACGCGGTTTGCGCGCGCACAACGCGAAGTGGGTTTGGCCGCGGGCGAGCCGCCATCGCGCCAGGGGTACCCGCCCAGCGTGTTCGCTTTGTTGCCGCGTTTGTTGGAACGCGCAGGCAATTCTGACCGCGGGTCGATCACGGCGATCTATTCCGTGCTGGTGCCCGCCAGCGACATGGACGAGCCCATCGCCGACGAAACCCGCGGTGTTCTGGATGGTCACATCGTTTTGTCACGCGCGTTGGCCGAGCGCGGGCACTACCCTGCGATTGATGTGCTGCCTTCGCTTTCGCGCGTGATGTCGGCGGTGGCGGATCAAGATCATCAACGTGCGGCGGCACGCCTGCGCGAACTTGTTTCCATTTACGAAGACAAGCGGGATCTCATCACGTTGGGCGCCTACAAACGCGGGGCCGATCCGCGCGTGGATGAGGCCATCGCAAAAATTGATCGCATCAATCAGTTTTTGCGCCAGGGCATTGGCGAGCACAGCAGCTTGGACGAAACACGCCAGCGCCTGCTGGGCGTCATCTAAAGCCGAACTTCAACCAAGGCTTTGCGACGAATCTCGGCCAAAAAATGCTTGGCCTCTTTTTCGTACTGCTTTTGGCGTAGCTGGCCGCGGATCTCGTCCTTCATTTGCTCGAAGGTTTTGACGTCCTTGTTCCGCTTGTCCACCAGCAAGATCACGTGAAACCCTCGGTCGGCGCGCACGGGGCCTCGCACTTCGCCAACCCGCATGGCGAACACAACTTCTTCAATGGGTTTGGGCAAAAGATCGCGGCCGAAATAGCCCAGATCGCCGCCTTCGCTTCGCGTGGCTGAATCTTCAGAATGTTCGCGGGCCAGTTTGGCAAAATCTTCTCCGGCCTTGGCCCGTGCCAGCAGGGCTTCTGCTTGCTGACGTTTGGCCACCACGGCGCCCGTGTCTCCGCCTTCGGGAATGCCGATAAAGATGTGGCTGGCCCGCACCTCTGAGGCGGCCCCCTTCTTGATGTTGCGCTCGTAGTACTCCTGAAGCTCGCGCTCGGAAATCGTGATCTTGGATCCCACGGCGATGCTTAACACGCGGTAGCGAAGCACCTGCTTCTTCACGTCCTGCCTGTACGTAGCCATGCTCATGCCTTGGGCGGTAAGCGCCTGTTTGAGCTGCTCGTCGGTCAGGTTGTGATCTTGTTTGATGCCTTCAATCGATTTGTCTATGTCTTCGCTTGAGACGCTAAGCTTCATCTCGCGCGCCTTGGCGAAAATGAGCTGATCATCAATCAGGCGGTCCAAAACCTCGCGGCGAACGGCTTCGGCTCGCGCGGCCCGTTGGGCCTGATCGGTGATGCCCGCCACTTGCGCCAGAAAAGGCGCCGCGCGTTCTTCCACCTCGCTGGCCAAAATAATGTCTTCGTCCACCACAGCGGCGATGCGCTCAACCACACGGGCTTGTGCGGAGGCAACAAACAGGCCACAAAACGCGGCGGCTGCAAACGCGAATGCAAGCTTCATTTCGCTCCCGGCACCAATTCTGGGGCTATCCTAAACACCGGCGCCTGGTCCGTCACCGTTGCCTTGGCGTCGGGGTCGATCTTCACTTGCGACAGCTTGTCCTCGAACACCTCCAGCTTGGCATCGGCCTTGAGCTGCGCCGTCCATTGCGCCATGCCCTCGTCGCGCCGGACTTTGTTGATCTTGTCTCGGATGCCGGCCTCAGCCTGCTCGTAGGTGGGAAGCTCGGACGCCTGCTTTTTGAGCAGCCGAATGATGTGAAAGCCTTTGTCACTTTTGAGAGGGCCCACAATGTCGCCAGGCTCTTTCATGGAAAACACGGCTTCGATCAAATGCGGGGGCACCCGGGTGTTGTCGCGCGTGGCCATAAATTCCCCGCCACGCTGTTTCGCTCCCGTATCTTCCGAGAAGTTCAAAACCATCTCGGTGAAAGCCCGTCCATCATCTTTGGCCAACTTCTGCGCCTGTGCCGCCACCTTGTTGGCAAGCGACTCGGTTTTGATCAAGATCTCCGAGGCCAGCGCGTGTTCGGGGGTGCGTAGCTCTTCTTGATGTTGCTCGTAGTACGCGCGCACTTCCTCTTCGGGGATGGTGGCGGGGTCGTGTTTGGGATCAAAATCTTTTTGTACCAAGCGCGCCACAAGCCATTGCTTGTACATACGGATGATGTCGGGGTCGTTTTGGTATCCCTTTTTCAAAGCTTCGTCGGCCAACAATTCAAAACGCACCACCGTCTCCAAAAATTCCTTCTTCTTCTCCGGCGACGTGTACCGGGTGCGGATAAACGCATCGCGGCGGTTGAGCTGCTCTTGCACATCGTCAACTGTGATCACCTTGTCGCCGTAGCGGGCAACCACATCACTGGCGGGGGCGGGCATTTCC
>JBBSJE010000488.1:0-3009 GCA_038257535.1 Polyangia bacterium
CTTCCGTCACTGCACAGTCATGGGTGTAGCTTCCTCGCACCTCCATTTGCCTCTGGGCAGTCTTGGAGCACTCCTCACAGTTGTCCTTCTCCCTCTGGAGCGCGACCAACTTCCTCGCGCTCGGCCTGATCATCGACGCGGTGTTCGGCATCGGGCTTACCACGGCAGTGGTCGTTGGTGCCGCGGTGATCCTGGCGTACTCGGCCGCGGGCGGAATCCTGGCGGGCATCTACACCGATCTTTTCCAGGGCGCCGTGATGGCGGTGGCACGCCACGGGCAAGCCGTGCAGCCCGGGGGCATCAACGGGTGGGTGGTTCAGGTGGGCGACACCCTGCTGGTGGAAGCCGATCGCAGCTTCTTGAATCGCTATGGAAACAGCCCTGAATTCCTTGTGATTCGCGGCCACAACGAAGAGCGGCCCGCAAAGACCTGGCACCCCGGGGTGGGGGCTTTGATTTTGTTGGCGATGATTGGGCTTGCGGCCACAAACACGCTGAGCACGTTTAAAGCCGCTGCGTTCGCTGTGTCCGCGCTGCTGGTGTTGCGTATTTTGCCTTGGGAAGACTGTGTGCGATCTCTCGACGCCCGCGTGCTGCTGACCATCGCAGCCGCCTTGGGCGTAGGCGGTGCGCTGGAAAGCACCGGCGCCGCCGCCTCACTTGCGAAGACGCTTGTGGGCCTTAACGCGCATTCGCCGCACTTGGCGTTGGCCTTGCTTTATCTAACCACGGTGGTGTGCACAGAATTTGTAACGAACAACGCCGCAGCCGTGATCATGATTCCCTTGGGCTTGGCGAGTGCAAACGAGCTGCACGTCGACCCCCTGCCCTTTGTTGTGGCGGTGGCCATTGCCGCCTCGGCCAGCTTCATCACGCCCATTGGCTACCAAACCAATTTGATGGTGTACGGCCCCGGAGGCTATCGCTTTTCAGATTTTGTGCGCGCTGGATTGCCCGTATCCATCGTGGTGGCGGTGATCACGATTGTTCTGGCGCCGATAATGTTTCCGTTTTGAGCTGGGGCCACACGCTTCTGTATGCCGAAGGCCGCAAAATCAAATACGCCACAACGCCGATAACAAACACGCTGAGCCCAAACAAAACCCCTGTTGTGGTGACAAGCGGCGCCGCGCCATAAACGCTTGCCAAACCAGCCAAGGTCGCAACAGCGGCGCCGGCGCCAAGCACAGCGCGCCACGTCTGCAACGAGCGCAACCGTTGTGGATCGATGTCACGCAGCCGCTCCCACAGCAACTGCTCTTGCCGCCAATACGTGTAGATCACCGGAATGATCTCCAACGTCAAAAACGCCGAGGTGACAAGACCGCCCACCATAGGGGCGGCAATGCGTTTCATCACATCCGCGCCTGAGCTTGTGGCCCAGAGCAAAGGCACCAGCCCCACCAGCATGGTGGACACCGTCATCAGTTTGGGTCGCACGCGCATCACCGTGCCTTCCATATGCGCCCAAATGATGTCGTTGAGGTTGCGTACAAGCCCGGCGCGTTTGCGACGCTCGTAGGCCTGATCGATGTACACAATCATCACGATGCCGGTTTGCGCCGCCAGCCCCACCAGCGCAATGATCCCCACCCACACCGCCGTTGAAAGCCGATAATCGAGCAGATACAGCAGCCACACGCTGCCCACCAGCGCAAACGGAATCGACAACAGCACAATCAACGCTTCGGTGAAGCTGCGAAATTGCAAATACAGCAGCAACACGATGATCAACAAGGTCAGCGGCACCACAATCTTCATGCGCGCCACCATTTCCTCCATTTGCTCGTATTGTCCTGTCCACTTCAGATGCATGCCGGGAGAAAGCTTCAGCGTGCCCGCGGCCATCGCCTGCGCCACCACCTGCTTGGCGTCTTGCACATAGCCGCCCAAATCACGCAGCTTCTGATCGATGTCCACATACACATAACCCACAAGCATTCCGCCCTCCTCGCGCACCATGGGCGGGCCGCCCACCACCTTCACATCGGCCACTTGGCCCAAAGGCACAAAATCTTGCGCCAGCGCGGACGTTTGGCTGGGCGCCCCCGACGCCGCCACAGCGCCCCCCACAGATCCGCCACCCGGCATGGCGCCGCTGCTGCCCATGCTGGGAGCATCTGACATCGCGCGCGCGCCGCTGGGCAAACCAGGCAAGCCCACCTGAGGCCCACCCAAGGCGCCTGCACCGTCCATAGCCGGCATGGCTTGCGCGAACAACCACCGCGGCGGATCGGTCATTGGCGCCTGTGCCCCTTTGGGCATGCCACCGGAGCCACCGCTTTGGGGCATCGCTTGCGAGGTGCCCAACGGCACCAGCACGTCGCGCAGGCGTTGCACATCGCTGCGCAGATCTTGGGGGTAGCGCACGTTGATGCTGAAACGATTGCGGCCTTCCAACGTCATGCCAATGGGGGTGCCGCCTATCGCCGATTCGATCACGCGTTGAACGTCACCCACGCGCAAACCAAACCGCGCCAGCGCTTCAGGGCGCGGAATGATGTCAACGTAAAGCCCGCCCAAGTTGCGTTCGTAAAGCACGCTGCGGGTGCCTGGCACTTGCGCCACCACGTTCTCAAGCCGCGTGCCCACCGCTTCAATTTGCTGCAGATCGGTGCCAAACACTTTGATGCCCACCGGGGTTCGCACGCCTGTGGTGAGCATGTCGATGCGGGTTTTGATCGGCATCGTCCACGCGTTGGTCCAACCCGGCAGGTGCAGTTTGGCGTTCATCTGCTGTGTCAGCTCTTCCCAGGTCATGGCGCGGGTCTCCGGCCACAGCGGCGTCAGCACGGGCTTGAGCCACCCGGGTGCCCAACTCGAATGCCAACGAGGATGGTCAACCCGCCGCCACGTGGACGGGGGCCGCAGGCGAATGGTGGTTTCCACCATGGTGAGGGGCGCCGGATCGGTGGCGGTTTCCGCCCGACCCACTTTGCCAAACACCGATTCCACCTCGGGAAACTCTTTGATCAAACGATCTTGAATTTGCAGCTGCCGCTTGGCTTC
>JBBSJE010000489.1:0-2951 GCA_038257535.1 Polyangia bacterium
CCTTCGATTTCGTGCAGCACGAAGGCCAGACGTGTGCCGGGTGAAAAACCATCCAGAATCTCGTAAAGCTTGCGCAAACCTTCGCGGGCCCAAAGCGCGCTTTCGGCGGTGTGGTCTGCCGGCACATCGGCTTCGTTGTCTTGTACAAGACTTAATCGTGCGCTGTTGGCGCGCTGGCTCTTGATGCGCCTGAACGCCACCCGCATGGCCACGGTGTCTAGCCAGGTGGCGAACAGTGCACGGCCTTCGTAGTTGCGCAGTGACCGGAACGCTTCAAAGAAAGCCTCTTGCGCCAGATCTTCCGCGTCGTGGCGGCTGCCCGTCACCCGGTATAATGACGCCAAGAGGCGATCAAAATGGCGGCGAAACAGCTCTCGCTGGGCGCCTGGTTCGCCCTGCAAACAGCGCTTGACCAGCGCCATGTCGCCTTCCCGCGTTGCGGGTTCCGCCGCTTTCACCATCATGTCCTAAATACTCTGTGGGGGGCGCGCGGCCAAAAGGTTACGCGACATGGTGTTTTAGAGGACAATCCCTCCTTCACGGTGCCACTGACCATCGGGTGCGTGCAAACAAGCCCTTCGAGTAGGAAGATTAGGACTGCGGCCAGCATTTGGGAGCGCCGCGGCGTGTCGTTCTTACGTCGCTGGTCAATCTTAGTGTTGTATAGTGCGCGCCCATGAAACATTTGTCGCGTCGCGCTCGTCCGTTCCTTCCCAAACTTTCCTGCTTTGCTTTGCTCGCCCTAAGCGCTTGTGGCGAAGATTCAAGCGGTCAAAGCGGCTCTTTGGACGCCAACACTTCTGTTGGTGGCGATGCAAGCACAGCCGATGCTGCTCAATCTGACGGCGGGGCTGGTGGGGCGCAGCCCAACGGGCCAAGCGACACTG
This sequence comes from Polyangia bacterium, assembly GCA_038257535.1. Taxonomy (GTDB): domain Bacteria; phylum Myxococcota_A; class Polyangia; order Fen-1088; family Fen-1088; genus JAGTJU01. Next base: position 888 of record JBBSJE010000489.1, read on the forward strand.
GGGCCTTGGCCGATGCCGTGGCCAATGGGGCAGTGGTCGATGCAACAATCGATGCCGTTTTGGCACCGACCAAAATTGATTTTGAGATGGTTGAAGGGGTCACGCCCGGGGGCATTAATGGCGCGGTGGCGGCTGAATCCCGTTTGAGCAACCAGCTGCAGGCCCGCTACGGCGTTAGCTTTGCCTCTATAAGCGAAGACATTCCCGCTATTGATAAGCCCTATGTGGCTTTGGTGAAGTTGGGGGAGGGACATGCAACCAGCGGGGTCAATGGGATTGGCAGCGTGAGCGCTTCAGACACCGTAGCGTATTCGACCATGATCATCATGTTTACGATGCCAGCAAACCCATCCACGGCCGCTGTTACAAATCAGGTGTCGATCCGTGGCGACCAGAACGCGAGCGTAGGCAAAGCCTCGATTGAAGCCTTTGACGTGAACAGGGTATCGCTTGGGAAGGAAACGTATAACGATATTGCCGGGGGCTTAACAATGTTTATCGCGAGGCCCAACATACATTCCATCATACTTAGGCAAGACTCACGGACCATCGCGTTCGATGATCTCGCCTTCAACCCGTTGATGCCCGCGCCCGCCCCTTAGCCGGCTACGTTGCAGGCTTAGGCAAAGGCTCGTGGTTCGTCTTTGAGGGGGAAAAGCGCAAACCCCCCTAGAAAACTTGCGAGAAGCTCCAAAGGGGTTTGCCTCCGGCCCTTGCCGAGTGGACGATAACAACCCGTGCACAACCGACACCTGTGATCCCATGGTGGGGCCTCAGCACACCCCCGTTGCGGTGGGAACTTTGTGCCCGGATGGCAACGTGTGCGATGGCATCAACAAATGCAACGCCGCCGGCCAATGTGCCGTCGCACCGGCACCAGCTGTGCAGTTTGCGACGACGGCAACGTGTGCAATGGCGGATCTGCATTCTTGAAGAGCCGGGTGCGGTAGTCCCGCACGTCCGGATCTGTGGGGGCCCTGAGCGCGTAGTTGCCCATGGCTACTCGAGCACGCTAGTGGGGCAGGGGGAAGGTCCTCTGAGGTCGACCTATCCAGGAGATTTTCGCGCCGCAAGCGTTGGCACTCCGCACATGCTGAATGTCCACTTCCCCGCCGCCGAGCTCGATTGTGGAGCCCGCTTGGGCGACGATGTTGCCGTCGTAGTCCAACACCTGGGGAGGATTGGACGTCGCCCAGAAGCCGAAAGGCCAAACCGGCAGGAGTCTCTGCCCTTGGGCGTCCTGCAAGAAAAAGCAGGACAGGGAGCCGTCGTAGTGAAGGCTGAAGCGACCGAGTGCCGCCATTCCTTCGTTGCTCCGCGTCTTTGACGTGACCAGACGGACGTCGCCCCGTGCGGCAGGTAACGGCATCTGCTCCAAGCGTTGCTGCAGTAAATCGATGAACGCCACCACGCGGACCGCATCGCCCACTTCGCGAGCAAGTCGTGCGCGGGTATCAGCGTCGATGGCCTCGGCGTCATACACCACCCGGTTGCCGATGACGTCGAGCGACGAACTCGAAAGCACAGCCCCGCTTTCCGACAGTATGCGATCCGCGCGAAGCCGGGCGCTCTGCAGCTCTTGTTCCGAAAAGCGGGCTTGGCCTTTCAAGCAAACACGCTTATCGGGTGCGCGCGCGCGCAGGTTCTTCTGAAGCTCCGCGACCTCACCGGTCAGCCAGACCACCATGGTCTGGCGTTCACGATCCCACCATTGACCTGCGACCCGATTCGCGTGTTCACGCACGAACGCCTCCACCTCGGACGTTAGGCGTTCTCCTGGGTTCACTCCAGGCGCTGGGCGCTGGAGGTCGGGGCAAGGGTTTCGGTAGTCAGGCTGGCTGGCGATTGTCGTCGGTTGCGCGCCGCCGTTCAGCAGCAGGCGAGTCCCATCAAAGTCGCCAACAATGCGCCATACGGAAATTTTATTGGGTTGCGACAGCCATGCATCATCGACCTTCCCGGTCACTACGATGCCGGCGCAGGGCCCAAACCCGCTCCCCGGGCAAATTTCGACGTCTTGTCCGCGCTGCATGAGCACTCCCGTGATCGCTGCACGCGCGGAGC
>JBBSJE010000490.1:0-2939 GCA_038257535.1 Polyangia bacterium
CGCCAAACAGCTGCCTTTTCGCCCGTTTCCGCCGCCTTTTCACCCCTCGCTCCTCCCCAATTTCAGGGCTTGAAGGGCTTGTTCCCGCGGACTCTCCGGCCCGCCACTCCCCAAAACACCCTTTGAATCACTTATTCACATCCCTATGGCGACGTCCTAGGTTGCTCCGGCGTTACACCGACCTTTAGTGGCAGTAACACATCTAACTGGTGGCCCTACGGCGGTGATACAGTCAATCCCGTGATGTGGACAGGATGTGACACAAGTCCCGGACACAGCGGCGGTCCAATTTACACTTTCAGCCTTGGTTCGGGCCCTCACCTCTTCGGCAACCATCACACAAACGCATGCTGGCTTCTCCCTCCCAACGGCAGTTGCACTGGTACCACCGCCATCTCGTCATTGGGCGTGCGCCTAAACGGTACGTTGTTCAATTGGTTCAGCGACCAGCGCAACTTGTTTCCCTAATGCCGGGCCTCGGAGATTTATCAGGTAGTCGATGCAGGACATCGAGCTAGAGCGGTGTCCTGCAAATTTTGTGCGCCCCATGACCACCTTTCACCAGTATCTGAGCTCAAAAAACAACTTGTTCAGCGAATGACTTCATCGGAAAATGAAGACGGAGGAACTCCATGAGATTGGCATCATCTATCCTGCTCGCGATAATACTTGGCGCAATTCAAACGTCCTGCGGCGATAACCCTACCGACAATGGCGAGAAGCGCTCCCCGAGCGCGCTACCGGTCGAAAGCTCCAATTGCAGCGAACAGCGCCAAGCTCTAACCAAAGTCATCTCGGACCACAAGCAGTGTCTCAAAGACAGTGATTGCCGTGGCCTTGTTTCTTTCTGCCTTCATGAAGGCCGCGCAGACTGCACTGGCACCTTCTACGTGAACGCAAGCCTGTCGACCGAAGCCTTTGGCGAACTTGATGGCGCGCTATCCCGCTGCGCAGGCGGAATGTTGCCCGAATGCGGGACTTGTGCCAAAGAGGCAGCGGCCCCTGCTTGCATTGAGGGCGTTTGCTCAATGTCAACGGGCAGCCGCTGAGACCCGGCTGCAGTAGCTCGGGCTCACGAAGGGGGTCTTAGGTTCAAGATGCCGTACGCTAGGTTCGTTGGCTTGTACCTAGCGTGCGTTCAATCTTCGACGCTTGACGGTCTGTGTGAAGCCGCAGATCGGATTGTGACCCTGGAGCAATCTGTCGAAGGCCGAACAGTGAACTGCCTTGGTTACGTCCTGGAGGAAGGCGTAGTTATCACTGCCAAGCATTGCGCGCGGTCCAAGGGATCTCTGTTGGTTGCTAGCCCTGGCTGTTTCCCGCTGAAAGCTGACCATGTCTTCGAACACCCAAAAATCGATGTGAGTCTTGTATTTGTTACTGGAGTTGCAGGACCTCCTTCAGCTGTGTTTGCGACCAATTCGCTAATTGATGGCTTCACCTTCGGTGTAAATCGAGTAGGAACGCCACAGGCCGTGGTAAACGTGCAGCGATCAATGGCAGCTCCCTATGCTACGAGGGGCTACCATATTTTGGTGAAGTCTACGCAGAACCTTTGTGCCGGAGACTCAGGCGGCCCCCTTATCACACAGGAGGGTGCGCTGGCGGGCATATTGTCGAGGGGGTCCGAGCGTTGCGATGGGCGCGACCTCTTCGTCTCAGCGGCAGCCTTTGACTTGTGGGCATTTTCCCTCCTTAACAGTCAAGGTGGCGCGTCTTTGGTGTCTGCACACGAAGGGTAAGTGCACGGCGATGCAGGACCCATTGCACATTGGTCGGGAACAGGGGTCCATCCAGACCTGCGCAGCGACATCAAGTAAGGCAGACATCAGGTCGCTTCGGACCTGATGCGCTCAAGACCGCTTGCGGGACCGAGTAGGGCGATTCCGTGAAGACGGACGCTGATCCTGAGCGGGCACTGCACGCTGCTGAGCGCCACCTCGACGACCACGCCAACGACGCAGCGACCACACCCCTGCTTATAGGCATTGCGAGAGGTTGGCTCGCCATCGACGAGTTCGAACGTGCCGCTGCCCTGCTTGAACGAGCGGCCGCCCGTTCCGACAGCGGCCGAGGCACCGCGCTGGTGGGATTCGCCGAGGTTCAGGAACGACTCGGGCGCCCGGACTTGGCAATGGGGGCGCTCCGAACGGCCACGACGGTGGAGCCGCGGCCACTTTCAGGAGCTCGCGCACGTGGGCACGATCGCGCGTTTGTTCGGGGCTTTGGCGCAGAAGCTCTTTGCAGCGTGAAAACGTACCGAACAGTTGGTCGTCAAGGCCATTGCGATCGGTGAGCACAATGACCGTTGGACTCTGCATCGCGGGATCCAAAATCACGCGGCCCGCGTAGAACGCCATCGTGAGGCTTTTGCCTGACACCCGCGTGAGATTTCACGCAACTGCCATCGCCCTGGCGCCGATGCCCTGTGGTGGAGCAAGCCAGGGCACACGATCCCCCCGCCGCGCGTGCATCGCCCGCCTATGCTCCGCGACAGCCGCAAAACACCGCGCTTTACAAGGTGATGCAGGCTCATCTGGCTACCTTCCTGCAAACATGGCAGGACGACGCCGACGGCCGCTGCTTACCCCGCCACGTGACAGCCGAGCTGCGTGAGTTCATCACCTGCGGCATTCCTCAACACGGCTTTGCTCACTTGCACTGCGACTCCTGCCAAGCCCGCCACGTGGTGCCCTTTAGCTGCAAAGGCCGGGGCTTCTGCCCAAGCTGTGGCGGCCGTCGCATGAACGAGGGCGCAGCAAACCTGGTTGACCATGTGCTGCCCACAGGCGTTGCCATTCGCCGTTGCGGTAGGGACGACCCTTCACTTGGTTCGGGCCGCCCCCCGCACAGATCCGAGCGAGCGGAATTACCGCACTCGGCTCCCACCTCGGGTCTTGACGTCAAAGCGCTCCGTTGGCCAAGGATGCTGAACCAGA
>JBBSJE010000491.1:0-2915 GCA_038257535.1 Polyangia bacterium
TACGGAGGGCAGGATTCAGGTGACGGTGGAGGCGACGAAACAAGCTTTGCGTCTCACGGTTCGAGATCAAGGTCCGGGGTTCCCGCCCGGGATTTTGTCGGTAAAGCTTTCAAAGGAAACGGTGCCTGGTCGATTCGGGCTCTTGTTGGCGCGAGACATCGCTGCGGCTCACGGGGGCGGGCTGTCGCTGCGGAACGAGGCGGTGGGCGCAAGCGCGGAGATCGCGATCCCGTATAGTGTGGGCACTTAGGCCAGGGACGATTGCGCGTCTTAGCTGCGCGGCCTATCCTCGCAGGGATGTCGGATTCGCTGCCCTTGAACCTTCCTTTGCTGTTTGCGCCGAAGTACCAGGTTCTGGTTTGGGGAGGGCGGCGCATGGAAGCCTATCGGGATGATTTGCCTGAGGGACCCGTGGGAGAATCTTGGGACCTGGCGGATCAAGAGCGCGGCATGAGCGTGGTGCGCGAAGGTGCTTGGACCGGCGCATCGTTGCGCGATCTCACCGCCGCGCACGGCAAAGCGTTGGTGGGACAGGGCTTCACAGGCGGCCCGTTTCCCTTGCTGGTGAAACTTATCGACGCCGCAGATCGCTTGAGCGTGCAGGTGCACCCCGACGACGCGTTGGCGCAAAAGATGGGTTTGGGCCAAAACGGGAAAACCGAATGTTGGTTGCTGGTGGGTGATGGCGGCGAGCTTTACCAGGGCACGCGTGGAGGTGTTGATCGCGAGGCGTTCGAGGTGGCGCTGAAAGCGGGGCAGGTGGATGAAACGTTGAATCGTTTTGACACAAAGGCGGGCGACTTCTTTTTTCTAGAAGCGCGCACCGTTCACGCTTTGGGCCGCGGGTGTTTGCTGTATGAAGTGCAGCAAACGTCGGACATCACGTTTCGCGTATGGGATTGGGGGCGAATGGGCTTGGACGGAAAGCCGCGGCCAATGCACGTCGAGGAATCGCTAGAAACCATCGATTTTTCACGCGCGAACTTTGGACCCGTGAAGGCCGATTGGGTTGCTGATTCGGCTGGGGGGCTTTCTCGCGCGCTTGCAGATTGCGAGTACTTTCGCGTGGAGGGGCGCAAGCTCACCAGTGGCACCGTCACAGCGTTTGCCCCACAAAGTTCCGTGTGCTCGATCGTAACCTGCCTGCAGGGTCAGATGCGGTTACGAACCAGTGCCGGCGAAGTGGCTCTGTCAGCGATGCAAACGGCGCTGGTGCCGGCGGCGGCTGAGGGATGGATGGCTGAAGCAACGTCTGAAGACCTTGAACTTTTGCATGCGGTTCCAAAGTTCCCGGGAGCCAGGGCATGAAACGAAGCGTAGGCGTTACGCTAGGGCTCCTGGCGCTTGTCGCGTGCTCAAGCACTAAATTGTCGGGTGGCAATGACGATCGGGGCGGCCACGATGGGGAGGGCGGTGTAGGTGGCCTGATTGGCAACGACCAAGAGGGCGGCAGCGGGGGCCAATCGGGAGCGGCTGGATCCGCGGTGGCTGGGCAAGGTGGGGGCGCTTCGGGAGGCGCTTCAGGGCAGGGCGCTGGGGGAACCGCAGGCAATACGGACGCTGGCGTCGACGGGCCCGCCACGGTGCTACCGCAAAAGGTAGGATCGCTTTATCGCTTGGCCTTCGATCAAATTGTGTTCGAGGTAAATCCGGAGGTGGGGGGGCGCATCGTGAAGTTCGCGCACGGCACCACCAACGTGCTGACAACCGCCGAAGCCAACGCAGACAACTGGGGATCAACGATATGGCCCAGTCCGCAAAGCGTTTGGAATTGGCCCCCCCCCGCGGAACTAGATCGGCTCGCCTATGCGGCGACGATCGAGGGCAACGCGCTGGTTTTGCAAAGCCAAGTGCACGCGGCCACTGGGTTGAAGTTGCAAAAACGTTTTCACGCCGACCCGCCGCGTATCGTGCAAACCTTCACGCTCACCAACACAACCGGCGCCACACGTGCTTGGGGCGCATGGCAGGTCAGCCGTGTGCCGCCCGATGGGCTAACACTGTTTGGCCTGGGAACGGGCGCAACCTTTACGCGCGGCACATGGCAAGCGTTGCCCGCTGATACGGTCGATCAAGTTTTGTGGATCACGCATCAACCGTCACAGCTCACCAAGCCGCTCAAAACGTTTGCCGACGGCAAAGGATGGTTGGCGCACGTGTTGCCATCGCCGCGCCTGGTATTTTTGAAAACCTTCGCCGATGTGCCCAACAATGGCTGGGCGGAGGGTGAAGCCGAGATCGAGATCTTTGCCGATGGCGCAGGCAAGTACGTTGAGGTGGAACCGCAGAGCGGCGCCAAGAGCTTGGGCCCCGGACAAAGCCTCACATGGGGCGTGTCGTGGCAATTGTCGCCGTTGCCTGCAGGCGTGCAGGCGGTGGCCAAGAACGGGCCTTTGTTGGCGTTCGTGAAGTCGTTGCAAGAGCCTTAGCGTAAACGAGAATCCTGAATCATGAAGCGATCGCCCGCGTACGCCGGCTTCATCGGAACCTGGTTTCTGATTCCAAGTTCGAGCGTTTATGAGCAGGGTAAGCCACCTTCGCAGGGCAAATACGTGATTGCCGAACGTGAAGACGGACATCTGGTGTTCGAGATCGACTGGACTGACGCCGAGGGCACGCAGCATCACGTAGCGTTTTCGGGCCTGCCCAATGGCAAGCGGGGAAACTTCGAGGGCGGAGACCTCGCCGACGCCTTTTCAATTTCTGCGCCTTCGGCGCGACGGCTCGATACGATCGCCTACAAAAACGGCGACGCGTTGATGTTCGCGGAACGCCAACTAGACGAGAGCGGCGCCGCGATGAGAGTGGTGCAGCAAGTAAGGCTGCCCGACGGCACCCGCCCCACGAACATCAGCGTGTATGTGAAGCAGGTGCTGAGCAACTAGGCGGCCGTCAATTCGAGCGTGTTACCGGCA
>JBBSJE010000492.1:0-2886 GCA_038257535.1 Polyangia bacterium
CCAACAATCACCTCGGCTTCTTATCAGATCGGCCGGCGAATGCGTTCTTCGAGCAAAATGCGAATGCGTTGGCCACCCTTGAAGCTCAGGTGGTCGATCAAATGCACCTCACCGTCGTTGTCTTCCACGCAAAGTTGCTGTTGGCCGTCAACGTAAACAGCCCACACCCGTCGAAGCTCGTCGTAGCGCCAATTGCGCAAACCCCAATGCTCGCGGGCGATGATGCCCTTGTCACACAACAACAGCACGCGGGGTTTGCGAGGCTCTTCCCGCCGGGTGGGTATCGCCATCACACCCGCCATGGCGGCAAAGATGGCCATCGCTAGCACGCCCAAGGGCTCACCGCCTTGCAGGCTTGTGAGGGTGGCCACCAAGCTCAAGAACCCACAGAGAAACAGCCACGCGCGCAGATGCGCGAGGTCGGGGTCTTTCTCTTGAAAAACCTGTACACCTCGCGGAACGCCGCCTGATTCAACTGTGAGCAACGCCTCAACGTTGGTCATGGGTAACGTTGATCATCGTTAGATCGTAACGACGGCTTAAGCGACTTTTTGCTTTGCCACGATGTTCAAGGTTTGGTGGCTGCGATGACAAAGCCGCGCGTAGGCAAACACCACCCAAAAGCACACGAACGGCAACAGATATGACGCCCCCGCCCCCCAACGATCCACCAGCGCCCCCTGCCCTAGCGGCAACAGCGCGCCGCCCAAGATGGCCATCACCAGTCCCGCCCCGCCCAATTTGGCGTCCTCGCCCAAACCGCGCAGGGCGATGCCATAAATCGTGGGAAACATCATCGACATGCAAGCGGAGATGGCCAGCAAGCCGACCAAGCCTATGCGCCCAGGCCCGAAAATCACCAGCGCACATCCTGCGGCGGCAATCGCTGCGCTTGCCACGAGCAGCTTGGTGGGGGCCACCACCTGCATCAACGCTGTGAACACAAATCGCGAAACCAGGAACAACAGCAGCGAGGCCTGCAAATAAAGCCCGCCCATCTCTTGCAGCGTGGGCAACGACAATTCGCTTGGTTTCAGGCGCACAGCCACCAGCAACTCGTGAAGCGTTTGCACGGGCGCGTAAAGCGCAGCCGCATCAACACCGCGCGTTTGCGGCAACGCTTGTACGAACACCAACGTGAAAGTCCACACGCAGATCTGGGCGCCCACGTAGAAAAACTGCGTGACCACGCCCAACACATAAGGTTTGCGACGAATCAGGCGCCGGAAGGTGGCGGCCAAGGCCAGTGGCGCCGCCGTGTCGCGGGCTTCGGGCATACGGAAGAAGGCGATCACGATCCACAACGCCGTCAAGACAACGGCCATACCCACGTAGGGCCCCATGACGGCCTGCAATTCAGCGGCTTGCACGCCACGCAAAACCGACGCTGGCATCGCCGCGCGCTGGGCTTCTGGCACCCGTCCCAGGTGCGGAAGAATAAACAGCCCCGCCAACACCAAGCCTACGTTTGAGCCTACGGGATTGAAGGATTGGGCCAGATTCAATCGACGCGTGGCCGTGACTTCGGGGCCCATCGCCAACACATAGGGATTGCAACTTGTCTCCAGCACCGACAGCCCGCTGGCCAATACGAACAGGGCTGCCAGAAAATGCTCGTACACCATCGTCTGGCTTGCAGGCCAAAACAAAAGCGAGCCCACAATGAACAAGGCCAAGCCCACCAACACGCCGGTTTTGTACGTGGTTCGCTTGATCAACAGCGCCGCTGGCAGTGCCAAACAGAAGTACGCGCCGTAGAAGGCCGACTGCACCAAGGCCGCTTGCAAATGGCTCATCTGCCAAATGCTTTTGAAGCCGTTCACCAAGGGATCCGTCATGTTGTTCGCCACGCCCCAGGCGGCAAAACACAGCGTGAGCAACACAAAGGGCACAACGTGGCCCTTTGCCACCAACGGCGCCTGCTGTGGCATCGAGTCAGGGCGCATCACCCGCCCTGGCCGCCGGCATGGGTAAACACCCGCTCGAGCGGCAACCATTGCCGGCCGGCAGGGGTGCCGGGCAAACGTTGTTGGCAGGGATCGGTCAGCTGCCACCAGCGTTGCGTGTCGGGGCACGCCGCGATGGCGGCACAAGCGGCTGGGTAGTCTTCGCCCTCAAACTCGAAGTAGCTGAAAAGCACTGACTGCCCTCCTATCTCGCCCAGGAAGATGCTGTAGTTGCGAATGCCCACACGCGACAAAGTGGCCAACACGGCAGGGTAAACCTCAGCATGCAATCGTCGGTACTCGGCCTCGTGCTCGGGCAAAAGCTCAACCACCTGGGCAACGCGCAAACGAACGTCGCTGTCGGGCCCGGGCTTTGGGTTGGACGAGCCGTACTGAGGGCGAAGCTGGGCTTGGTTCTGCATCCTATAGTGCTATAGTATCTGCAACCGTGACACAATCCCCAAATGACGACTCTGCCATTGTCCGCCAAGGCTTTGCATGGACTTACAGCTAAAAAATAAAGTCGCCGTGGTGACAGGGGGTGCGGCCGGCATTGGCGCCGCCATTGTTAGCCAGTTGGTCGCCGAAGGGGCGATCTTGGTTGTGCTCGATCGCAACCCGCCCCAAGCAGCGCCAGGCGTTGGATTCGTGCAGACGGAGCTCACGGATGACGCCCAGGTCCAGCGGGCAATCGGAGAGGTGGTTGCCGCGCACAAGCGCCTTGATGTGCTGGTAAACAACGCCGCGGTCAATGATCGCGTGGGGTTGCAAGCCGGCGTGCAGGCGTTTCGAGACAGCTTGGAACGCAACCTCGTGTCTGCCTTTGCTTGCACCCACCATGCCCGTCCGCATCTTGTGCGCAGCGGCGGCAACATCGTGAACATGGGCAGCAAGGTGGCCACCACCGGGCAAGGCGGCAGCAATGGCTATGCCGCCAGCA
>JBBSJE010000493.1:0-2872 GCA_038257535.1 Polyangia bacterium
CAGGCGCACCAGAGGGCGGGCAGGGAGGGGGAGGCTCGGGAGGCTTGGGAGGCGCATCTGGGCAGGGCGGTGGGGGAACGGCAGGCACTGCGGATGCTGGCGTAGACGTGCCGGTTGTGGTGTTGCCGCAAAAGGTAGGCTCGCTCTATCGTCTGGCGTTTGGCCAGGTGGTGTTCGAAGTGAACCCAGAGCTGGGTGGTCGCATCGTGAAGTTTGCCCACGGCAACACCAACGTGCTGACCAACGCCGAAGCCAATGCCGACAACTGGGGTTCAACGGTTTGGCCCAGTCCACAAAGCGTTTGGAATTGGCCGCCACCCGCTGAGTTGGATCGGCTTCCCTTCGGCGCCACGATTGACGGCAATGCTCTGGTCTTGCAAAGCCAAGTGTATGCGGCCACAGGGTTGAAGCTACAAAAACGTTTTCATGCAGATCCGCCGCGCGTGGTGCAAACCTTCACGCTCAGCAACACCAACGGCGCCACACGGGCTTGGGGCGCATGGCAGGTCAGCCGGGTGCCACCTGATGGGCTCACGCTGTTTGGTATGGGAGCGGGGGCAACTTTCACGCGCGGCACATGGCAAGCGTTGCAAGCTGAAACCGCCGATCAAGTTCTGTGGATCACACATCAACCGTCACAACTCACCAAACCGCTCAAGACGTTTGCGGACGGCGAAGGATGGTTGGCGCACGTGTTGCCCGCGTCGCGCCTAGTGTTCCTGAAATCCTTTGCCAACGTGCCTAACAACAGCTGGGCCGAAGGCGAAGCCGAGATCGAGATCTTCGCCGATGGGGGAGGCAAGTACGTTGAAGTGGAAGCGCAGAGCGCCGCCAAAAGCCTAGCCCCGGGTCAAAGCCTTACGTGGACGGTGACGTGGCAACTGGCGCCGTTGCCTGCTGGGGCGCAGGTGGTGGCAAAGAATGGGGCGCTGTTGGCGTTTGTGAAGTCGTTGCAAAGTCCCTGAGCGTGAAACACCCCATTCTGATCCTGCAGCCATCCCCCCGTTACACCGGCTTTGTCGGAACCTGGTTCCTCATCCCATCCTCGTGCGTCTATGAGCAAGGCAAGGCACCTTCGCAGGGCACGTATGTGATCGCCGAACGCGAAGACGGCCACTTGGTTTTCACGATCGACTGGATAGACGCTGAAGGCGCGCAACATCACGTCACATTTTCGGGTTTGCCCAATGGTGAGGCCAACAAGCTCGAGGTAGGCGACCTCGCCGACGCCTTTTCAATTTCTGCGCCCACTGCCCGTCGGCTCGATACGATTGCCTACAAGAACGGCGAAGCGTTGATGTTCGCGGAGCGGCAACTCGACGAAAGCGGCGCCGCCATGCGAGTCGTTCAGCAGGTAAGGTTGCCCGACGGCACCCGCCCCACGAACATCAGCGTTTATGTGAAGCAGGCGCGGGGCAATTAGGCGGCCTTAAATCCAAGACGGTCACCGGCATGCTTGTCGCACGCTGGAATTCGCCGCAGAGACGGCTGTGCCGCCCGCCACTGCGCACTTGCCGCAAACGCGATAGTTGGCGGACAGTACGCCGCAATCCACTGAGGTGGTGAATCCGTCGCGGGGCTGGGGATTGCAGCTAGGCCTGATGGGACCGACGATGATGGGGTCAATCAATGCGAAGCTAAGCAGGGGCGGCTTGGTGAAGCAGCTGATGGCACAGCCGTTTCCAGCGAAGTTGCCGGCTGTCTTGCAAGTGGTTGGTGCGTTGGGGGCGGTGTTTGCGCACTCGCTTCCGTACTGAAAGCGGCAAACGGCTCCCAATGCGTCGAGGTACTGTTTGGTTCTCGTGCCGTCGCAATTGTAGTCGTAGGTGCCTTTTCCTTTGCTTGGTACATCGAAGAAAGCGGTTTGGCCGGGCTTTACGTTGGCGTCGCCATCATCGCAATCGCGATTGTCAGCCACAAATCCCACGGGAGGCGTTCCTGCGCATGCCGCGATCGCATTGCCGTTAGGAATCGTACCTACCGAATCGCCGAAGGTGTCACCGTCTGCATCGCGATAAAAGACCTGACAAGCCACACCCGCCGCGCAGCTGACTCCCGGGCATCGGCAGCTACCAGGAACTTGCGTGCAGCTCAGCGGCGCATCGCAAGCCGTATTGCAACAAACGCCGCCAGAGCAATGCCCGCTGCTGCATTCGGTTGAGACCGTGCAGGTAATTCCATTTTGTTTTCTGGGCTTGCAGGTGTTGTCACCCGCGCAATAGTTGGTTTCCGTCCGGCAATCCTCGTGCTTTGCACACTGGGTACGGCAAGCCCCCTCGTTGCATGCGTAGTCGGTGCATTGGCTCAACTGCGGCTCGCAGCTTCCAGCTTCATCGCAAACCATAGCGGCTGGCTCTGTGGGCTCGTTGCACCATTTGGTGCCGCACGAAGTGGTGGCGCCAGGAAACTTGCAAGCGCGCTGGCCATTGCATTTGCCGCCGCAGACGGCGGTGTTTCGCATGAGGCCGCCCGCAGGAACATTCAGTTCTACACCGCCATCTACCGACCCGGCGTCGCTGCCCGCGGCCGCGTCGCCCTGGGGCGACATGGGGATCACCGGCGCGCACTCCAGTTCAGGATCGGTGTCGTCGGGAATCGGCGTGCAGGTGCCCGCCAAGCCAGTCAAAGCGCAGCTTTCGCAGGTGCCACTGCAGGTGGTGTTGCAACACAGGCCGTCAGCGCATGCATTCGAGCCGCATTCAGCGTTGGTGGTGCACGCAACGCCATTGGCTTTGCCCACCGGTGCATCGAAATCAAACACGCCGCCGTCGCCTGCGCTGGGCAAGGGACCAATCGTCAGGGTAATCGTGGTGGCCACCGCCCGATCGGGCAGAATATCTCCGCAGTGCCAACGCCGCTGGCCACCACGGCC
>JBBSJE010000494.1:0-2827 GCA_038257535.1 Polyangia bacterium
GGTAGGTCCCCGCCAACACTTCACCTCGCATCAAGGTCCAAGAAGGCTGAGCCGCTTCGCTTGCCATTGTCATGTTTTGAAGCTCCTGAACGGGTTTCATGCCGTCGCTGTGCACCTTCAAACGGCGGGCCAGCCGCGATGGGGGGGACAAAAAGCCCCGAAGCCTCTACGTTCTGGCGTTGAATGCGGGGCGCGCGTTTCTCGCCTGCCACCCAGCCGTGGTCCGGACACCACAGAAAGCATCCGTCGGTTTTATTCCTGTGAGATTATCTGTTGGTTGGGTCACAAACATTGCGGGAGGCTGTGCGCTTAGGTATCATCAATAGACGCACCACCAGTTATGTTCAGCGTCATGTCGCCCCCCAAAGATCAAGCACCAGAGATTCTACTGGTCGATGACGACCCCGAAGTGCGGGACGCCATTCGTGATCTGCTTGAAGATGAAGGCTTTATCGTCAAGTGCGCATGCAACGGCAGTGAGGCGCTTGCCGAGCTGGCCGCACGCGAGCTGCCGGACGCCATCATTTTAGACCTAACAATGCCAGTGATGGACGGCTATGAATTTCTTCAGCGCCGTCAGACCATCCCCAACGTGGCTGACATACCGGTGGTGGTTGTCACCGCTTCGATGAATCCACGATTGGACGAAAGCGTCGGATTTGTTCGCAAGCCGATCGATATCGAAACGCTGATGACAGTCGTGAGGGCACGCCTCCGACATTAACTGCGATTAAAGCAGGCACGCCAGGCGCACCAGGACCACGCCTTAGCGCAGTTTTTCCCATAACGTTTTGCGGGCGATGCCCAGCATGTCGGCGGCCTTGGCGCGCTTTCCGCCCGTGGCTTGGAGCGCGCGCTCTAGGTACTCGCGCTCGAATTCTTTCATCGCCATTTGAAGCGGCTTGATTTCGGTGGAAGCCTCCTCGGCGGCGGCGAACTGCGCCGACTTAGGTCGAACCGCGTCCGTGATGCTCACCGGCAGATGATGGAAATCGATCGTGCCTCCGCCTGAAAGGACAGTGGCGTGCTCGATGGCATGCTGAAATTCACGCACGTTTCCGGGGAAAGGGTACTGTTTCAAAGCGCTCCAAGCGGCTGGCGTGACCGTAGGAATCTCGCTTCCCTTGGGCACAAATTGTTGCAGCAGGAAGCGAAGCAGAAGGGGCAGATCACCCAAGCGCTCCCGCAGTGGCGGCAGAGGAATTTCGATGACGTTCACGCGATAGAACAGATCTTCGCGGAACGCACCAGTCTTCGTAAGCTCGCGCAAATTGCGGTGTGTGGCCGAAACAACCCGAACATCAACGTGAACGCTGGTGTTGGTTCCCAAGGGCTCGAAGCTGCCTTCTTGGAGCACGCGCAAAAGCTTTGCTTGGGCTGGAAGTGGCAACTCACCAATCTCGTCCAGAAAGAGCGTGCCACCGTCGGCGGCCTTAAACCGACCATCGCGCTTTTTCACCGCACCGGTAAACGCCCCGCGTTCGTGACCGAACAACTCGGCTTCGATCAGGTTCTCCGCCAGGGCGCCGCAGTTTACCGCCACGAAGGGTCCCTGGGCGCGCGCCGAACCTTCGTGCACCATGCGAGCCACCAGCTCTTTGCCGGTGCCGCTCTCACCGGTGATCAGCACGGGTGCCTCACTTTGCGCGACCATGCGAATCATTTCTTTGACCCGCCGCATGGAGGGCGATTCACCAACGAGTGAGGTGGCCGATCCTGCGCTTCCGCCATTGGCAAGTTGTGAGCGGGCCTTGTCGAGTTCGTGGCGCAGCCGGTGATTTTCCCGAATGTGGGAAAGTTGCAGTAGCAGCTCCTCCACATCAAATGGCTTCGTAAGGTAGTCGTACGCGCCCTCTTTCAGCGCCGAGACCGCATCGGTAACCTGGCCGTAGGCGGTCATCATGATGACCTTGGCGTCTGGCGACTGAGCCCGCACTTGCCTCAGCAGCGTCAAGCCATCTACTTTGGGCAAGCGGACGTCGCATATAACAACGTCGAAGACATTTTCCGTCAGCAAGCTAGTGGCCTCTGCGCCATCGGACGCCGCAGTCACCCCGTATCCGCTTTCTTTCAAAGCGTCTTCCAGGGTGCCACGCAGCTCGGGCTCGTCGTCTACCAGCAACACTCTAACGTCGCCATTGCCCGTTTGAGGGGAATCCATCATACGTTTTACCTCGTTTGACGATACACTATGGTAACCATCTGTTACGCCGGCGTAACGGTTTAAAGACTCATGAGTTGGAATTTGGCCGCCCTGGGATGGCATAAGACTTGTAGCTTTCAAGAAACGTGCCTTCCCCCTGGCCTCCCTCGCCGCTACTTGCAGACCCGCAAGAAGGCGAGCCCTCCGAGAGCTCCCTGCCTGCTGTTGGCAGCCGCTCGTGGCGCGTCCGAGGCATAGCGTTGTCGTATTTGGTGCTGTTTTTCGGCTTAGCCATCACAGTTTTGATCTCCGCTAGCTTTGTTAAGTCGATTCGTGAAAAGGAGCATCTGCGCCTGCAGCACCAAGCGGCCGAAATTGCAAACCACCTGCGTGGCCGCCTGAGCCGCCATGTGGCGTCGCTGCTAGGGGGTGCCGCGCTTTTTGCGGTTGACTCCCGCGTAACGATGTCTGAATTCCGTAACTTCACCCAGCGCCTCATGCGGTTTGGTGGGCTCGCGGGAATGCAAGGGTTGGGCTTTGCTAGGCGCGTCGACGCCGAGGAACTGCGCTCTTACGAATATTCCGTGCGGAAAGAGATGCCGGGGTTTCAGGTATGGCCCCAAGGGCCCCGCGAAGAACACTACGCCGTTGAGTTTTTGGAACCGCGCAATTGGCGCAACGACC
>JBBSJE010000495.1:0-2823 GCA_038257535.1 Polyangia bacterium
CGGGCAGCATGGCGGTGGGGTTTCACGAATCCAGCAACACCCGGTTTTGCCTGAACTGCCACGAGATGCAAGACCACGGCAAAAGCCTGTTCGCCAACAACCCTCGCGCCTTATCCCAATTCCAATTGCCTGCACTGCCACGCAGATGCACGGCGGTTTGTTGAAGCGCAACCGCATGCGGGCGTGATCGACAAAATGCTTTCGGACGAAACCTCCTGTTTGTCCTGCCACAACGTGGCCCACGACATGCCCAGCGTGCAAACGGGCAACTTTTGGCAAGCGCAGTTGCCGGAATAGATCGCATGAGCATGAACAACGAACAAAGGGTGCGCCGGGGTTTGGCGCTCACCATGGTGGGGTTGGCGTTGCAGTTGGGGGCCAAGTTGCACTGGACGCCGCTGACCTTCGTGATCTCGGCTTCTGTGGGGGTGCCTTTGGTCTTAGTGGGCGGGCTGCTGTTCTTGTCGGCGGTGTGGCGCACCCTAAAAGCAAAGGGGGCGCTGTGAAGATCACGCCTTTGGTGGTGGCGGCGGGCATCTGTGCAGGTTCGCTGCTGGCGTATGCGGTGCCCGATCGCGTTCGCATTCCACGCGTCAATGAGAACGCCGGCCCCCTACCACAGGCTGTGTTTTCACACCGCGGCCACAACCAATATCAGTGTTACGCCTGCCACCCTTCCATGTTTCCGCAAGCGCGATTGGGGTTCACGCACGAACAAATGGACGCAGGTCGGTATTGCGGCCAATGCCACAATGGAAAGACTGCCACCGCGGTGGCCAGCCATGCTTGCGAGGTTTGCCATGCGCCTTAGCGGTGGGCTGATGATTGTGGTCGCGGTGCTGGCGGTGCCGCAGATTGTGCACGCGCAACCCAGCCGCGTGGAGCAGAAGCGGCGCGAGATCCTGGACAAGCTGGGCCTGGACAAAGCGCCCCCGCCACCGGCCGCTCCGGCGACACCAGACGATGATGTCGAGGTCGATGACACCACGGACGCCGAGCCTGCTGCGCCGGCAGTTGATGCGCAAGCGAACACGGGGGATCCAAAACCCGCGCCGCCATCGTTCCGTCGCCAGATTCATCCGTGGCTTGTGAAATCGTGCCAAAGCTGCCACCAAAAAAGCGGACCAGCGGGGGGCACAGCCTTCCTCCTAGGCCGCGGCTTGGCGGCCGATCACGCCAGGGCGGTTCGGCAAGTGAATACGAAAGCGCCCGCGCGCAGCGCCCTTGTGTTGGAAGCCACGGGACAAAACCATGGTGGCGGCACAGTGGCGCCTGCGGGATCCGCCTCTGTCCGCCGTCTCATCGCGTGGATCGCGGCGGGTGCGTCGCTTGAGGACGTTGCAGGCGAGGGCGCCGTGGCCGCAGCGCCCGCAGCGGTTCCGACCGCGCCAGCCCGCCGCCCTACGACACCTCGGCGCTCCGTACCCAGCCCAGCGTCACAGCCGCAAGCCGAGGCCCCAGCCGGACCCGAGGCCGAATCCGAGATCGCGCCCCAGGCCGAAGCCAAGCCTGAACCCAGCACTCCGAGCGGGGTGACACCACGCGCGCCCACGGCCCCAGCCTACAGCGAAGCCGTGCACGGCCTGCTCATCGCGCGCTGCCAATCTTGTCACAACGCCAAGGGCATGGCCGCGCGTTCGCGCTTCGTCTTGCAGGGCGACGTGGACCGTGATTACGGATCCGCCCGCGTCATGGTTGTGCCAGGTGACGCCAAGACCAGCCCCCTTTTGGCAAAGGCCACCGGCCAAGCGCATATGAAGGTGTTAGAGGTTTCAAGCAATGAACACCGGATCATTGCCGCGTGGATTCACGCTGGGGCGCAGGGCCCCTTTCCCGCTCCCGCGGCCCCAGAGCAGGCCGACGCGACGAAGTCTGAGCAGGCGGCAGACCAGGACGTCGTGACGTCGGCCCCCCCGCCAGCCACAACCACCCCGCCCCCAGCCACAACCGGGGCGCACCCGCACGCGGCCGCCTACCCTGGCGGCCTAAACCTGCCCTTGGGCCTGCGCCTCAACGGCCGTTTCGACATGGCGTTTGAGCGCCGAGGCATTTCGGCGCACCCGTTCGCTCAAGGTCAAACGCAATTTCAGAACTATCATCACTTTCTATTCCTCACACGCGACGAAGCCGATGATCCGGTGACGTTCACGGTGGAGCTGGTGGCGCTTACGTTTTGGGAAGCGCACGTGCGGGTTACGCCCCGCGAAGCCCCCGTGCAGGTTCGGCTGAAAGTGGGCAAGCTGATCGTGCCGTTTGGCGCCGAGCCTTTGTTCCATCAGAGCTACGGCGGCTTGCAGGGCTTTGATCAGCGCGTTTTGCCGGTGTTCTGGGCTCAAAACGGTGTGGGCGCGCGCTTGCACACCAACGTGCGCGACGTTTCGGTGATGGCTGACGCCTACGCTGTGCGCGGCTACGCCCTTCGCGAAGAAGGCGACGTGCTGAATTTGCAGAGCCACTTTTCGCCCAACGACGATGTCCGCCCTTCTTATGGCGCACGCCTGAATTTGTCGTGGCGATCGCTGTCAGGATACTACTCACTGATCGTCAACGGACTCGGCTTTGGCCGCACCTTGGTGATGCAAGCGCTTGATTTCAACATGTGGCGCTGGCACGGGGTGCCCGTGCTCGATCGTCTGACCTTGGGTTTTGGCGCGCTACGTGCCGACGTTTCGGGCGGGGGCGCAGGCAACGACTATTGCCACTTCGCCAGCTACGCGCAGGTGCGCTTCTACATCACCGACAGCGTGTTTGTGCAGTACCGCCAAGGTTTGCGCACATTCAACAACCGCCGCGGGGTTTTGCAAGACAACACACGATTCACCG
>JBBSJE010000496.1:0-2770 GCA_038257535.1 Polyangia bacterium
AAGTCAACCGATTTCGCACGCAGTTCCCGACGACGCTGATCGGGGCGGCATCGGCGCTGTCGTCGATGGGGCGATGTAATTGTCGTTCAGCGGTCACGCACAATCCGAGCGCCATTTCACGCACCCGTGCCGGAAGGACACGGCTGTTTCGTCTACCGCAACGTGCAGAAGATGCCTCGGCCGGCGCGCTCGCGATCGACGAGAACGAGCTGAGCGGGCTCCTTGATGGCATAGATCTCGAACAACAGGGCGTGCACTTTTTGAGCTTCGAGGGCCGTCGAGGCCCGTGACGCAGTGAGCTGTCTTCTGCAGACGCTGAGGGCGGGTTTCCTCTTTGACAAACGACCCAATGCGTCTTAGAATGTATCGGTTACACCGATACCGAACATGCTGCCCCGCCCAACCATAGAGGCTTTCGACCGCCACTTGCTCGGGCTCGGCCTGCGCTTCGAGGGCGTGGTCATAGGTGGTTCTGCGCTCGGGCTCATGGGAGTCATCCAGCGACCAACGCAAGACTTCGACATCCTTGTGCCAGAACTGCCTCCGCCAATCGCCGCAGCCGCTCGCGATTTCGCAGAAGCGCAGCGCAAAGCTGATGTCGACCTAATTGACGATTGGCTCAACAACGGGCCAATGCAATTGGGTAATGTGCTGCCCACGGGGTGGAAGGAGCGCTTGCAACGCATCTTCGAAGGCCAAGCCCTTTTGCTCAGCACGCTAGGCCGAGCAGACTTACTGAAGAGCAAGCTGTTCGCGCTCTGCGATCGCGGCACTGATCTGCCTGATTGCATAGCGCTGGCACCAACTGCGGAGGAGCTTGCCGAATGCATGCCCTGGCTTGAGGCGCAGGATGGAAACCCATTGTGGCCTGCGCATGTGCGAGCAACAGTGGCAGACCTCGCAGGAAGGATTGGCCATGGCCTTTAGTCGAGCTGCCGCTACAGAGCCGGCGCCCGCGCCCGAAGAGTTGAGCGCGCGCATGGTGGGCATCGGGATGAATTTCGCCGCGAATCCAAAGGCCGACGCCGATATCGAAAGCACCTTAGTCCACGCCTCGGCACTCGGTATGGATGAAGGAGACCTCCGCGTTCTGGCGGTGCTTACCACGTGGTTGGGCGTGCATCACACGCGTGTGAACGCCGATCGGCTCGTACGCTTGGTGAGCGAGCATCCTTCCGAGCGTGTCCGAGCCTACTGGGCGGCGGTTGCGAATTGGATCAAGGAAGATCGTCGTTTTGGCCGGCTCGCAGGCGCTTATCCTGGAGTGCCGCTCGAACTTTTGCCCACGGGAACCGCATTCCAGATACAGCGACGTGGCGAGGACGAGCGCTTCGCAGGCTCGAAGTTGCTGGTGCCAAAAGGCACCCTCCGCGATCGCGCCGAAGATGTGCTCTTGCCCGAGGTTTTGGTTCGGCGTCACGCTGGTTACCGCAACCGTGTGCTCATGGGGCCCTCGTTTCGCGCCGACGTTTGGACCGCGCTTGAGCATGCACCCGACCTGCGCGTTGCCGACATCGCACGAAGGGCCTCCTGCTCGTTTGCGACGGCTTGGCAGGTGGCGCAAGACTACCGTCTTCTACGCACGGCGCCCGAGAGGTGACGCTGGGGCCAAAGCTTATCAACTCCGGAGGAACCATCGCTTACGCCCGCGTAAGCAGGCGGTTGATGCAACCGATCAGCCAATCACAACGCGCCACCAGTCCGGCAGGTCGCTTGTTTGAACAACGACCGTGCCGTGCTCGGAGCTTGCGATCAGACGATACGGCCGCCGCAGATCGTCGTTGTTGTAGACCAGAACAGCCGAAAGGCCAGCTGGTTCAGTGGCACCTTGGGCTGCCACGCGGCCCCGGACCACTTCGGAAGACTCCGTGTTTAGTTCGCGATCGATGCGGGCAACCTCGGTGCGTTTAATGCGCACGGCTTGCCCTGCAGGTCCCACCAGTTCAATGCTGCGGGCGCGCGGCAGCATCTTGGCGTAGGGCCACTCTTGCGTGCCGCTATAAAGCTGGGTGTCGCCCAGGGACAACACGCGGCCATCTTCGAGCGTCAGCTTCATGTTGCTGATGGTGCCAGACCTGTCACACGAGCCAGCCACCTTGGCGGTGTGAATGTTGGGAACATTTGGCAGCTCTGGATTCATGAGGAAAAGCGGGTCCCGATTCATTTCCTCCGGCGAAACAGTGGACATCAACCGCGTCAGATACGGATGAACGTTGAACAGCTCTTGAGCGTCACGCAACGGAGTGATAATGCGTTCTTCAATGGCGGCCACCAGGCCTGCGCTGTCAACCTTGAACCCGGCAAGGTCCGCTGCGTACTGCGAGATGTTATTGTAAAACGTGCGTTCGTCGACGCCCTTTTGAATCAGGGACGCGGGCTGTGGAATGAACTGCCGCAAGATAGAAAGCATGGTGGCGTCGCGAGGGAAGTTTGAAAAGCTTTCTCGCCTCTCCTCTCACCCTTCGCGGGGCCTACCAAGGGGTGAAAACCCTGCGTGTTCGCTACGACGGTACCCCTAGACGCCAAAAATACCTTCGAATCACCTATGGTGCGCCAGGAAGTCTGGCGAAGGAGAATGTCATGATCTGAACCAAGACAGAAACCTTCGATTGGGATCTTGCGGGTGAACATCCCGCGCGGAAAAAGGGTGGTCGCCAACCGCAACCGAGTCTTGCGTGGAACGAGGGTAACCTCGGCTGCGAAGCGTAGACAGGGATCGTGTGGGCCGTGGGATTGAGCCCCGAGAGATTCATACACGTGAAGGCCGACG
>JBBSJE010000497.1:0-2742 GCA_038257535.1 Polyangia bacterium
CCTCTCCCACCCGCACCTTCGTCAGCTTACGAATGCCCCAGGTGCCATTGCGCGCCCACGGGACGGGCGCGGCGGATGCCCTCGGCCACATGCGCTTGTGCAGCTCCGCAGGCGGCCACCAATGGTTTGCCGGCAGCTAGATGCAGCGCCAAACTGCTGGCGTAGGAGCAGCCGGTGCCGCGCACCGAAGGGCCAGATTCCCGCGGGTTTTCGAGCCTCTGCGCTTGCCCCTGCGTGACCAGAACGTCAACGATGGTTTCCGTGTTGAGGTGGCCGCCTTTTACCACCACGGCGCGCGCGCCCCTTCGCGCCAGCGCATGGCCGCACCATTGAGCATCTTCCACGTGGCTTACGGATCGCTCACACAACAAAGCGGCCTCGTGGGTGTTGGGCGTGACCACCCAAGTCCGTGCAATCAGGGGTTCGAGCGCCTGCAAAAGCGGCTCGCCCCGGGCGTCGAACAGAGCCCCTCCTGAAGTGGCGCTCAAAACCGGATCGAAAACCACGGGTCCAGCAAAGCCCTCCAGCGCTTCAACAATGGCCATCAGCAATTCAGGATTCACGGCCATGCCCACCTTGATCGCGGTTCGGCCCGCAGGCGCTTCTTTCAACGCCAGTAGGATGGCCCGCCGCACCTCAGGCGCCGGGCGGGCGTCGATGGCTTGCACACCGAACACTGCCGATTGCTCAGCCCAAGCGGTGCCCACCAAGCGAAACGCGCACCCCAGCGATTGCGCCGTTAACCCATCGCGCAAAATGCCCGCACCTCCGGAAGGGTCGAAGCCGCCGATGGCCACAAGGTGCAGTTTGCTCAGTTCCGTCACCAGCTGTGTTCTTAACCCATGCGCTCGTTTCCGGCTTTCAGCATCGCCCAAAGCGCGAAAATGTTTCAAGGCTTGGCCTTGGCGGCCTGGATGGCAGGGCTTTGTGCCGCAGCCCCCGCGCTGGCCGCGCCCGAACCCAGCGGGGAGGATGTGGAAGAGGCCAAAACGCGGTTTGAAGCGGGTCAACAGGCGTTCAAGGCCGGGCAGTTTCGTGAGGCGATTGCGGAATTCCAAGGGGGCTACGTACTAAGCCGCAACCCAGGGTTTTTATTGAACATTGCCGTTTGTTACCGGAAGCTGGGCGAGCCCCAACAGGCGCTCGACAACTTCCGCGACTTCCTGGCAGCGGAGCCAGACAGCCCGCGGCGCCCTGAGGTGGAAAAGCACGTCGCCGAGCTAGAAACGCTGCTTGGGGTGCCCGAAATACCGCAGGAGGGGAATAGCGCGGCCCCGAAAACCGTGGTTTTGGCCGACGGATCACGGGATCCGGCGGCGCCTTTGCCCATGCCCGACAGCGCCAAGGCGGTGCCGCCCGCTTCCTCCCATCCCGGCCCGCGCGTGGATGCAGCCGACGAAGACGAGGGCGTGGCCTTGATTGTGTCGTCACGCCGCAACCGAGCCGTCCCGCCTTCCCAGCCGCGCGCGGACGAAGCCGCCCCCCCACGTGGGCACCTGTGGCTTTGGGGTGGGCTGGGCCTTGCGGTTTTGGGCGGGGTGGCCGTGGCATTTGCGACCACCCGTGACAATTCTGTTTCACCGACTCTGGGCGGCGTGGACCTTCGCTGATATGGTTTCCCAGTTCTCAAGCCGCGGCTTTTCCTGACGCGGCTTAGGAAGTTCTTGAAGTTCTGGGCTAAAATCAAACACCAGCAGTGGGCGTCGTCCTTCCTCAGCCGATCCAATTCGGCAAATACACCCTTTTCGAGCGCATCGGTCGCGGAGGGATGGCCGACGTGTTCAAAGCACGGGTGCAAGGGCCTGCGGGATTCGAGCGCATTTTCGTCGTCAAACGGATCTTGCCGCACCTGTCCGACGACCCCACGTTCACCAAAATGTTCATTGAGGAAGCCAAAATGTCGGCGCGCCTCAATCACGCGAACATCGTTCAGGTATTCGAGTTGGGCTCGGTGGACAATGAGTACTTCATCTCGATGGAGTACATGCGCGGCCGCGATCTGGCGGAAACCATGCGAACGCTGTGGGCGCGCATTGGCCCGCCTCGGCCTGAATTGGTTGCTTACGTGGGCCGTGAGATGTGCCGGGCGCTTGATTACGCGCACCATCTGCGGGGGGACGATGGCGGGCTTATCGGCATGATTCACCGGGACGTTTCCCCCTCAAACGTGATGTTGTCGTTTGAAGGCTCGGTGAAGCTGCTTGACTTTGGCATCGCCAAGGCTTTGGGCGGCGAGGGCTCTGAGGACACGCAAAAGGGCACCTTGAAGGGCAAATTTGCGTACATGGCCCCCGAACAAACCCGCGGCAACGAAGTTGACAGCCGCATCGACATCTTCGCCACCGGCATCGTGCTGCACGAGATCTTGACCGGCCGCAGGTTGTTCAAAGGCGAAAACGACCTGCAAACGGTCGAAAAAGTGCGGCAGTGTGATGTGCCGCCGCCATCGCTGCAGAACCCACTGTGCCCGCCTGAGCTGGATGCCATCGTTTTGCAGGCTTTGTCCCGCAACCCCGAGCACCGCTTTCAAGACGGCGGTGAGATGGCGGACGCGCTTGACGACATCGTGCACGCGGCCCGATTTCAGCCCACGCATCTGGCGGGCTTGATGCGCGATCTGTTTCCCGGTGAAGCGCCCCAAGATGGCCGGCAAACCAACACGGGCTCCGTGCGGGTGAGCCAATCGATGCCGGCGTCCAATTCGAGGCCCTACACGCTGCAGGTGCGCTCGCCCACCGTGCC
>JBBSJE010000498.1:0-2693 GCA_038257535.1 Polyangia bacterium
GAACAAATCGCCCTCTTCGCAGATGCCCTTCCGGTGGCCATATGGGTGGGCACTGCGCCGAGCGGCACGTGCGTTTATGTGAACCGTACGTTCAACCAGATCCTGGGAATCGAGCCGCCGCCAGAGGCCGGCAGAGGCAACTACGTGGGCCCCTATGGGGTGCATCGCCTTGATGGCGCGCCCTACCCGGAAGTCGACATGCCCTTCGAGCGGGTCATGCATTCACGCACCTCCGTCATCGTGGACGACCTCGTCATCCATCGGCACGACGGGGACAAAACCTACCTGCGGGTGTTCGCCAGCCCGATTTTTCGGCAAGATGAGCTGCTGTACGTGGTGGAGGCATTTATCGACATCACGCCAGAAGTTGAGGCCCGCAAGCAGCAGGCCGAATCCGAGCGGCGGGTTCAAGTGGCACAACGGCTGGATGCCATTGGCAGCCTGGCCAGCGGCATCGCGCACGATTTCAATAACTTGCTGGCCAGCGTAAAGTTGGTTGCGGGTCAACTGATTGAGACAGAAACCAGCCCTGAGCGCATGCAGCTTATTGGCGTGCTGGATCAAGCGGCAGACAGCGCCGCAAAGCTCACGCGCGCCCTGCTGGGCCTTGCGCAACGAAGGGGTCCCGTTCTAGAAGTCGTGTCCGTGGGGCAGATTGTCGAACGGGTCGCGGAACTTGCGCGGCGTACGTTTGGCAGGGACATCAGCATCGAGACCGATCTGCTCTTGCAAGGAGACATCGTGGAAGGCGATGCGTCGCAGATCGAACAGATCGTGATGAACCTCGCGGTTAACGGACGCGATGCCGTTGGCGGCGGTGGAAAGTTGCTCTTGCGGACGCAGCGGCGCAGCCTGCATGAAGGAGAGCGACCGGACCTAGCCGCCGGTGACTACGTTGTGATTGAAGTTGTCGACAATGGCAGCGGCATGGAACCGCGGGTCGCCGCTCACGCTTTCGACGCTTACGTCACCAGCAAAACGCGCGATGCGACCAAAGGCACCGGCTTAGGTCTTGCCATCGTGTATGGCATTGCAAAAGCGCACCGTGGGTTGGCAGAAGTGGGATCGTCAGGCCCGGGTGGAACGACGATGCGCGTGTTCCTGGCAGCGGCACCCAACGACGGGCGACCCGCAGCAGCCAAGCCACGGCCGCTCGCCGCCCCAATTCATGGCCACGGCAAGATCTTGATCGTTGATGATGAGCCCCTTGTTCTGCAGGTGGTGGACGCCGCTGTTCGGCAGCTTGGCTATGACACTGTGGTGGCAGCGAACGGCGACGAAGCTGTGTGCAAATTGGCCGCAGATCCCACCATTGCTTGTGTCCTGCTAGACATGACGATGCCTGGCATGCCGCTGCACGATACATGCGCCTCGATCTCGGGGTTGCGGAGCGGTTTGCCGATCGTCCTCATGACGGGCGCGTCGCGCGCTGACGAAGCGGCCCGCTTGTCCTCCTTCGGCGTGCGTGGCCTGCTGGAGAAGCCCTTTGACCTAGCCAGTTTATCGAAAACCATCGGCGAAGCGTTGAAGCTGGCTGGAGAGGCGTTGCCTACGTAACTGCGTGAAATCGTGGGAATCCGTCGCGCGGGGCCGCACCGCGTCGTGCCGGTGCGCATTTTGCGACTTCCTTCGTGATCCTTTTCGCCAAGCCCAAACGACAAGTACCACATGACCCGCGTGCTTCGTTGTTCTGCTGGCCGCCTGCAACCCACACTCGCCCCGGATCTGTTTTCATGAGGTTCAGCCGACGTGGCCTGCTTGGCGCCGTGGGCACCGGCGCAGGCGCCTACCTGTTGTCGCCTCTCACCCGCACACTGATCCGCGAGGCGGAGGGGGCCATCCGCAAAAACTTGGTGTTGTTTACGACCGGCAACGGCATCCACGCCAAGCGCTTCGAGATGCCTTCAGGGTCGCCGCCAACTTTCAGTGAACAGAACAAGCCGCGCGAGATCTTTGCGCCGCTTTGGCCGTTCATGGAAAAAATGACGATCGTAGACCGCATGTACAACCCGCATGGCCTCGACCTGCATGGCAACGCGTCGGCCACGTATTGCGTGGCACCCACCAGCGACCTCAATGCCTTCGCTGGCATCACGTTGGATCGCTACGTAGCGCAGAAGATTGGGCAGGACGATCCCATTTCGTCGCTGCACCTCATGGGTTACGGCATGGATCGGGCCAAGCACATCGGACGGAGTGCCGATGGCGCCAACAAGCCTTATCCTTACGAATGGATCCCCGCCCTGGCATTCGAGAAGACGTTCGGCGGCGCAATGGGCACCAGCGCCGACGTGGCTGCCGCGGCCGCGTTTCGGCAGGCGCAGAAGCGCAGCGTGCTTGATGCGCTGGCGGGCCGCGTGGGGCTGATGAAATCGCGCGTGGGTTCAAGTGAGCGGCCCAAACTTGATCAAATGCTTGAATCCATTCGCGCGCTTGAGAAGAAACTGGATGCCGCCGCTAACACGTCCTCAAGTTGTCGCAGTCCCTTCGCGTTGCCCACCAGCGGCATGCCAAAACCGGGCGACCAATACAAGGAGTACTACTCCAATGGCCAGGTGTCGGTCCCCGCCATGAACGCCATGGTGGACATCGCCGCTTCGGCGATCACTTGTGGCATCACGCGGGTGGCGCTCGTGATCTTGAGTGAGGGACCACCTCACAACAAGTTCCCTGGCATTGAAGGCGGGCACCAC
>JBBSJE010000499.1:0-2689 GCA_038257535.1 Polyangia bacterium
CACCACGGCCAACAGCAAGTCATCCACCCGGGCGGGTACAAGTATGGTGCGCCAACCAGGGCGTTTGACGAGATCAACGCCTTGCACCTCCTGCCCCGCAATGCGGTAGGCGCGAGGGAACCGGTTGCATTCGATGGGTTGGTCGGGAACCCGCAAATGGCTAGACAACGCCAGCTCCTCCACAGGTGCAAGCTTGCGAGACGCCTGCTCCACGGGTGGTTCATCAGACGGCCCCGGCCAAGCGTAAATCCAAACGTGAACGTCGGCGGTGAAGATGTCGTAGTTGCCGTCTTTGGCGGCTTGCGCCCCCGGCCCCTGATCAATCACGGCGTCGCCATAGGGCACCACAACCACCTTCGTGGCCTCACCCGATTGTTTGGCCGTTCGCTCGACGCTCCAAAACGAAGGATGGGTCAGCGCGTATTGCGGAGTAACCAACCGGCTCTGTGAGGCACAACCCAGGCCGCCGCCCAGAGCCCACAGCCCCACAACCAAACACAGCCTTAGCCCCGCCGCAGTCATGGACCTACCACCTACATCCCGCTGAGAAACTTCCACTTGTCTTGGCTGGTTTTCTCAAGCTTGAAGCGATGAAAATCGCTCACGCGCCGGTACTGATCGCCCGCGTCCGCAGAAAGCTCGAAAGAGCCATCAATCAGCACCTCAACGTCAGCCTTGTCGCCTTTGAGCTTCACCGAGCGGTATTGGATCTGGTAGCGAATGCTCTTCAGCCGACTAAGCCGACTTTTCATGATCTGGCGCAGGCCTTCGTACCCGTAGTCGTCGTCGGCCTGTGGGGTGCCCGAATCCTCGAAGTAATTCTTGGAGGCCAGCTGCAACAAGCCCTCCAAATTGCGTTCGACGAGACGGTTGCGATAGGTTTCCACCGTCTCCAAAATCGCCCGGTTTTCGGGCGTGTCTGGCACGGTGGTTCCGGGCAGGTTGGTGTTGTGGGCACACCCGAACAAAAGCATCAGGAGGCAGGCGGGAGCGAAGCGGCGCATACGTGCGTCCCACTTAGCATCATCTGTTCCAAGCGTCGACGCGGCCAAAACGCCGGGTTTGCGCCCGCCCACAGCGCCTTGCCGGCCTGGATTGCGCCAAAACTGCCTGGTGGAAGCCGTCACCTTGCCAAAATGGCAATGCTCCCAACGCCACCTATCCGGCCAGCAGGGTGTGGATGTGCGCCTTTTCCCAAGCGTGGGCGCGCTCGTAGTCAGAGAATGACCGCTCTTCCTCCATGAACGCGCGCGTGTGGTAACAACGCCGACCGTCCTTCTCAACGGCACCATGCTTGTCATGAAGCATCTCGTGAAACACGATCCACGCGAGAAAATATTCGGGCACGGATTCTTGGTCGAGGGCGGGGTGAATGCGAATGATTCGGTCGTCGATGGAATAGCTGCCCATCTTGATCGACCGCCGGCGGCCTTCGCGTTTGGGGGCCGTTCCCCAAGTGATTCGCGCGGAAATTTTGCCGTCAAAACTCTGCGCGTTCAATTCATTGAAGATGCGTTGTAGGTCGTGCACACGGCCTTGAGGGCGCAGCTTCAGCGGGCGTTTTTGCCGGGGTTCATTCGCAATCTCGCCATCGTTGACGCGAATAAACTCACCCAACGCCTGTGAGGCACGTTGATCGTTATGAACAATGTACCTGGCCAAATGCCGCACCAACCGGCCCGTGGCCGCGGCAAACATGCGATGTACCCGCACGCCATAACCGTCGGCGCGGCGGCGCACCGTGATCATGGTGTAGCGGTTCTCCGTGAGCCGAAGTTCGAGCCGCTTGCCCGGCGGCATGTGGCTTCCCACTTGTTGCTCAAGCCGCGCTTCTTCGGGCGCGCGCGCGGGATCCTCGGTGATCCGAAGCTCGCGGGCTGGGGCCCGCCTGGCAGGGCGGCGGCGCAAAAGGCTGGGCCCATCGGCCGCTGCAACAGCCTCAGGCGTTTTGACGTCCTTTAGACCTGCAGTGGACCGCGCCGAACTAGGACGTCCGCGGGGGCTCACTGGTTCATTATTCACGATTGCGGTCAGATCGTCAGGTCGCATGGGAGAAGTCACCTTGTTGCCTCGCGTGTGCATGTGTACTCTTATGTACGCCATGTAGGTAACGCAGTGAAGAAATTGAATATAAATCATGTCGAGGATCTGACGCAAAATTTCTATCACCCTGCAATTACTCGTTTTTTCCTGTGGACATTTTGTGGACACAATCGTGCGGGCGCAGCCATCTGCTAAGAAAACTGCGTGCAGCTGAACGTCTTGTATTTCGCGGTGTTGCGGGAACGTCTGGGAAAAGACCAGGAGCTTTGGGAGGTGGCGGAGGGCCTTACGGTGGCCGACCTGCTGCGCCAGATTGAACAGCGACATCCCGAACTGGCCGCTCTGCTTCCCCGGGTCAGCGTGGCCGTCAACCGCACCGTGGTGCCGCGGGCCGATCCGCTTCACGAGGGCGATGAGGTGGCGCTGCTGCCGCCCGTCTCCGGCGGCATGAACCCCCGCCGCATCGCTGTGGTTGAGCACCCCTTGTCGATCGACGAGGTGGTGGCGGCGGTGGAAGGCCCAAGCCAGGGCGGCGTGGTCACCTTCACCGGGGTGGTTCGCAACCATGGCGCGCAAGCGGAAGTGGCGCGGCTGGAATACGAAGCGTTTGTGCCCATGGCGTTGCAGGTGATGGAAGCGCTGGCGG
>JBBSJE010000500.1:0-2678 GCA_038257535.1 Polyangia bacterium
ACCATCGTGGCCGTGAGCGACACCTATTTGCGCGCCACCATGACAAGACGCCATGAGATCATGGGCAGGCACATTTTCGACGTGTTCCCTGACAATCCAAGTGATCCGAAAGCGACCGGCGTGACCAACCTGCGTGCGTCGCTCGATCGTGTGCTGCAACGGCGCGCTAGTGACGTGATGCCGTTGCAGAAGTACGACATCCGCCGCCCGTCCGACGAGGGTGGTGCTTTCGAGGAGCGCTGGTGGAGTCCCGTCAACACGCCGATCGTGGGCCCCGACGGCCGCACGTTGTACATCGTGCACCAAGTTGAGGACGTCACAGAGTTCGTCCACTTACAGGCCCGCGGCGTAGAGCAGGTCAAGCGGACGGAGGAGCTAAAAATCCAGGCCACCCGGATGGAGGCGGAGATCTTCATCCGCTCGCGAGAGCTTGAGGAAGTTCAGCGCCGATCCGAGTTCGAGCAGCAGCTCATCGGCATCGTAAGCCACGATTTGCGCAACCCGATTCAATCGATCTCAATGGGTGCGCAGCTCCTTTTGCGCGACCCTGAACTCGGTGACAAGCAGCGCACGAGCGTTGCCCGCATCTCGAACGCATGCAACCGTGCGACACGAATGATCCGCGATCTGCTGGACTTCACCCAGGCACGCTTGCGGGGGCAACTGCCCGTTCATCGTGAGCCCGCTGATCTTTTTGACACCATCGAGGGCGCGCTGGCTGAAATCCGCAGCGCCCATCCTCAAGCGACGATCGAGGTTGCTACCGAAGGCAGCGGACAGGGCCTCTGGGACAGGGATCGGATGGCGCAAGTTGTGATCAACCTTGTTAACAACGCGTTGGCGTACGGCCGCGCGGCCACCCCCGTCCGTGTAATGGCGCGCGGCACGCCCAGTGAGATTCGGATCGACGTGCATAATGAAGGCGAACCGATTTCCAACAGTGCGCGCGCGCATCTGTTCCAACCGCTGAATCGCGGGGACGACCAAGCCGGCAGCCCGACGCGCAGCATCGGCCTGGGGCTCTTCATCGTAGACCAAGTAGTTCGCGCGCATGATGGCACGATCGAGGTCCGTTCGGCCGAGCCTGAAGGAACCACATTTAGCGTGGTTCTGCCCCGTCTGGCCTGAACATCCGGCCCGGAGTATGGTAAGAATTGCGCCCAGAGCAAGCAACCATGGGCGACACCAGCCGCAACAAGTTTTTACGCTACACTGTCGCCGCCGTCGCTGTCGTTCTGGCGGTCGTGCTGCGGCTGCTGCTCGACCCGCTGCTGAATGAACGCCTGCCGTTTATCACACTGTTTGCCGCTGTGGCTTTCGTAGCTTGGTACGGTGGCCGCAGGCCTGCAATCCTGTGCCTCGTGGTTGGTATGGCCGCGGTAACGTTCTTCGTCCTGGAGCCTCGTTACGCGATGGCGGTCGAGCATCGCGAAGACCTTTTCGGCTTCGGCTTTTACGTTGCCATCAGCGCCGGTTGCATCGCCCTGTTTGAACAACTGCGGGATGCCCGTAAACGAGCCGAGAGCAAAACCACTTTGGCCCTTGCGCAATACCAAGAGCTAGAGCGGGAAACGCTACTTCGTCAAAAGGCCCAAGCGGCCGTCGCTGAGGAAGGCGAACGCCTTCGGGTCACGCTGACTAGCATCGGTGATGGTGTCATCACCACGGACGCCGAGGGGCGGGTCGCCTTTCTCAACGATGTCGCCCAGCGGTTGACCGGGTGGGCGCAGCAGGATGCACAGGGCCTGCCGCTTGAGCGTGTCTTCGTGATCGTCAACGAGACGACGCGACAGACGGTTGAGAACCCGGCTTTGCGGTCTCTGCGTGAGGGCAAAATTGTTGGTCTGGCGAACCACACCCTCCTCATCTCCAAGGACGGCAGTGAGCGCCCGATTGACGACAGTGCCGCTCCGATCCGTGCCCACCAGGGCCACGTTTTTGGCAGCGTGCTGGTCTTCCGCGACATCACCGAGAGGAAGCAGGCCGAAGTTGCACTCAGTAGGCAGGAAGCCGAGGCGCGGGAGCACGAGCGGCGGACCCGGAGCATTTTGGAAAGCATCAGCGATGCTTTCTTCACCTTGGACCCCAACTGGCGCTTCACCTACGTCAATCGGCAGGCCGAATTGTTGCTGGGGCGCAGCCGGGATGAGTTGATCGGCAAGAGCCATTGGGATGAGTACGCCGACACCCTGGGTACGCCGGTCGAGATCAACTATCGCCGTGGTATGGCGGAAAAGTCGCCGTTCACGTTTGAGACTTTCTACCCGCCCCACGACCGCTGGTACGAGGTCCGGGGCTTTCCGTCATCGGAAGGCTTGTCGGTGTACTTCCGGGACGTGGGGGAGCGGAAACGCGCCGAGATCGCTTTGCGGCAGAGCGAAGAGAGGCTGCGCATGTTGGCCGACACGATCCCGCAGTTGGCGTGGATGGCACGGCCTGACGGCCACATCTTTTGGTACAACCGGGGCTGGTTCGAGTACACCGGCACAACGCCCGAAGCGATGGAAGGGTGGGGCTGGCAGTCGGTTCATGATCCAGAGCAGTTAGCCAGCGTGTTGGAACGGTGGAAAGCGTCGATTGCAACCGGCAAACCCTTCGACATGGTGTTCCCTCTGAGGGGTGCGGACGGGCAATTCCGCTCCTTCTTGACCCGCGTGAACCCCTTCCGCGACGAGCAA
>JBBSJE010000501.1:0-2656 GCA_038257535.1 Polyangia bacterium
ACAGGGTGCTCGGCCAGGTACACCACACCCATGCCCCCCTCGCCCAATTTGGCGGTGATTTTGTAATTCCCGACAGTCTGTCCGACCGAAATCATGGGAAATTTAAGTCCTCACCCTTACTGGCGATTTGAACACCTTCGGGCACCATCACCCATTTCTGTATGTTCGTCAAGAAGCCCACCCGGCTTGAAAGGTGCCACGCAGATTCGGCGTCTGCGATGTAAAAAAGGCCTGGAAATGTTGCGGCAACGTAACCAGTAACGTTGCAACACAAGCTGGTGGCAAGTCGCTTTGTGGGGAACTGTAAGACGTCACCCGAAGACGTCAACCAAAGAACACTGAGCGCCGTTCCAGCAGCATTTCAGCGATCATGGTGTCAACCTGAGTGCGCACCGCCTCAGCGGCTTCCAACACCGCGGTGCTGTTGTCCAGGTCAACCGGTGGGGGCGGCAGCGGCTTGCCGATGCGGATCCTCCACTTCGTAGGCAGCGGCAAAAGCCCCAGGGGACCCAAGAAGGGAAACGTGGGCGTCACGGGTATGTAGGGAACGCCCAACCAGCGCGCGGGCGCCGTCAGCTTGCCAATGAGGGGATGAATCTCCTCGGCGCCCACAATGGCGGTGGGGATCAGCGGCACCCTTGCCGACGCGGCCAACCGCATGAAACCGCCGCGCCCAAACCGCGTGAGCCGGTAGCGTTCCCGGTAGAGCTTGCCCACCCCGCGAAGGCCTTCAGGAAACACCGACACCAGCTGGTTGTTTTGGAGCAGGGTGGTGGCATTGTCCATCGAGGCGCGCACACCGCCAAAGCGCGCCACCACCGGTGCCATGAGGCGGGATCGAAACGCGAAGTTGGCCACCAAGGGCCGCGGCAAGCGATGGGCCGCGTGAAGTTTGTGCACCCCATACGCCAACAACATGCCGTCGTAAGGAATGCCGCCCGAGTGATTGGCAACCAACAGGGCAGGGCCGGTTTCGGGAATGTTTTGCAAGCCCGAGATCTCCACCCGAAAGTAGCGCGACCACAGAAACTCAAGCAGCGGGCTTACCTGCGCAAAAAATTTGGGATCAAAACCCATGTCTGGCTGGGTGCTGGGATCCCGGCCATCGGACGAACGAATGGCTTCGTAAACGGCTTTCGCCGCGTCCAGCACCCCCGCGTCGGGAAGCGCAAACATACGCGCTATCCCTTGCCCACCATGCTGGCCAAATCCTCGCGCCACTGGGCCAAGGTCGCGGCCACATCGCTTGGTCGGGGTCCGCCTCCCTGGGCCATGTCCGGGCGGCCTCCGCCTTTGCCGTCAATGCGCTTAACCAATTCGGACAAGATCTTGCCCGCGTGAAAGCGGGGCAGGGCATCTTTGCTCACCACGCACACCAAGGACAGCTTCTCGCCCTCGCTGCCGGCCAACACCACCACCGCGGGATTCAGCTTGTCGCGAAGTTTGTCTGCAGTTTCACGCAAGATTTTGGCATCTGCCACGGGCACATCGGTGATGAGCAGCGAGATTCCCTCCACCTTTGTGGCTTGTGCAGCTAGATCTTTGCCGCCGCCGGAGGCCAGTTGGCCGCGAAGTTTTTCGATCTCCTTGTCGCGGGTGCGGAAGTCGCCTTGTAGCCGCTCAACCTTCGCGCTCACCTCAAAAGTTCCCCCCTTCAGCAAATCGGCGGCGCCCTGCAGCTCACGCTCAAGTTTCTGCACAAACGCCAACGCGCCAATGCCCGTCACGGCTTCGATCCGCCGCACGCCCTGGGCCACGCCGGATTCTTCCGTGAGCTTGAACAGGCCAATGTCGCCCGTGCGAGAAACGTGTGTGCCGCCACAAAGCTCCTTCGAGTCACCCATGCTCAGCACGCGAACTGTATCGGCGTACTTCTCGCCGAAAAACGCCATCGCGCCTGCCGCTTTCGCTTCCGCGATGGGAAGCAGTTCCGTTTGCACAGGGTGATTTTCCACCGCGCGCGTGTTCACCAACAGTTCAACTTTGTCGCGCTCTTGCTGTGTCAGCGGCGCGAAGTGTGAGAAGTCGAAGCGCAATCTGTCAGCCGACACCAACGAGCCTTTTTGCGCCACGTGCTCACCCAAAGTTGTGCGCAGCGCTAGGTGCAGAAGGTGGGTGGCGGAGTGATTGCGCCGAATGGCGTCGCGGTGGGCCATGTCCACACGCAAGTCCAAGGCGTCACCCACGCGCACTTCGCCCGAGTTGATCTCAGCCAAGTGCACCACCAAGCCAGGCACCGGACGTTTGGTGTCCAAAATCGTAACAGCGCCTGCGGGCCCCTGCGCGCTACCCACGTCGCCCATCTGCCCGCCCGACTCGCCATAAAACGGCGTTTCTGCGCACACGAAAGCAAAGCTGTTGCTGTCGCCGCCGGGGTCATGAGAAAGCTTTTTCGCTTCTTGCCCTTGCGCCACCAGGG
This sequence comes from Polyangia bacterium, assembly GCA_038257535.1. Lineage (GTDB taxonomy): Bacteria > Myxococcota_A > Polyangia > Fen-1088 > Fen-1088 > JAGTJU01. Next base: position 2,420 of record JBBSJE010000501.1, read on the forward strand.
CCACAACTTTGCCTGGAGCGTGAATAAGGTCGTAGCCCAAAAATTGGGTGGCGCCCACCCGATCCGATATCGCTTGGAAAACGCCCTCGACGGCAATTTCTCCCGAGCCCACGAACGCCGCGCGTTTGCGCTGCGCTTGCATTTGCGCCTCGAAACCAGCCTCGTCTACCTCGAGGCCGCGCCCATTGGCGATCACGCGCGTCAGATCCAAAGGAAAGCCATAGGTGTCGTAAAGCC
>JBBSJE010000502.1:0-2650 GCA_038257535.1 Polyangia bacterium
ATCGCCTGTGGGTCCTGCGAAGCTTCAAAGGGGCCGCTGTTCTTCAACAGCGGAAACGATGCCGCCGCAACCGGTATCCCTGGAAGTGGTATGCTTCAAAGGGGCCGCTGTTCTTCAACAGCGGAAACCAGCGATATCAAGAGTGTCGTTCGTGGCGTCGTAAATGCTTCAAAGGGGCCGCTGTTCTTCAACAGCGGAAACAGTCTCCCACACCCGGCATATCGTCGCCCAGACGTGTGCTTCAAAGGGGCCGCTGTTCTTCAACAGCGGAAACCACTGACAAGTGGGCCATGTTGACAGACCACGAAATGCTTCAAAGGGGCCGCTGTTCTTCAACAGCGGAAACCGCTCGCGCAATAATGTCAACAATTCTCGTGCTTTGCGGCCACGAAAACGAGCGGAGCGGGTAAGCGAAGCGTTTCTGCATTCTTTTCATGCGGCAATGACTTTGTCGGGAATCTTCAACTTCCATATTTTCAGCATCTTACAAACCATTTTTCGGGTTTGCGAGCGACCACCGCCCAGTTGACGGCACACAATCGCTCGAAACGAAAATGACAACATTAGTCCTATCAAGATGTCAAAGAGCAACGCAAAAAAAACCTTCCTAACTATACAACAATTGCCGTGCGCTCTGGTGTGAGATAGCGCCGCCCCAGGGCTGCGAACGCCCCTTCAGCCCGGCCATCGGCCGGACCTATGTCGACAATCAGGACCTGATCATCCTCATGGTCGATAAGCGGAGTTACCGCGGCGATCATTTCTACTCGTTCCCGTGGCGAAAGTTCACATCGAAATACAGATAGTTGCAGGTGATCACCGAATCCCCGCATCGCCTTATAGACTCGCTTCAGGCGCTTAGCGTCTGAGATGTCGTAGCAAACCAGATAAATGCTTCGCACGGTTCACCTGGTTTCGAAGCCGGGGTAGGTGGCGATCTCGCCGCCAAGAAAGCGCGCAAGTAGGCGCGTTTGAACCTCGAAAATTCGGCGATAATTTACCCGGTAGCCAAACACGGGGTGGGTTACCAGCTCATCCACCCGCCGTTCATACGCGCGCAAGAATCGAGCCCGTGCCGATTCTGAAAGCGCGACGCCACCGCCGCGCGAAATAAAGTCCGAAGGCTGCACAACCCCCGTGTTGATCACGTTCACAACGACGGAATCAGCCACCAGTGGTCGCATCTCCTCCATAAGATCCAAGGCCAACGCTGGCCTCCCGTAACGGGGCCGATGGTAAAAGCCCAAGAACGGATCAAATCCCACTGCCTGAAGTATGATCGTGAAGTCCTTGGCCAACATCGCGTAGGCCAAAGAAAGCAAAGCGTTCACCGGATCCTTGGGCGGCCGCCTATTGCGCCCGCTAAAGTCGAACGCCATCAGCCCGTCTGCTTCACTGCGCTTTATCATCCGGGGAAAGTTCTCGAAATAGATTCTGGCCGCCGTGCCCTCGATGCCCAGCAATGACGCTGCCGCCGTTGCCGCTTGCGCCTTTTCCACACATTCGCGCAGCGACTCTAAAGCCATGCGCGGAAGGTCCTCAGCATTTCTTCGTAGCAACGTCCTGCAATTGCGAATCTTGCTGATCACAAACCGTTTGGCCAACGCCAGTGCTTTCTCCGTGTTTTCCGCCGTCGCGTATTGCGCGCGTCGCAAGTCCACGTTTTTGTGCATCAACCCCGTGGTCATCCCGTAAAACCACCCGCCCATCGAGAAATAGCAAACCGGAATGCCTTGCCCCAATGCCGACTGCAACGCCTGCGTTGAGATCTGCACCGCACCAAATAGCGACACCTGCGACGTTTGCCCCAACCGAGCCGTTTGCTTCGCCCCCTCACGGGGCTGTACCACAAATTCATCGCCACTCTTCCCAACGCGCGTGCCACCGGCTTGAACATAAAGCGGAAGAGCGTCATCGCGCGCAGGAAGCAGCCTCCGCGGCTCACCGAAAACCTGCAAGTCGCCATCTGCTGCCTCATGTAGCGGTAGGCGAAGCAGATTTACCTCATCAGGCAGGCAAATACCCACCAACGAACAACGTGGGCACTTCGGGCTATCTTGTAGCGGTGGCGGAATGGACTGCAGCGCCATGGTTTCACGCATCTGCGCAAGCAACGCCAGAGTTCGTGCTCGCAGCTCCTCGGAAAACGGAACCACAACCCGCTTCTTCGAGCCCACGAAATAAAGCACACCCTCAGTACACGTGTACCCATTTTCCTCCAACACCAACCCCTGTGCACAAACCTGCACCCGCTCCGGCTCCCACGCCCCCTCCGGTAAATCCGGAGCCTCCCCCCGCTTGTAATCCACAGGCGTAACCTGGGTGCCCTTGGCCTCTACCAAATCTATCCGTGCCACCAACCCCACCCCCGGCCCCGAAAGGTAAACTGACCGCGCGTGTAACTTCTCATCGTTGGCCAACTCGGCCGCCAGCGGCAGCTTTCCCCCCTCCTTGTCTACGCGCCGGTGTTGAAAGCGCCCCTCAACCGTATCAACGCTATCAACAAAATCGCCCTGCACCCACTCTAGCCACGCCAGCCGTGGGCAGTATGCAAACTCATTGAGCATGCGCGCAGGCACAAGGTCAGGTACGTCGTTCTGTGTTGTTGTATCGTTTGCCATGATCGTTTCTCCGAACGACCATGGTAGGG
>JBBSJE010000503.1:0-2644 GCA_038257535.1 Polyangia bacterium
CCTGCCCGCGAGGTTACGCGGGCGGGGGTGTTAACGCAACCGGCCCCGCCGGGGCGCGAGGCCGCTAGCCCTTCAAATGCCAGGCTTTGGGCTGAACGAAGGCACTGATTCCTAGGGTTGAAAGCGTAGTGCCCAGCCCCGATTGGCCTCGTCCCGACCACGGCAGCCGCGGGCTCACGCGGTCACAGCAATTCCAATACACGGTTCCCGAGTGCATTTGTTTCAAGATGGTTTCGGCGCGCGCGCGATCGCTGCCGTAAACGCCCGCCGTCAGGCCGTAGGCGGTGTCGTTCATCAATTGGACAGCCTCCTCATCATTGGCAACCTTTTGAATGCCAATGATGGGGCCAAAGCTTTCTTCGCGCATAAGCAACATATTGTGATTGGCTTGGGTGATCACCGTAGGCGCAAAATAAAACCCTGCGCGTTCCAGCCGCTGGCCTCCGCGCCGCAGTTGACCGCCTTGCGCCACAGCGTCTTTGGTTTGTGCTTCCAAAACGTCGATCTGGGCGGCGCGGGTAAGTGGCCCTATGTACGTGCGGTCGTCTTGCGGGTCCCCTACCGAGAAGCCGTCCACGGTTTCGAGGAACGCATCCACAAAAGCCTCGTATATTTTTTCGTGAACATAGAGCCGCTCGATCGCACAACAACTTTGGCCTGCGTTGTAAAACGCGCCATCGGCGGTGGCCGCGGCGGCTGTGGCCACGTTGACGTCTTCCATGACATACACGGGATCTTTGCCACCCAATTCCAGCTGCGTCTTCAACAGATGCCGGGCGGCCGATTCCGCCACGCGCAGGCCTGTGCTGTACGACCCTGTGAAGAAAGCCGCGTTGATGGGCGCATCCATCAGCGCGGCGCCTGTGCTGCCCCCGCCCAACACCACTTGAAACACCGGCTTGGGCACGCCGGCTTGCCAAAGCAGGTCGGCAAGGGCCTGGCCTGTCAGTGAGGCGTGTTCCGAGGGTTTATAAAGTACGGCGTTTCCCGCAAGCAACGCTGGCACGAAGACGTTGCCACCAACGAAGTAGGGGTAATTCCAAGCCGAGATGTTGGCCACAACGCCCAAAGGCTCCCAGGCCAGTTGCTCTTGCAAACCTGGCTCTTCGTGAACTGTGCGGGTGGCCAGGGTGGTTTCCGTGGCTTCGAGGAAGAATGCCAGGCGCCCATCAAGCCCTTTGACCTCGTTGCGCGATTGCGAAATCGGTTTTCCGGTTTCGCGGGTGGTGGTATGTGCCAAGTTTTCAAGGTTGTCTTTCACCAGCTGTCGAAACCGCTGCAGCACTTCCAGCCGCGTTTTCAGTGGTCGGGCCGCCCATGCGGGTTGGGCTTCTCGGGCGCGCGAGGCCTTCTCAAGCACTGCACCGCGATCGTCGGTGGGTAGGCTCTCAATGATTTCACCTGTGGCGGGGTTCCAGATCGAGAGCATTTGCGTTGTGGATCGGTTCATCGTGGTGCCTATCGGTAAAGGAGAACACACAGCTTAAGCTGTATCATCGGGGGGGCGGCCTTCAGATCTGCGCTTGCGGGCTGCATCTAAGAAATCGTGCAGCAGCACGCGGCCATCCATCAACGATTTGTCGTTGGGATCATGCCATTCGGGATGCCATTGCACACCGTAAGCCCATGTGGGACCTTCAAGGCGAACGGCTTCCACGACATTGTCGTCCACCGAAAAGGCTTCGGCCACAAGCCCTTGCCCCAAGTCTTTGATCGCTTGATGGTGAACGGAACACACACGTGCGGTGGCGGTGTTGGGATAAAGCGACGACAAGTGCGTGGGATGAACGAGCCGGATGTGATGAAAGTTTTGGTCGTAGATGTTCCAATCGCGGTGCACGAATGCGCCTGGCAATTGCGTGCCGATGTCTTGGTACAGGTTTCCGCCCAACGCCACGTTGAGAAGCTGTAAACCCCGGCACACGCCAAAAACCGGTTTTCCCAGTTCCAAAAAGGCCTTCACCAAAGCAATTTCATATTCGTCGCGAACGGGATCGCCTGACCACTCCGGCTGCAAAGGCGTTTCGCCATACGAGGTGGGCGCCACATCAGCCCCACCTTGCAGCACCAGGCCGTCTAGATCGATGGCAAACGCATCCAAAGCCACCGCCTGCGTGCGCGTGGGCGAGGGGATCATATAGGCGAGGGCGCCCTCAGACATCGTCCAATTGAACAGCTGTTGTTCAACGTACTTGAGGGTCTTGCCTTTGAACAACGCCCGCTGCGGATCAGCGTGCATGAACGCGGCGGACAGACCAATGCGCAAGGGACCTGGCATCTTTAGAACGCTCCCTCAAAAATGCTTTGAAAGTCGGCGCTCGCGCAAGCCAAGGGGTTGTTGGCGTGGCAGCCGTCGGCCGTTGCCACTTCAACGAGCTTCGGCACAAGCTCTCGCTTCACACCCGCATCAGTTAAGGTGGCTGGAAGCCCTACGTTGGCCTTGAAGGCGCGTAGCCAATCGATGAACGCTTTGGGATCGCTGCTTTCAAGCCCCACCACCTGCGCCATGCGCACAAACTTCTTAGCGCTGCCGGCCAGGTTGTGAGGCAAGGCGTGGTCAATCATCACGCCGTTGGCCAAGCCATGGTGCATGCCCGCCACAGTGCCCAGCGCGTGGGCGCAGGAATGCACCACACCTAAGCCC
>JBBSJE010000504.1:0-2643 GCA_038257535.1 Polyangia bacterium
AGCGCGTTTCGTGGAAGCCAGCATCACTTATCTGCAGCTGTTTCAGGGTTGGTCCATGTTCTCGCCCAATGCGCCGCTTACCGACTCCACTGTGATTGTAGACGCGCTTACGAAGTCAGGTCGCCACGTGGATCCGCTTTCGGAAGCGGCCGCGCCTCGCCACCCCGGTGGCCAAAGGGTGGTGGCGCCTCAGCTCAATCACGATTCGTTCTTCTGTGACTACATCTCGCGCATTGCGGACGAAGGCTCGTATCACGGCGCCCTGATTGAATGGATCGAACGCTACCCCCAGCGCACCGGTCGCGAAGGCGACGCCATCGTTTCATTTGATTTGATCGAGGTCAGCGATGAAAGCCCCCCCCCGGGGCGATCACAACCTCAACAGCTGAAAACCAGAATCGTCTTGAGTCATCGGTTCTAGGTTCACACGTTGAGAACGGCCTGGCATTCACAAAGGCCGGCATGAGCCCTCACATCGCGACTCCTCAAGCTCTAGGGGCGGCAAACGGCCCGCAACGAGGTGATCTTCTCGTCATCCAAGCGATCTCGGGAGGCGAGGCATGCGTGCGGTCGCATCAGAGTTGTCCTTGCACGTCGGCATGCAGCTTGAAGTAGCCTCCAACAGCAGGCCACTCGGCGGCTCGGGTAGCCCTGGGCACTTACGCGCCCAGGGCCCCCACAGATCCGGGCGTGCGGGACTACCGCACCCGGCTCTTCAAGAATGCAGATTCGCTTATGGACGCGGCCGCGGGGGGGCAAATGAGGCAACGGCAGTGGGTAGTGGGTAGTGGGCGATTATGCGTGAGAAGCGATCCCACGCTGAACTTACCCGCTGTGATCGGCGACGCAGCCAGAATGCCCAGATTCTCCTAACATTCCAGTAGTAGCGAGCGATGCCACGGGCATTGCCGGTGATTCCGTAATATCCGTAGTGGCCTCGAAGCTTCCTTTGCAACGCTTGCTGCTGCTCTTCTACGCCGTCGTGCCGGTGTATCCTGCACCACGTGCGTATCTGCTCCAGCGCCCGCGTTAGCCGTGACTTGGCCGTGCTCCGGTTCACATACAAGTTGTTCTTCCTGGACACGCCCCAATGGTGGGTGAATCCAAGAAAGTCGAATGTCTGTGGTTTTGTTGAGTCGTTGTTTCCCCCCTTCTCTCCAGGTCGCCGTGTTGGCCGTTTGAAACGAACCAAGCGCGTCTTTTCTGGATGCAGGCTTAGGCCGTATTTGCCAAGTCTTTTCGGCAACACGGCCATCACCTGGTTGGCGTCATCTTCTCGCTCGCAGATCACAACGAAGTCGTCCGCATAGCGGACGAGCTGTGCGCGCCCTTTGAGGCGCGGCAGCACATCGCTTGCAAACCAGTCGTCTAAAACCACTGGCGCACGATAGGAATTTCAAGCGCTACATCACACCGCACCGATAAAATACCTTCTGTTTACTGGCGTAACTGGCGTAACTGGCGTAACTGGCGTAATCCAACGCACCCTACCCGACCCTTTGCACCGGGCTGCAAGAGACCCCGTTGACACAGTTACGATAAACGCGACGTCCCGAGCCGCACATCGCTCCGTTGCCAAGCTTCGCAGTGCACGTGCCATTCGAGCAAGACAGCGATGGGCTGTTCTCGGTGGCAGCAGCGTACCTCCTCCACGATTTCCCGCGTTAGAGCCGCGGTGCCTTGACCTGGCCGACGCTCATGCGATAGATATGCTGTCGATTTATGCAAAGCATCGTTCGTATAGGTTTGATTGTGCTGATAGGCTTTTGTGGAACGAGGTTCGCCCACGCCGAAAGTCCTCAAGTCAACCAGGCCGAAGTGTATGTGAAGCGGGGGGTGGCGCTGCGTCGTAGGGGCGACGACGTGGCAGCTCTCAGGGAGTTCCAAAAGGCGTGGGAAATTATCAAAACGCCGCGCACCTCGGCTCAGCTTGGGCTTTGTCAGCAGGCCCTTGGGCAATGGGCACCAGCGCAGGCAAGGTTGCTTGACGCGCTTGGAGCTAAGGACGATCCATGGGTGTCTCGTAACCTCGCTGCACTTGAGGATGCTTTGGCAAGTGCGAGAGAACACATTGGGCACTTGGGAATCGTGGGCGATCCTGCCGGTGCGGAAGTGTTGATTGGTGGGCGTAGCGTGGGCAGCTTTCCTCTGGGAGATCCAATAGCTGTTAGTGAAGGCACTGTCGAAGTCGAAGTGCGTGCGCCAAATTTCCAACCGGCATCGCGGTCAGTGAAGGTGGCGGCGGGGCAGTTTGTTGATCTCGTTGTTCGTCTTTCGCCACAGAATGCGGCAGCGCCGCCGTCTTTGGCACCAAAGTTCGACAGCGCCACTGCACCAAGAGGCGATGAGGGGCTCGTCTTGCATGCATCGGATAACCCGCAGGAGGCGGAAGGCAAGCCTATATACCGGCGGCCGTGGTTTTGGGTGGCGACCGGCGTCGTGGTGGCCGGAGCTGTGATCGTCGGCGTGCTTGCTTCGGGGGGAAGAACTTCATATCCCCCAGCTGCCGATAAGACCGGAATGGGATTTTGAGCATGTACACCATTCAAACGCAGCGGAAACGAGTGGCCTTGGCTGCTCTTGTGGCCGCCTTTTCGGCTTGGTCTGGTTGTAGAGGTGCGGACACCGCGGCCTGCAGGCCAG
>JBBSJE010000505.1:0-2637 GCA_038257535.1 Polyangia bacterium
CAAAACAATGAACCCGAAAACGTTTACGTGCAGTCAGCGCGGCTCAATGGCAAGCCGCTAGCCCGAAACTGGATTGGGCACGACGAAATCATGAACGGTGGTGAATTGGAATTCATCATGGGTCCGAACCCCAACACCAGTTGGGGCCGTGCGGGGCCCCCGGCCGCGGATCCCGAACTTGAACGCCTGCGCAAACGGTTGCGTCGCCGCTCGTCACCTTGAGAGGCCCCCAACCGGCAGGTTCCTGCAAAAAAACCGTGGCAAAAGCTCATGTAAACGATTACAACTTTGGTCATAGCTATCCTCTTAAGTCAGTTTCGGAGAGTACGATGAGCATTCCCCACTTTTCTCGCCGCAATTTCCTGGGCGCCGTGACGGCCCTTCCGGTTGCCGCTGGCACCACCTCAGCATGGGCAGCGTCAACGGCCAACCAAGCCATATCTGATGTATTTAGCCCAGGCCAAACACGCCCTGCGGCCAGCGATGCCGCCGTCTTGGGTCGAAGAATGCGCGCCAACGTCAACCAGCGCCTCAACAAGATCTCGCTCGACGACATCCTCTTGCCGTTCACCAAACGCCCCGGCGCCCAAGATTGGGCGGGCGAGCATGTGGGCAAGTTTCTCCATGCAGGGGTGCTGGCGTTGCAGAGGCTGCACGATCCCTTGCTACGCAAGCGGCTGGACCACGCCGCCCGCGGGCTGATTCGCTCGCAGCTCAAAGACGGATACCTGGGCACCTACACGCCCGACAAATACTGGACCAGCTGGGATGTGTGGAGCCACAAGTACAACCTGATTGGTCTGCTTGCGTACCACGAATTCACCCGCAACAGCGCCGCCTTAGCGGCCTGCCGAAAGATGGGCGATCTGCTGTGCCGTACTTTCGGCACCGGCCCTGGGCAATTAGACATCGTGGCCGAAAAACACAGCACGCACGTGGGCATGGCGGCCACCAGCGTGCTTGAGCCCATGGTGCTGTTGCATCGGCGCACCGGCAACAAGCGCTACCTCGATTTTTGCCACTACATACTTTCCGCATGGGAGCAGCCCCACGGCCCCAAGGTTCTAAGTTCGCTGGCCACACACGGCAATGTGTTCAAGACCGCCAACGCCAAGGCCTACGAAATGCTGTCAAACGTGGTGGGCTTGGCTGAGCTTTACCGCACCACGGGCGATGCGCAGTGCTTGAAGGCCTGCGAAAACGCCTGGGCAGATATCATCGCCAAACGGCACTACGTGATTGGCAGCACAAGCTGGGCCGAACACTTCGAGGACGACCATGTGCTTTCACCCGGTGGCGCTTACCGGGAAGACACCTTCATTTCAGCTGGCGAGGGCTGCGTGACGGTAACGTGGCTTCAGCTTAATTGGCAACTGCTTCGCCTGACCGGCAACATACGCTACGCCGAAACACTCGAGCGCATCGCCTACAACGCTCTCTTGGCCGCTCAACACCCAGGCACCGGTAAGATCTGCTACTTCACACCGCTGGTTGGTCGCAAACGCTACGGCGAGGTGACCCACGGCATTCTTCCCGATATCTGCTGCTGCGCTTCTAGCCAACCCCGCGGGATCGCGATGCTGGCCAATATGATGGCCGGAAGCCTCAACAACAAAGCCGCGTTGATATTCTATGAACCCGGCACTCACGAGCTTCAGGTTGGCGCACAGACCTTCAAGCTGCTGGTTGAGGGTGCCTACCCGGTTGAGGGCGATGTGAAGGTTGTGGTGCAACCGGCAAAGCCTGGTCGCTTCCCTCTCGTGTTGCGCGTGCCCGAATGGGCAGCCGGGTTCGAGGCCCGCGTGGGTGGAGAAACCTTCAAGGGCACCCCCGGTCAGTGGCTTGAGATCGACCGCAACTGGGCTGTCGGCGACGTTGTTGACGTCAACATTCCTCTTGTGTTGCGTACCTCACCTGCTGGCAAGGCCAATCCAGGCAAAGTCTACGTTGAACGCGGGCCTCAGGTGCTGGCCAAAGACGAGGCCATCAACAAGAACCAGAGATTGCCGCAGTGGAACTGGCGCAGCACACAGCTCTACACCTACTCATCAGGCAAGGACAAACAGTGGCTGGTGCCGTTCGCAGACGCGGGCCAGATCTACGCCGACTACACAGTGCCGTTGGAGCCGCCAAAGGGTTAACGTGTTGAGCATCGCCACTTTCGGTGGCGATGCTCTCCGGACTCTAAGCCACCCACCAAGGCAACTTGTCGCCTGCCGCGTTCCATTCTTGTGTGCCCCAGTGCTTGTAGCGATCGCCGTAGGAGGCGGCTGCGAGGTCGTTGGGCTTAACGCCATAACCGCCGTGGTTGCTCTCTGCCCATTCGGAATGGGGAATGCCAAAGCCCTGAGCGATCGATCCCAACACCTGATGGTAGGTAAGCCCCACGTAGGGCCGATCCGCAGGCGTATCCCCAAACTGCCCCTTGGCGATCAGGCGATTTTGATCACGGTAATCGAGGTGAATCCCCGTGGCAAAGGCGCCCTTCGCCGAGCCGAAGGTCACCACCGGAATGTTCTCCTGAGCGTGGGAGAACACGCCGTGCTCCTGCGTCCAGTAAACCAAGCATTTGTCGAGCAGCGTTCCTCCACTGCCATCTGAAATGGCATCGAGCTTTGCCACCAGCGGCACAATCAC
>JBBSJE010000506.1:0-2631 GCA_038257535.1 Polyangia bacterium
AACTTCCGTTCGGCTGGATTTTGGCCGCTGTGCTTGTGGTGGCGGCCGTGGTGGTGGCACTCACGCAGCTGAACAAAGCGGGGCAATTGCTGCTGCAGGTGGCTCCCGAAGACGCTGAGGTTGTGATCGACGACCAGCCTGTGAAGGGGCCATTTCCGCTTTCTGTAGAACGCAATCCGGGTGATTACATCATCTCGGCAAGCGCCCCTGGCTACGACAAACTGGTCAAGAATGTTGAAGTCAAAGCGGGCGCCAAGGATGTGGTCGAGCTGAAACTGCGGCCCTCGGCAGACACGGGATTCGAATTGGTCAGCGAGCCACCTGATCGGCCTGTGTGGCTTGACGGGCGGCCCCTTACCGCGGGTGAAGACAGCACCGGGCCACAAATCCGCACGAATTTCAAAGCCGATCGCGTGGCTCCGGGACGACACGTTTTAGAGATTAAGGACGACCCGCAATACCAGGATTGGCGATACGAGTTTATGCAAGAGCCGGGGCGCATCTTGAAGATTCAGGCGCGGCTTGAACCGCAGTCTGTGGCAAAGCCGGAGTCGCCGAAGCCGCGTGCCGAACCTGTGGCCGCGGCGCCATCCGCCCAGCCAACTGAGGCGCCTCCCGCGCCTGCAGAGGCAACGCCAACGCCAACGCCATCGCCGCCGGCCGCAACACCGGCTCCGCGGCCTGTGGCCACCGCTCCCAAGCCCGCGCCGCGGCCCGCCCCCAGGCCCGCCGCTTCGGCGCCGCGGCCCGCTCCCGCCGCCACGGGCGGCACCTGCACCGTTACGTTGGGTGCCAAACCGTGGGCCAAGGTGTTTATTGACGGCGAAGACACCGGAAAGATCACGCCGCTTGTGGGCTTCGAGCTTCCTTGTGGTCGCCACAAAGTGAAATTCGTAAATCCGGAACTGCAGATCGAAAAAACTGAGACCATCACCGTTCGCTCAGGAGAACCCTTCAAAAAAGTGTTCGTCTTGGTCGATGCCGACGAGTGATCTGATATTTTGATCCCGCCCCACGCGCGAAACCCAACCGTGAGCAACACACAGTCTTCTCAAACTGGCGCCGCCATGGCGCCTTTGGCTGCGGGGCCTCGCACCCGAACCGATGACCTTCAGGCCGCTTGGAGCGAATATTTCCGCTCCCTAGCAAACCAAGCGCCCAAGCATCCATCTGCGCGGGACCAAATGCATGAGGACTTGCGTGATGCGCTTTGCCGCTTGATTGCCCCTGAAGCGCGCGTGCTGGAGGTGGGCTGTGGACGCGGTGACCTGTTGGCTGGTTTGCCGCAAACACAGAAAACCGGCATCGAGTTTTTGCCTGAACTGGTAGAAGAAGGGCGCCAAAAGCACCCAGACATCACGTTTGAACACGCGGACGTTCTGGATGCGCCAGCAGTCACGGGGGCCAAGCCAGACGCGAGCCAGCCCAATGGCAAATACGACGCCATCGTTTGCGATCGTCTGTGCCACAGCGTGCTGGACATCCACAAGTTGTTGATGCGCATGCGTGATCGGCTGGCCCCGGATGGGCGCATTTACCTAACAACGTTTAACGTGCTCTGGGAGCTGCCTTCACGTTTGGCTGAACAGGCTGGGTGGAAGGTGCCATCCCCCACTGCGAATTGGCTGTCGGAAAGCGATTTTGCCACTTTGTTTGATATCGCCGATCTGGAAGTGGTGCGCTTTGAAGATCGCATGATGTTGCCGTTTGGCATTCCCGGCTTAGGAACACTGGCCAACCGCTACCTTGTGAAGGCGCCGCTGCTCAACCGCACGGCGCTGTATCGCATTTACGTATTGCGCCCGCGGGCCAGCGCGCCGGCGCGCGTGGCGGCACAGCTTGCCCCCTCCGTGACGGTGGTGGTGCCGGCGCGCAACGAGGCTGGGAACATAGAAGGTGCTGTGCTTCGCACGCCGGTGATGGGCAGCGAGACGGAGATCATCTTTGTCGAAGGCGGCTCGAAAGATAACACCTGGAGCGCCATCGAAAACATGATGGCCACCTACAAGGGGCCCTTAAAGCTTTCGGCCTACAAGCAAACGGGCAAAGGCAAGGGCGACGCCGTTCGTTTGGGCTTCAGCAAGGCCAGAGGCGATATCCTGATGATTCTGGATGCCGATCTCACGGTTCCCCCAGAAGATCTGCCTGTGTTCTACGATGCCATAGCCCAGCGTCGTGCCGACTTTATCCAGGGCACCCGCCTGGTTTATCCCATGGATCCGGGCGCCATGCGGTTTTTCAACAAACTGGGCAACATCGGTTTTTCGCTGCTGTTTTCTTATCTCTTGGCCCAGCCGATCAAAGACACATTGTGTGGCACCAAGGTGCTGTGGCGCAAAGACTACGAACGCATCGCCGCGGGGCGGGCGTACTTTGGTGATTTTGATCCATTTGGTGATTTTGACCTGATTTTCGGCGCCGCTCGTTTGAACCTGAAGATTAGCGAGATTCCCGTGCGCTACCGAGATCGCGTGTATGGAGAAACCAACATCGAGCGTTGGAAACACGGCTGGCTGCTGCTGAAGATGTCTGCTGTGGCGGCGCAAAAGCTGAAATTCGTGTGATGCAGAAGCCAGCAGAGTCCGTTGGGCACCAAAGAGCCCGCGCGCGATTCATGCAGCATCGGCAGGC
>JBBSJE010000507.1:0-2628 GCA_038257535.1 Polyangia bacterium
CGCTCAGATCGGGGCGATCAGCGCGCGGGTTTCCCACCGCCACTGTTTCTCCCAACGCCTCCTGTTCAGACCACGGCACGTGGGTATCATACATCTCTTGCGGCTTAGGTTAAACTGATGAGATGCCGGCGGCGCCACCTTCGAGCAACGGCGCCTTGGGCGGCCCTAACGAATCAGGCGCGCCTGTCTCAGCTATGCCTTCCACAACGGGGTCTTCGACGCGTGCTTGGCGCTTCGGCCGTGGGCGCTTGTCTCACCGTTTGGTCGTTGCAACAATTTTGCCTATCGCTTTGGGAATCGCGACCTTTGGCATTCTGGCGCAACGGCAGGCGCAAAGTCTGTTGGAAGCTGAACTTGGTCACCGCCTCACCGCCACGGCCGTGGCGGTGGCCATGCAAATTCTTCCTGAACAGGTGGCCGCGCTGGGGCCTGGGGAAGAGGGGTCGCGCACGTTTGCCAATGTCTATAACAAGCTGGTTGTGGGGCGCCAGCGCTTTGCCTTGCGCCGGGTGATGGTTCTGGCCACGGATTTAAGTGGCCGTGGTGATAGCGAGGGCCGCGTGGCGCTTGGGGCCCGCGCTCACGAAGTGTCGGCGGACGACGTCGAGATTCAATTGGCCTTGGCAGGTCGCCCGGCCGCATCGCCGCTGTTTACGGGCAATGACAAACGCCCCTACAAGCGCGCCTACGCTGCGATTGCCGAAACACCATCAAGGCCCGCGGGTGTGGTTATGGTGGAGGGCGACGCAACCTACTTCGATTCGCTTGCGCGGTTCGAGCGCTGGATTCTGGTGGGCAGCGGGGTTTTGGTGGCGCTGTTGTTGGCGGCTGTATTGTTGGTGGCGCGGCGGATCACAAGCCCCGTGCAACGTTTGGCGCTGGCGGCCGACCGCATTGGGCAGGGGCATCTCGAAGCGCCCATCGTGCCTCAAACGGCTGACGAGATTGGCGGCTTGGCCGAACGCTTCGAGCAAATGCGCCAGGCCTTGGCCGCGCGTGACGAACGCATGCAAATGATGTTGGCCGGCATTGCCCATGAGGTGCGCAATCCTTTAGGAGGCCTTGAGCTTTTCGCCGGCTTGTTGCGGGAGGGTTTGGCAGATCAGCCTGAACGGCTCGAAGAGGTCAAAAGGCTTGAGCGCGAAGTGGGTTATCTAAACACGGTGGTGACGGAGTTCCTCGATTACGCCCGGAGGCCCGCGTTGGCGCTGGAGATGGTACCGCTCAAGGCCTTGTTGGATGAAGTCACCCAAGTGGGGGCCGTTGGGCGCTCGGACGTGAGCGTCGACGTTGATCCCGCGCTGCAGGTGATGGCGGATCAAAATCAGTTACGACGGGTGCTGTTGAATCTGCTGCGCAACGCCGTGGCCGCCTCCCCGCAAGGAGCAATCGTTTTGTCGGCACGACGCCAGTCCGCGCGCGTGGTGATCGAGTGCCGAGATTCGGGCCCGGGGGTGGCGCCGGCCTTGGTGGAAAAGATTTTCACACCATTTTTCACAACGCGGCAGAAAGGCACGGGTTTGGGTCTGGCGTTCGCGCGCGAAATCGTTGCCGAGCATGGCGGCGTGTTGAGCGTGAGCCCGGCGCTCGAGGGAGGTGCCTGCTTTCGCATGGAACTTCCCCAAAGCTCGTAGGGATTCCGCTATTCTTCAAAGGTAACCATGGCGCGCATTCTCATCATCGACGACAACGACACGATTCGCGAGGGGATGGCCGCCACCGTGCGTCGCGTGGGCCACGAGGTGGTGGCCGCGGCCAGCGGCAGCGACGGTGTTGCCGAATTCAAAAAACGCGGGGCCGACCTGGTGATCACGGATTTGAAGATGGAGGGCATGGACGGGATGGCGGTCCTAGAGGCGGTGCGCGACATCGATCCCGCCGTGCCCACGCTCATCGTCACCGCCTTTGGCACTGTGGAAACGGCGGTCGAAGCCATGCGGTTGGGCGCGCTCGATTTTTTGCAGAAGCCGTTCGCACCCGAAGTTTTGCGGCTCAAAGTGCAGCGCGGCCTAGATGTTCGCGCCGATCGGCAAGCGCGCGTGCGGGCCGAGGCGGAAGTGGAAGCGTTGCGCTCCGATGCCGCCACGCCCTATGAATTTGCCGAGATTGTGGGCCGCAGCTCCCAAATGCAGAGCGTGTTTCAGCTGATCGAAAAGGTGGCGGGTTCGGATGTGGCTGTACACATTCATGGCGAATCGGGAACCGGCAAAGAGTTGGTGGCGCGCGCGTTGCACACGCGCTCGCGCCGGGCGAACAAGGCGTTTGTGAAGGTCAATTGCGGCGCTTTGGCGGAAACGCTGCTTGAGTCCGAGCTGTTTGGGCATGAAAAGGGATCGTTTACAGGCGCGGTGAAGCGCAAGCTAGGTCGGTTCGAGCTTGCCCATGAAGGCACGCTGCTTTTGGATGAAGTGGGCGACATGACCCCGTCTTTGCAGGTGAAGCTGCTGCGCGTTTTGCAAGAACAAGAGTTCGAGCGCGTGGGCGGCGAAGAGACGGTGAAGGTCAACGTGCGCGTGATCTCGGCAACCCACCGCGATTTGAAGCGCGAGGTTGAAGCCGGGCGTTTCCGCGAAGATCTTTATTACCGAATGCACGTTGTGGCCTGCGACGTGCCAGCTTTGCGTGAGC
>JBBSJE010000508.1:0-2600 GCA_038257535.1 Polyangia bacterium
CGGCCGCTGCAGGTCATGGCAAGCTTGTTGCGCAAACAGATTCGCCAGGAGGGGGATTTCGCCTTGCCGTTGACGCAAGGGCGGCACCTCCAATCGGATGCCGGCCACGCGATGGTAAAGATCTCGGCGAAACGTGCCCGCCTCGACCATGTCTTCCAGAGGACGGTTTGTGGCTGCCACCAAGCGCGCTTCAACGGATCTCGCTTCAAGTCCGCCCACCCGCCGCGCCATGCCTGTTTCAATGGCACGCAAAAGCTTTGCTTGAAGCGCAAGCGGTAGCTCGCCAATTTCGTCGAGAAAGATGGTGCCCTTGCCTGCAATCTCTAACAAACCCGCCTTGCTAACGTTGGCACCTGTGAATGCGCCGCGCTCGTAACCGAAAAGCTCACTTTCAAAAAGTGACTCCGTCACCGCCGCACAATTGACGGTGACAAACGGGTGATGGGCTCTTGGCGACGCGTCATGAACGTACTGTGCCAAGTGTTCTTTACCCACGCCGGTTTCCCCCACGATCAACACCGGTATGCGGCCTTGCGCCACCTGGCACGTGATCCGATACAGAGCTTGCATCGCGGGCTCAATAACTATGGAATCGCCTGGCGTTTGCACAAGCCTAAGTGATGCTCTGTCGCTTCGGCCGTCAGGCCCCGCCGCCTTCCCTTCCCGTCCCGCATCGGGCGCATTCAAAGCATCAAGGTGCACCAAGCCGGGCGCGCCGCCAGGCAGCGCAGGATTTGGGCGAAACATGCATGGCACGGTAGCATGGGAACATGTGTGGGAAATCGCATTCGTCGCCACAATAGAATTTGATGCGAAAGCTTCGGCGATGTGTTGCTTGTGATCTCAAGAAGGCGGGCAAAGCTTCACGTTTTCGTGCCATTTCTGCTACTTTTTGAACTCGGCGCGCGTCGGGAGTCCGGGGCTTCGATAAACGCGAATCGTGAGCTGGGCGCAAAGCGCCTTCCCTAGTAAAGACGTCACATGTCACTAGTGGAGACAAAAGCAACGGCCGCCCGAGACATTGGCTAGGCACAAGCCACCCGTTGCGCTTGGCATGATCTTGGCACTAGCCCGCGCGCGTGAATGTGAGCAGCGAACCTTCTATGCACCAGCAGCAAACGGCTTAGACCATGGCTTTGGGTGTCGTCTCGCGGGACCTTGGCCCGGGCGTGTTGGTGATGGCGCCGTCGCTTCGGCGTGGCCTGATTTCTGGCGGGGTGATCGTTGCCCTTGGCTTCATCGCGCATGTGTTCAAGCTAAGATGGTCATGGCAGACATCGGTGGTCCTGCTGGGCACCGTGGGGGTCCTCGAAGTTTGGCCGCGGCATCCATACCAAGTTGTGTTTGGCATGGGTGCGGTTCTGGCGGCCATCAACTTGCCATGGATGCTTGTTGCCTATCACCTGGGGTTCGTGACGCTTGCCTACGCGCTCCGCGCGCGTGGGCGCCTGCTGGCGCTTTGCTTGGGTGTAGCCGTGTTCGTGATTCCCAAGCAACTTTTCCGTGCGCAAGCAGGCGCACCAGCGGCTCACACATGGCTGGACGCAAACGTGCTGGCCCAATTCTTCTACGTGTGCTGTTTGTGGTGGCAAGAGCGCAAGCGAGGCGTCATCACAGACACCGGGTTGGCAAAATGGGGCGCGTTGTTTCTGTTTCCCGCTCACGCGGTTTTGCCCATGAGCATCGCGCCTTCTGTGCTGTGGCGGGCGAGGACCGGCGATAGTAGCAAGGCGCTCGAAACGTCGCTCTTGGCCATCTCGAAAGCGGTCTGTGTTTTGGTGGCGCAAACGTGGTTCTCGCATGGCCTGCTGTCTAGCCACTCGCCAGCGGGTTTGATGGCCCTGCCGGTGCTCCATCTGTGGACGGTGGTGGTGTTTAGTTTGCTGGTGTACTTCGCGGCGCTGTCGGGCATGCAGGACCTTGTAGTCGCCGTGGCGCGTGCTTTGGGATGGCAGTTGCCCCACGCCTTCCGATTCCCCCTGCTCGCTTGGAATCCCGTTGAGTTGTGGCGACGTTGGGGGATCTACAATCGCAAACTATTGTTGTCGTTGGTGTACTTTCCGTTGGGCGGGGGCCGTCACAGGTTCCGAAATGTGTTGCTCACTTTTGCCGCCAGCGGGCTCGTGATGCACACAGGGTTTGTGGGCTCGAAGCACTGGCGTGTTGGCATCGGCGGATGGCGAGATCAGACAGTGTACTTCCTGCTTCAAGGTGTTGCCGTGTGTGCCTGCCTGGCATTTTGGCGCTGGCGCGGCAAGGATGTGAGCGCAGACCGAGATCTACGGCTGTGTTGGTCGCGCGGCGTCTGTACCGCATCCACCCTGGTCTTCAATGCGTGGCTGCATGTGCTTGTGCTGGCACCTCACGTCAGCTTCGCCGATCGCTGGCGGCTAATGGCCCGGTGCCTCGGGCTTTAGCGGGACCTCCAACTTGACCGCGATGGCGGTCCCCCTCTAGCGGCAATGCCGGTCGGTTAAGAAACTGTGAGCTTGGGGCGCTTTCTTGGATAGCTACTCATTTTGATTTTAACCTCCCTTGGATACAGCCTCTCGGTTCTTCGTAGCGGCAACACAAGTTCGGCGATCTTTTCGCTTATCCTC
>JBBSJE010000509.1:0-2593 GCA_038257535.1 Polyangia bacterium
TCTCGTTCACATAAACGTAGCGGCCACTTTGGTTCTTCATCCAAGCCACTGCGGGGTTTCCATGCATGAAAGCCGTAAACCTCGCCTCACTTTCGCGAAGCGCATCGGCGGCCTGTTTTTGCGGAGAAACAATGGCCATCCTTTCGCCTGGCTCAACATCAAGAGCCGGCTTTGCCGTGCAGTTCGCGAAGCTGCGTGCCAGCTCATCCTGGTTCAGACCAAAACCAATCACCACGATGCGAGAGTGTCGAGGGACATCGCCCCAAGGTGTCCCCCAGGTCACCTCCATGCGGTCGGCCACGCCCTGCAAGATCGTTTTCCGATCGACGCCCGCGATCGCAACGATTCCCTTCGCGCGCAGGAGCTGGCCCGCGTGCTGACCTAGTTCCTTCTCCATCCAATCGCCGAAGCTCTCTTCGTCAAGCTCGCCCTCCCCGGTGAGCACCAACGTTTCTATTCTTTGGTGGTTTCGCGATTCGGGGATCACCCGCGGAAGCTCCGCTTGCCGCGCCGCCAGCAGAGCCTCCATAGACCCGCCCCCGTTCACCACCCCGCGCGCCGCCGAGGCGATGACAGCCACCGGGTTCGCGCGCGCAACCGCCACACGCGCTGCGCTTATCTGCGCATCGTTCACACGATCGGCGTGTGCAAGCACCACCACGTCCGCGTACCCGAGCTGCTCGGCCGCAAGATCCGCCAGCGGCGCATCGGCGTCCAGGCCCCCTGCCGGGTCAACCACCGCCACAATGCCGTCGAGACATGAGCCTGGCACGCGGTGAATCGCGCGCACCACACCCGCCGGCGAAGCGGCGCCCGAGGTCTCAACAAAAATCCGCTTCAGGTTGCGGGCCTCAAGCGCCGACAGCGCACCCACAAGCTCGGCAAACGTGGTGCAGCAGATGCAGCCGCCCGTGATTTCCAAAATCGTCTCAGCCCGTTCACGCAGCAGGTCGCCATCGATGCTGGCAGCCCCGATCTCGTTCACAATCACGGCCACCTCGTTGGGCGCGTACGTACGCAGCCAGCGGTCGAGCAGCGTGGTCTTGCCCGCGCCCAGGAAGCCGGTGACGACGGTGACGGGGGTCTCATTCATGGCTCCATTGTACCGCGTCGGGGACCTGGTGGCGCATCACGAAAACCCTTGCGGACAACGCCAACGCACTGTCCCCATTTTTCTGCAGGTTTCAGCAATGAGCTGTTCGACCGAAAGAGATTGAGCCCTAAAGCGAACCTGCAACCACTAACCAACAACGCCACAACCCTGTAACGATGTGGCTACGCTTCAAAGCTCATTGGAGGTACCGACATGAGCACACGCTCTCCCAGGTTATATGACCTGGCAACTCTCACAATTGTTTGCGCTCTTCTTGGCACCTTGACCGCTTGTCAGGGCCGCATTGAGGATAGCGAGGAATTCGGCGGTGGCGAAACAGCGGCCGCGGGCAACCCAGACAAAGGCGGTGGCCCCATTGGCGGCACCACTGACAGCCTTGGCCTGCCGGGCGCCCCGTTGGCCTCGGCCAGCGGGCTGCGTCGCCTCACCACGCACGAGTTCAGCAACACGGTTCGGGATCTGCTCGGTGAAACCATGCTGGACGTCGGCAATGTGCTGCCCGTGGATGCGAGGACCCCATTCGATAACGATTACAGCGTGCAGGTGGCCTCGAAGGCGTTGATTGATGGCCTGGAGCTGACCGCGCGTGACATTGTGGCTCGACTGCTCGCGGATGAGGCCCGGCGCAACCAGATCGTTGGATGCACGCCCACGAAACCCGACGACGCGGCATGCTTTGCGCGCTTTGTGTCCGGATTCGGCAGAAGAGCTTTGCGCAGGCCTGTGAGCCCCATTGAGGTCGACACCTACAGCAAGGCTTTCTTGCCACTTGCGATGCAAAGCGGCGATTTCAACACGGCGGTCGAGTCGGCGCTGCAGGCGTTTTTGCAACATCCGGAATTGATCTACCGCGTGGAGATCGGAGAGGCCGTTTCTAACGCGCCCAACGTGTTCAAGCTGAACGAGTGGGAAGTGGCCACGCGGCTAGCATATTTTCTGTGGGCCAGCCCCCCCGACAACCAACTGCTGAATGACACGCAGGCGGGGCTGCTTGCGAAGCCACAGGGCCTGCACGAGGTGGCGAAGCGCATGTTGACAGACCCACGCGCCCGCGCTTTGGCAAAACGGTTCCACGCGCTTTGGTTGAACTACGAAAGCATGCGGGCCCCTACCCCGACGCTGCTTTTAGCCATGCATGCCGAATCAGCGGCCCTCATCGATCGGGTGGTGTTCGATCAAGCGCGGCCTTGGCAGGACGTGCTGCTGTCAGACGAGACCTTCGTGACAACGGACTTGGCGGCCCACTACGGGCTGAACGCACCGACAGCGGGTTGGACAAAGTATGGCCCAGGCGATCGCAAGGGCCTGCTCTCCCACGCCACGTTCCTGTCAAACGGCGCCAAAGCCGGAGACACAAGCCCCACCATGCGCGGCATTGCCATTCAAGAACTTCTATTGTGCCAAGAGATTCCAGCGCCACCGGCCGATGTGGCCACCGACGATCCACCGCCTGATACAATGGGACGCAACTGCAAAGAA
>JBBSJE010000510.1:0-2563 GCA_038257535.1 Polyangia bacterium
GACCGGCAAGCTGCCGTTTCGCGATGGTTCGTTGGGGCAAGTGATCTTGTCGCACGTGCAGGAGCGGCCGCGGCCTCCGATGGAATTGAACCCTGCCGTTTGGCCAGGCCTCAACGACCTGGTGATGAAGACGTTGGAGAAGCGGCGCGGTGACAGGTTCGCGAGCATGCGTGACTTCCGCATGGCGATCGATGCGCTGCTTGGCCCTTCGCGCACGGCCACGGCCCCCGGCGGCGTGCCCATCGTTGCCGCGTTCTCTTCGGAGCTGCCGCGGTCGCGGCGCACGCCACCACCGCTGATTCCTGCGCTGCGCGCGGACTCTGAAGACACCACCGCGCGCGATGCGCCGGAGTTTCCGGATTCCGCCACACAACCGTTGCCCGACATCAGCGACCAGGGGTTGAGGGCCACCGCCCCCACAAAAGAGGACACGCTTTTCGAGCGGCTACGTAACATCGTTCATGAGCGGCTTGAGCAGGGCAACTTTTCTTTGCCGCGGTTGTCACCCGTAACCGAGCAGTGCATGGAAAGTCTGCGGCTGCCCGGTTTTGCCTTTGCCAACGCCGCTGCGCTGGTTTCGCAAGACACGTTGCTGGCGCGCAAGATTGTTAGGTTGGCCAACAGCGTTGCGTTTTCGTCCGTGGCGCCCGCTATTACCTTGGAGCAATCCATCGGCCGTTTGGGTGGTGAAGGCCTGCAGAAGGCCTTGGTCGAGTTTTCCGCAAAACCTGTTTATGTTTCGCGCTACGAACGGGTTCGCGATGCGTTTCGGCGCCCTTGGTACCACGCGCTGGCGGTGGCTATGATCGCCGAGCGCATCGCCGAGGCCATTGAACTGAAGGATTTGGGCACGCCGCTGTATCTGGCCAGCGTGCTTCACGATATTGGCAAGCCCGTTGTGGGCGCGTTTTTGATCTCAGTGGAAGATCAAACTGCGGGCCTGCGAGGCCGGCGGTGGATG
Source organism: Polyangia bacterium (assembly GCA_038257535.1). GTDB lineage: Bacteria > Myxococcota_A > Polyangia > Fen-1088 > Fen-1088 > JAGTJU01. Next base: position 962 of record JBBSJE010000510.1, read on the forward strand.
AACGAGGAGCTATGGCTGCGCGTGATCACCGCCACCTGGCGCACAGTGACGGTGGCCGTGGCGCGCGCGTGGCACCTGCCAGAAATCGTCGTGGGCATGTTGGACAGCGTGGGCAACAAGCCGCTGCAAGACGAACGCGCCGCAGGCGTGGTGTTGCGCTTGGCGCTGGCGTTTGCCGCGCGCGATGGCTTTTATCTGCGGCAAGCCGATCTCTTCAACAACGCGCAAGAGATCGAGGCCGGCAAATCGCTGTTGAACCTGGATGACCGCGCCGAAAAGAAGATCATGCACCAAGTGCGTGAGCGCGTGACCTTGCTCGCCAAGATAAGAGGCGGGTGAAGGGGGGCGGCGACCGGAGCCGCCGCCTAGAGAGCCGCAAGCAACCGCTTAGATGAAGCGCTTAACCCGCTCCACAACGGCGTCGGCGGTCAAGCCCAGTTCTTTGTAAATGCGCTCAGCCGGTGCGGAGGCGCCGAAGCGATCAATGCCAATGATCGCGTCTTGCCGACCCACCCAACGTTCCCAACCAAACGTGGCTGCCGCTTCGATTGACACGCGCGCGGTAACTTCAGGCGGCAGCACTTGGTTGCGGTAAGCGGCGTCCTGAGCGCCAAAAGCTTCCCAGCAGGGCAGCGACACCACGCGGGTGGCAATGCCTTGTGCGGCCAACTTGTCCTGTGCTTCCAAAGCGATCGGCAGCTCGGAGCCCGTGGCGATGACAATCGCTTGCGGTTTGCCGCCCGCGGCTTCGGAAACCACATAGCCTCCGCGCAGCAAGCCTTCGGCGGAGGCGTACTTCGTGCGGTCCAAGGTGGGCAAAGCTTGCCGTGAAAGCACCAAGGCCGTGGGACCTTTGGTGCGGCTCAGCGCCAACCGCCAGGCCTGTGAAGCTTCGGTGGCGTCGCCGGGGCGCACCACATAAAGCCCCGGCATGCAGCGCAGCGATGCCAAATGTTCCACCGGCTGATGCGTGGGGCCGTCTTCGCCCAGACCCACCGAATCATGGGTGAACACGAACACCACAGGCAAGTGGTTCAATGCGGCCAAACGAATGGCGGGGCGCTGGTAGTCGGCAAAGCAGAAGAACGTGGCCGTGAAAGTTCGCACGCCCCCGTGGTAAGCGAGGCCGTTGGCGATGGCACCCATGGCGTGTTCGCGGACGCCGTAGTGAATGTTGCGGCCCGCGCCGGATTGTCCATCGAAGCGGCCGGCTTCTTTAAGGAACGTGTTTGTTGAGCCCGAAAGATCGGCGTCACCACCCATCAGATAAGGGATGACATTGGCCAATCCCCCAAGCGCTTTTCCGGCCGACTGCCGTGTGGCCAATTTTTCCCCAACCGTGAAGCTGGGCAGCGCCTTTTCCCAATCGGCGGGCAGCTCATCGGCAAGCGCCAGCTTCCATTCGGCTGCCAGCTCAGCGTTCGCGGCCGACCATGCTTGGAAGGTCTTCTGCCAAGCGGCTTCTTGTTCCGCACCGCGCTCCACGGCGCTGCGCAGGTGTGTGCCGGCTTCGGCAGGAACGTGAAAATGTTTTTCAGGATCAAAACCCAACTTTTGTTTCGTTTCCTTCACGCCGTCAGGGCCCAAGGGCGAACCGTGCGC
>JBBSJE010000511.1:0-2545 GCA_038257535.1 Polyangia bacterium
AACTTCGTGATCGGTATCCCCATGGCGTTTGCCACTGAAGTATACAAATCGTTGTGAGGGCGCCCGCGCGGATTGCGGGCAAATTTGATCAGGCGCCCGGTTTTGAAGTGCCCCCCGAGGTCGCCCACGGTGAACCAACACAGCTTTTCCGTAGAGTGACTGCCGTTTGCTATCTGGCTTACAAACACCACCAAGGTGTGATCCAACAAACGGCTGCCATCAACTTCCCGCAAGCGCGCCAACTCGTCGAGCAAAATCTTCAACTTGTCTACCTTGAGGCGGCCTTCACGAAAGATCGCATCGCGGGCCTGGGTGTCCTTCGATTGTGAGGTCTTGGGGTCGTGTACCTTGTGGGTGAGGTCGTGCGGATCCGTGCTGCCAAAGTTTCCGTTTTTGTATCCCCACAGGGCAGGCATGGGCTCTTCGATGTCAACGGTGGCCACACGCATAGTGTCAGTGTGAAAGCCGGCAGCAACCAACTTCATATTCAGGTCGGAAGCCACTGTAAAACGCTCGGCCCAAGCTGTTTCTCGGGGCGCGTTGTAATTCCAATTGAGCGTTTTTGCTGGATCCAGGATCGAGGGGGGCGGACGGTTGGCATCCCGATCCGACGTCAAGGTGAGGCGCTGCCACAGCTCGTCAACAGCGCGCCCATGCTGCACCAATTTATCCCGGTCGGCCGCAGGCAGCTTTGGCTGCAAAGACGCGTACTCCTCCTTCATGAATGCGAGCAGCTTTTGTTCCTGCAACGCTTTGGCATTGTCAACATTCGTCGCGGGCGGCTTCGGAAACAGCCGGGCATAGACCTCAGGGGGCTTGAACAAAAAGGGAACCATTTGGCCTGGTCCCTTCGCGAAGGCTTCGCCCTCGAGATGCATCGCCGTACAAGCCACTTCGAGCGAAGGTAGCGGGGTAACGGGACCATTCTTGTTCAGCTCGCGTGCAATGAACTGATCAATGCCAATGGCCCCAGGTGTTCGCCCATCCTTGCGAAAATTCGCCGTCATCGAATGGGTAGCGCCCTGCGAGTGGGCGTTCGACGGTGGCGTGGGATCGTGGTGAACGCTCACCATGTCCAGGTTCTCGAAGAAGATCATCGAGTCGCGATAATCCTTCAAAGGCTCAAGCATGCGGCCAAGCTGCCAATCGGTTGTGGTGGTTTGGGTTTTGCCGGCAAGTGGCTGCGGCTCCCACGAACCAAAGAGCAGGCCATCGCCGCCATAAACAAAAACCACCCGTTTGGGAATCTCGCCGGCAGCGGCGCGCGCTGGACGCGCTCGAAGTGCGCTGGACAATCCCAAACCGCCAGAGGCCGCCAGAAGTGAACGTCGTGAAAATGCGTCAAACATGTTCGGGCTCCTTACAGGCTTTGGGGGCGCAAGCGAAACGATGGGCTGGCAACCAGCGACAACATCGCATCTTGAAAACCGGCCTCGCGTTTCAGGCGAGCCGCCATATCGTCGATCCTGCAAGAATCAGCATCGTTGTCCTGGCGTCCAAGCGCGAAGCGAAACCATTGCGTGGCCACACAGCGTGCCACCTCGGGTTGGGCCTCTAAGGCCTTAGACAATTCAACCGCGCCATCGAAGGTTACCGTTTTGTCCTCAACCTCAAGCTTGCCCGTGGCATCGACCGGCAGGCCGTTGTCAAGCGTGCGATAGCGCCCAAGAGCGTCGTAGTTCTCGAACGCAAACCCAATCGGGTCGATGGTTGCGTGACAAGACGCGCATTCCGCCGTGCCATGCGTGTTTTCGATGTGTTCACGCATCGTGCGGGCTTCTCCAGCTTTGGGTTCGGGAATCGCCGCATTCACCTCAGGCGGTGGGGACGCAACCGGCGAGCACAGAAACCGGTCCAAGATGAAGGTGCCACGAAGAATTGGAGAGTGACCCAGGCCGTGTGAGGTCGAGGCCAAAAAACCAGCAGAGGTGAGCACGCCGGCACGTTGTGTTTCATCAAGCGCAACCCACTGCCAATCACTGCCCTGCACGTCTGTTGCGTACACCGAGGCGATGGTTTCGTTAACCGCCATGCGCGGGGACAACAGCAAGGATCGCAAATCGCCGCTAACAAGCTGATCTTCTACGAACCTCAAAGTTGATTCCTTCAAGCCATCCCGCACCATTGATAGCTCTGGAAACGCCCGCGTGTCGAGGTCAACGCCATCGAGCTTGTCCAAGCCAAGCCATTGCACGCCGAAATCCCGCGCGGCCGCGCGGCTACCCTCGGAGGCCAACAAACGCTTCGCCTCTTCAAGCAATCCATTGTCGGTGTCAAGCTTCCCGCTGCGGGCTGCTTCGCTTAGGGCATCGTCGGGCATGGTTTGCAAAAACAGGTAGGACAGGCGTGAAGCAAGTTCAAAAGCGGTTAGGCGCTTAAGGCCCTGCTCGTTCGCTTCTGCGCCCAGTTCGGGTCGATAAAGAAAATGTGGCGATTGCAGCAAGCCGCGAAGAAACAGCCGCATCCCGGGTTCAAAACCGAAATCACCAACAGAGGACGTCGCAAAATTTTCCAGGCGCTGTCGCTCATCGTCGGCAAGCGGACG
>JBBSJE010000512.1:0-2527 GCA_038257535.1 Polyangia bacterium
CCGCCACGCGCACGTCATCCATGTAAGAGCCGATGAGCGCCTCGATCGCCACGGCCAACTCCATCGTCGTGTTTGGTGTCTTCATGACACCCGGCTCTCACGTCAGGTCATGCGCCGCAAGACACCCCGTGAACAATTACGTTGTGCCAAGCGCCGAAGGCACCAACTCCGTGGGTTTCTTCACTGTAACTTCTTACAAGGACGTGAACAGTCCGGGCAGTCGGGATGGGTTGTATCGTGACGCACGACTTCCTTCCCTGGCCTAGGCAATCATCATTACCTCCTACCCATGAACCGTCGGCATCATCGGCCTGAACGTGAATAACGCTGTCGGCACCAACAGTGAAAAAATCGTAGATACGGTAAGTCGCCGTCGTGTTGGGAGGTATGTGATCCACAAACTTGTGAATCCCCATCCTTTGAGGTTTGGTTACAATCTGCTTGAGATCAGGGCCTGCCGACGCCTCGCTAGCCTCCAACAAGAAAATTGCTGAGCAGATAAGGAGCCCGAGTCTCTTGATATAATTTGCGTGCATCGACTTAGTTCCTTTTCCCAACAAGTCTGTTTTTTAGAGCCGCTCTCTCGCTCTCCAAATGCTCCGGTGTGGCGCCCACTAGGTCAGTTTCGCGCTTCTCCCATTCAGCCTCGAAACGTTCGTATTTCGCTAACGTAACGCTGTCGACGCTCCTTCTAAAGCTGCGATAGGTGGCTAAGAAGTGCGCCGGCGCCGGGTATGGAATCTCCTTCTCGTTCCGCGACATCTGGTGCCTCAAATCGTCACTAGGTTGTGGCTGTTCGTTGGCTTCCTGAGGAGCGTTCTTTAGGTCGCTGCTGGGAGCTATGTCGCCACAAGTTCTCTGCCCCTGCGCGTGGTCTTCAGCCTCTTTACCGGAATGGCGCAGCACTTGAAAACGCGGGTCATCGGCAATCGTTGTCACTTGACCATGTTGAGGGGGCCGACCGGAGGACAGGGCTAACACAAGCGCTTCAGGTTGCTGCTGTTGATCATCTGCTTGGCAAGCTGCAACCACGAAACCAATAAACCAAGTCCACTTATGAAGTTCCCTCATTTGACCCTTCCTACTCACTGATTGCGCTGCATCAGAACACACTTATTTGGCATGCCCTTATCTGGCATCAAGTAACCTCTTTTATGCATACGTGTCAAGCCGAAATTGGCCACGGCGCGTGGGACAGCGCAAAATTTGTGCAACCAACCTTGCCTCGATAAAAACTCCTTCGCAATCAATGGGCTGGGCTTAACGAACGCCAAACTTGATCCGAACTTTGTCGCCATTCGCCTCGCGCTTGAACATGCTGGGCTCCGCGCTTGTAGGCGGTCTGGCAAAAGCATAATCCACCCGGCCTGATCTATCGGAAAGGCCCACCGTTGAAACGCTTTGGGCGATGGCAGAGACCGGGAGCCAGTGCGGTGGGAATTGTGTGGGATTTCGCTCTGGGTGTATACGGTGGGCGGCGCGCGCCCCGCGTGTCCTCGTAACCCCAGAAAAGAAAGTGGCCTGTCACGGATCGCCATCCGTACAGGCCGTGGCCGGTGCAGTTTCGTTTCGCGACGGATCTAACCAGCGAAGAGTACGTTAAGCAGCAGGCGTGGCTAAGCGCAAGGATTGATCGATGTCCTTTGGGAAAAGGGGATCGTTGCGCATTTGGTCGTCATACTGCCTACGAACGCGTTGGGGGGTGCCTGGTGGCCAGGTACTATTGCCGCACGTGTAAGACCACGTTTTCGCTGCTGCCGGAGTTTCTGGCAGCCCGCCTTTCGGGGACCCTGGCAGACGTGGAGCAGGCGGTCCTGGCCGCTGAACAAGCGTCCACCCAGGAGGCGGCCGCGATCGCTGCGCGCCCCGACATCGGAGTGGCCGGAGCCCTTCGCTGGCTGTACCGACGAACCGGCCCTATCGAAGCGGCATGCCTCGCGCTTGGGACGTTGTACCCCGAAAGCTTCAGCGCGCCTGCAACCGTGACACACCTGCGACAGCAGTGTGCAACCGATGCCGTGTTGGTGCACATGCGGGCCCACTTCGATCGAGACAATCGCCTTGCATCCCTGCCGTCGCCGCTTGGTTTCTGCCCACGTTCGATCTGGCGTAGTGGATTGCGCAAACGTTTGCAACACAAAGCGGGGGCAGATCCTCCCTCGTGAACGAGATAGCTGTGGTGGCGAGGCTCACTGACGAGCCAAGGAGATGAACGAATGAAAATGACCACCTCACCGAACGATCCCAACGACCCACGACACCAACTCGCGCTGTTTCGCCACAGCGTGATCAGCAGCCTTTTGCATCGCGAGGAGGACGCGACGTTGCAGGAGATGATGCAACGCAAATCCGAGATGCGTTTCGACATTCCAGGATCGCATCGCACGCATGTGGCTGTTGAAACCATGCGTGGATGGCTGCGCGCCTATCGCAAAGGAGGCTATGAAGCCTTGCTTCCAAAAGTGCGCAACGACATGGGGACAGCGCGTGCCATACCACAGCCGGTGGCGGACTTTCTGTGCCAAGC
>JBBSJE010000513.1:0-2520 GCA_038257535.1 Polyangia bacterium
GAGTTTGCCGCTCATCATACTTGCGTCGCGCATCTTTCCTTACAAAGCCAACAGTGTCAATGTTGATGAAAATGTTAGAGAAACTTAAGCGAAGCCGCACCCAATTAGCTGCGTTCCGGAGCGGGCGTCGCGCCGATCGATGCGCTTAGGGGTATCGGGAAAGATTCTGATCGCTTACGCCGCCCTGGCGGTGGTGTTTGTGGGCAGCAGCGCGCTCACGTTTCGGTACACCCATCGCACGCGGGCGCGGGTGGTTGCCAGCCAGGCCCTGTTTGACGTGCAGCTTGAACTTGACGCTGCCTGGCGCAAACTGAATCAGTTTCCGCGCCAGAGCACCCGGCGCCCCGATCCCACCCGCCCGCTTTTGTTTTCGCAGGCCGACGAGGGCCTTAAAACGGCGATGGCCGCGATCGCGACTTATCAGCAGGACGCGCCCACATTGCCAAGGGCGCCTGACTTCGACCATTTCACCGCCCAGTTGCGGGGCTTGCGCGTTGAATTGGGTCAAGCCTTAACCAAGCTAGGTGCCTACGAGGCCTCTGACAAAGAAATCGAGCGGCGCACGTTCGAAACCGATTTGGCCAACCTGACCGTGAAGCTAGATGGCTTGAAGAAAACCATGGGCCGCGAGCGTCGCCGCATCGCGAACGAGCTGCGCGTGGACGAAGAGGCTGCTCGCAACATGGCGATGTTGCTCGTGTTGGGCGGCGTGGTGGTGGCGGTGGGCGTGGCGGTTTCCATGGTGCGCACGTTGCGGCCGCTGCGGGTTCTGCGCCAACAAGCGCGCGAGGTGGCCGGTGGGCGTTATGACCGTCGCCTGGGCGTGGCGTCTCGGGATGAAATTGGTGAACTGTCACGCGAGTTTGACGCCATGGCATCGGCACTACAGGAACGCGAACATCGGCTGATTCAGAGCGAACGGCTGGCCACCATTGGTCGCATGGCATCTCAGATCGCGCATGAAATCCGCAACCCACTGGCCTCCATTGGGCTGAACGCAGAGCTGCTGGGCGACGAATTTCCCGACGGTGAAGCGCGCCGCTTGGTGGCGTCAATCGCTGCAGAGGTGGATAGGCTGAGCGAAATCACGGAATCGTATTTGCGCTTTGTGCGCTTGCCGCAATCCAAGCGTGAATCCGAAGACTTAGGCGCTTTGCTGGCCTCGGTGACCGCGTTTACGCGCGCCGAGCTTGAGCGCGCCGGCGTGCGCGTGACTTTGGATGTGGCACCCAATTTGCCTGATGTGTGGGGCGGCGAAAGCCAACTTCGCCAAGCGCTCTTGAACCTTGTGCGCAACGCAATGGAAGCCATGCCCGAAGGCGGGGCTTTGCGTTTGCGCCTAAGTCAGACCCATCAGGGAGACCTTGAACTGCGCGTGAGCGACACGGGCCCTGGCATACCCGAAGCGGTGATGACAAAAATCTTCGATCCGTTTTTCACAACCAAGGAAAAAGGCACGGGTTTGGGCCTCGCACTCGTGCAACAGATTGTGGTTGAGCACGGAGGTCGTGTGCAAGTTCACAGCAACAACACGGGCACCACGTTCGTGGTCACTTTGCCCGCCCATACGCGCCCCTGAAACCTGGGTGTGGCCGCAACTTTCGCGCGGCACTGTGTTTGCACCTCAAATTGCAAAGTGGTCACTAAGGGGAGGTGCGGCATGAGCGGATGGATTTTTGGCGACAACGCAACGGGGACACGAGGGGTCAACCGAAAAACGATGTGGCCTGAGCTGCTCAGCGAGCATGTGCGCGGCAAACGGCCTTCCTCTTGGTGCTACGCAAAGACCGCGCTGTTTAATGGTGCCAATGGGGTGGTTGTGGGAACCGTGTGTATGGCAGGCCTTGCCACCAGCAGCAGCTTGTCACTTTTGGTGCTGGCTGGACTGCAAGCCACTGTGGCCGCCACCGCGCCACGTTTGCCGTTTTTTCGCCGCATGGTCAATCGCAAGATCGCCGACGAAGAAGAGCAAGCCATTTGCCGCGAACGTTCAGCTATCTTGTCACAAATGGATGCCGAACACGTTCGCATGGTGGAAGCCATGGAGACGATGTTCGAAGGCGTGCATGACGAATCTGTCAAGCGGCCAAGCGAAACCGCACTGATGAACAACACCTTGGCTCATGAGCGCCTATTGGCGTGCTTCGCGCGGCTGGCGGTGGCGCACAAACGCGTTCGCGATCACCTGCTTTACAACCCTATGGTTTCCCCTAGCTCCGAACGACGCATTCCTATGCTCAGCCTAGGGCGCTCCCCGGTTGCGCGACCCGGAACTGACCCGGGGCGGGTGGCCGATGTGCACTGGCAGCGCTGCGAACTGCAACGCAAGCATATGGAGGTGCGTTGGCGCAATGAAGAGCGGTTGGCGCTGATTGAACAACAGTTGGGTGTGATCTTCGACATGGCCCGCTTGATACACGAACAATCAGCGGCCGATCCCACAGTCGATTGGCTCGAAGACGATCTCAACGAGGTGTTTGGTTAAATCGAACGATCGGGGCAAGCGTTCGAGGCTTGGTA
>JBBSJE010000514.1:0-2503 GCA_038257535.1 Polyangia bacterium
CTGGGTGTGCGCTTGCAAATCGCTGATGTTGCCGGCTTCATGTTGCCTGCGTGCAAGGTCAGCGGCGGCGCCCGCACTTGCGACGATCACTTTGCGAAGTTCAATCAAGGCGACGCTGGCCTCGACGCTGGTGAAGGCTTTATTAACATCCGCCGCAACGTCAAGCGCGCTGTGTGCGACCCGAATCACGTCGGTCATGAACTGCTCCCGCGCTATCTCTTTGCGCAGCGGCAGAATAAGAAGATCAAGAATGTTCTGGGCCAGCGACAGCGATACTTCCGAAAGGCGTCCGCTTGTGGTGAAGCCCAAGCTGGCGGCGAATGTAGGATTGGACACCAGGCCCGCTTGGACCATGTCAGCCTGGGATACGCCAAGGTTCTCGTAGGTCGTCTGCAAACCAGGATTGTTGACCAGCGCGATCTCCACAGCTTCTTGTCGCGTTAAGCCACCCTTGAGACGTTCGTCAACCCACTTCATGATCGCGGATTCGTCAGGTGTTCCCTTTTCCCACCGCGTTTGCGGCCCGCCTCGTTCAGAGATGAGGCGGCCAACATCGCCGTGGCCGCGCTCGGCGGATACGGATCCGCAGGCACTGGCGGAAAGGGCGAGGGCGAAGGCGAAGGCGAAGTTAGGGGCGGGCCGCTTGAGCATGAAAGTTCCGTTGGTATTGCTCTGCTTTCCTTCGAACGCAGAGCCCTGCCCTTGATTACAGCATTTCTTGGCGATCACTGACGAAGTTTCAGATTCATCCCACACTTCGGACACTTCCTTGGCGCGGGCGACGTTACCTCGGGGTGCATTGGGCAAACATATAGGGGTTTGGGAGCCGCTTGCTGGGCCTTGTGTCCGGCATGAGGATCGGCCGTGGCGGCTGCGGAAGCTGATGGAGCGGTGGGTGGGGGTGAGGATGGTGCCGGGGCAGAGCCTTGGTCCTGTGGAATGGTGTTTGTCATCTGCTGGTCGCCAGCTGGCACGGGTGGTGTCAACGGCGTGGATTGCGGCGCGCTTGCGTTTGATGGATCACTGAGAGCGGGGCGGGCTGGCGGGTTTGAGGCGCACGCCGCCACGAGCAACATCAGTACGAATCGGGCGCTGTTGGTAGAGTTCATGTTCAATGATCCTTTCTTAGGGGCTCGCTTACATATAGCGACTTCCCTGGCGGGCGGTGTAATGAACCGCGCACGCTCTGCATTTGCACAGGGAAACGGTGCAAAAATCAACACGAACATCAAGAAGAGCCCGGCCGTTTGGACGGCGATGAGGCCGCGCTTTTCCCACATTCAAACCTGCGGGCAACCGTTCGGCCATCGTGGCCAACGCAGCCGCTGTGCACGTGCTTACCGGCCCCGACGGGAAGATCATGCAATACGCCCGTATGCCACAGCAAGCGTCTACGGAAATAGTAACTTGTAGATGGTCGCCTCGGTCTCGATAAGGGCGATGATGCGCAGGTCGCCGTTACAGCGGGGTCGATCCTAGGGGGATCGAGTTGTGGCGATTCCTGCCCGGCATCACGCAGCCGCCGTCTCACCTTAAAGAAAATTCCCCGCCACCGCCCAGAACAAGCCCTGATCGTTGCGGCAAACGATCTGTTCACCCGACGTCGCTTTGAATATGAAGCTTGCATCAATAAAGCGGCCGAGAAAGCCCCGAGCTTGCAAATCAACCGTGTAAAACGCAACGGAGCCAGCAAAAGCGCCGAGAACGAAAGGAGTTCCGTCGCGCGATATTGTCATGCTCAATGATGGGCCGACAACAGGCACCGCGTCGGCAAGGGGCAGGGGCGCATTCTTCGCTTCAAAAATGCCAGAAAGGTCCAGAATTCCTATTGGTTCGCCGCCGCCATGGCCGCTTAAACCCGACCGCACAGATCGGCCTGACATCGGACACTCAAGGAAGTGCAAAGGTGCCATGCCCACTTGGCAGGGGAGCTGCAACTGAAAATTTTGCCCATCATCGCAAATGAATTCTGGCGTTGAAGGGATAGGCAATGCGGAAGGCCTGTCGGTCATCGGCGCTAATGCCGCCTCAAACCCGGCGTCGTGGGTTTCAGTGGGGCCTCCAGTTTGCAACCGCGTGTCACAACCCCACACCCCAGTCATAGCAACTGAGATCGAAACAAAACGATACGCCATCAGCTTGCGTGTGTTCATGGCAAGTGAGTGCCCCTAGACTCGCGAAGCTTACAAAAAAAATCAGCGGCCATCGAAACTGCTACCCAACGCGATTTGAACATCAAGCTGATCTAGAGAGTGACGGCCCATGTTTGAACCCGACCACGCATGGACACTCGAACTTGCAGCGAACACCGCACGAGCGTTGATCCACCAATGGGGCAAGCTGTTCCAAACCAGATGAACCCCCGCGGTCCCCCCTGGCGCAACGGCGCCATCCGAATGATTGGATGGATATCCACGACCCCACGCCCACAACAAAACCCCTGCGGCTGCCACTTCGGCCGAAAGATGGGCGGGCCCCACGTCAAAGCCAAGGCGGGGGCCGA
>JBBSJE010000515.1:0-2478 GCA_038257535.1 Polyangia bacterium
ATAGATTTTTCGGCGCCTAGCTTTCTGGCGCCTGAGCGTTTGGCATTCCGGTTTCGTCTGGAACCGTTGGATGTGGAAGACAAACTTGTGGAGCGGCAATTCAGCGCTCACTACGCTGCCCTGCCGCCAGGAACTTATCGTTTCGTGGTCTCGGTGCGCGGCCCCGATGGCAGGTGGAGCGCGTCACCCACGACGCTGGCCTTCACCCTAGATAGGCACCTGCATCAACGGCCCGAGTTCTTCGCCATTGCCATCACAGTCTTTGTGCTATGCGGGCTGGCCATCGGCCACTTTCTTCAGGTGGGGCGTATGCGACGCATTCGTATGGCCGATCAAGCGGTGATGGCCGAGCGCGGTCGCATGGCGCGCGAGCTTCACGACTCTTTGGCCCAGGGGCTTACCGGCATTTCCGTGCAGCTTGAGACGGCGGTGATGCGCTTAGATGTCGCACCGGCCAAAGCGCGCTTGAACCTGGACAAAGCCAGGTCTCTGGTGCGCATGAGTTTGTCCGAAGCCCGCCGGGCTGTGTGGAATCTGCGCCAACCCGAGCTGATCGCGGGTGATTTGCCAAGCGCCGTGGCCCAGCAGGCCACACAAAGCGGGATTGAGATTCCGGTGCGTTTGCAGGTAAACGGCCAGGTTCGGCGGCTGCCCGAGTCGCAGGAAGCAAACCTCGTGCGCATTGTGCAGGAGTCGCTGACAAACGCAGCGCGACATGCAAAGGCCAGCTCCGTGGTGGTCGAGCTGTCGTTCGACAGCGACGCGGTTCGGCTTAGCGTTCGCGACGACGGGGTAGGGTTTGCGCAGGGCGAGTTGCCGCCCGGGCATTTTGGCATTACGGGAATGAAGGAACGAGCCCGAGAAGCCGACATTGATCTACAGATCCACTCCCGACCGGGAGGGGGAACCGAAGTGAAAGCCACGGTGTTTACGACATGACAAATTTGGAACAAAGCCCCCGCATTCGTCTTGTGTTGGTTGACGATCACCCCGTGGTCAGGTGCGGCCTGGCGGAGATGCTTTCCGACCAAGACGACCTCGAGGTGGTGGGCCAAGCTGACGACGGTGAAGCGGCCGTTGGGGTGATTCTGGAACATCGACCCGATGTCACCCTGGTTGATCTGCGTCTGCCCAAGCTCAGCGGCGTGGAGGTGATCCGGCATGTGCGCGCGCGCTGGGCCGAAGCCAAATTTGTTGTGGTCACCACGTTCGATGGCGACGAAGACATTGTCAGAGCGCTGCAAGCGGGGGCGTCGGCGTACATTCTCAAAGACAGTTTTGGCGGTGAGATCATTGAGGCGATTCGACGCGTGCACGCGGGGCAGCGATTGATTCCCCCCGATGTGGCGCAGCGGCTGGCAGAAACAACTTCCCAGATTCCGCTAAGCCCTAGGGAACGAGACGTGCTAGCGCTGATCGCTCGCGGCGCCAGCAACAAGGAAGTGGCCCAAGATCTTGGTCTGTCAGAGGCCACAGTGAAGACGTATGTGACCAAGATCTTCTTCAAGTTGGGCGTGAGCGACCGCACGGCGGCAGCGACCGTTGCTGTGCAACGCGGCTTGATCGTTATTTAGTGCGCCAGGCAGCCACCGGCTAGGCGCCTGTGTACAATCCCGTAATGCCGCCGGTCGATTTGGTTCCGAAGGTGTCCTTCTTGACGCCCATGGCTTTTTGAATGGACACCCAGATGTTCGACATGGAATTGTTGCCCGTGAACGTGCGACGATTGGCCAAGCCCAAGGCAGAGCCGCCCAGCAAGGGAATCACGAACCCGTTTTGGTAGTGACCTTCGGCAATTTCGGTGGCCCATGCGACCACGGTGGTGTCCAAGATCTGTAGATCCGAAAGCTTTTGTGCCAGGTAAGCAAGCCGCTCGGCGTACCAAGCGTCGATCTTGGCCCACACATCCTGCGGATTTGTTCCTTTGAAGTGGCTCACATCGTGATGGTTAGGCGACCCGAAAGGGTTGCGACCACCCGAGGCGCCCTGCGTGAGCAAAGTTGCCGCACGTCGATTGCCGCAAGCGAAGGCAGTGGCAATCAGGTCCATTTTGATCTCGATCGATCGCTTAAAATCGCTGGCATTCTGAGTGATGCTGGTGCTGAGCGCCCCGGCGTTGCAGGATGGCTGCGGCCCACTGGCCGAGGGCATGCTGGTGATCGTTTTTTCGATTTCCCTAATGGCATCCATATGCAGAGCGAGCTTCACCTTGTCTGGGGCGGCGAGGCGCCCCGATAGCGTGTCGATGTCTGCTTTGACGAAATCCAAAACACTCTTGTTTTGTGCGCGGAGTGATTCGAGCGTTTCGTTGGACGACGATGTTGTTCCGCTGGGCTGGGCGGACACCATGCCTGAAAACAAGCTGTCGAACGCCTTCTTGGGGTCGTCGATGTGGGGATCGAACACGCGGGCGGCTTTCCAGCTGATCTTGGATTGCCAGTTGGGCGCTTGGCCCCACGACGCGGCCAATGTGATGGG
>JBBSJE010000516.1:0-2472 GCA_038257535.1 Polyangia bacterium
ACAGGCTTTGGGCCATGCGTTTCGCAGCATCCGCATGGGCGAAACTGACCTCATGCTTGCAGGGGGCGCCGAAGCCCCCATCACCAAGTTCACGCTCACAGCGTTTTCAATGCTGAACGTGCTGGCACGAAAAAGCGAAACGCCTGCCCAAGCTTGCCGACCTTTCGATCAAAGCCGCGACGGATTTGTGCTGGGGGAAGGCGCCGGCATGTTGGTCTTGGAATCGCTTGATCACGCGCGCGCCCGAGGGGCCCGCATTTACGGCGAGGTCTGCGGTTTTGGGCAAACTTTGGGGGCTCACCATGCCGTGGCCGTGCGGCCCGATGCCGAGGACGCGGCGATGGCGATGCAGGCCGCCTTGCGGGATGCGGAACTAACGGCCGATGCCATTGGCTACGTCAACGCGCACGGCACAGGCACCATTGACAACGACTTAGCGGAATCGCGTGCGATGCACCTGGTGTTTGGCGAGGCCGCGGCGCGGTTGCCCGTCTCGTCGATCAAGCCGCTTACGGGACACAGCTTGGGCGCCGCGGGCGCGCTGGAAGCCGTGGCCACAGTGTTAACTCTATGGCACGGGCGCATGCCTCTTAGCGCCAATTGCGAAAATCGCGACCCCTTATGCGAGATAGGTGTGGTGCAGGGCGAATCGCGTGCCACAAACACCCGCTTTGCATTATCCAACTCTTTCGGATTCGGAAACATCAACGTGGCGCTGGCGTTTGGAAGGAACAACGATGAACCGTGACGAAATTGTGCAAAGGATGGCAGCCGCATTTGCGAAAGTAACGGAACAAACGCCGCCCGCGATGCCCGATGAATTGCAATTGAAAGAGGGGCTCGGGCTCGACTCCTTCTCAGCGCTGGAGCTGTTGTTTGAGTTGGAAGAGTCACTAAACATTCGCATACCGCAGGATCAGTCCACCGGGTTTCGCACGGTTGGTGATGTGGTGGCCTTCGTGCAAGCCCAACTGCAAAGCGCTGCGGCGCCGGCTTTGGAGCAGGCCTCTTCGTGACGGCTGCAGACCCGCTCGTGATCGTGGGCGGTGGCCCCGCCGGCGCGGTGGCCGCATTGGCTCTGGCGCGCGCCAAAGTCCCTTGCTTGGTTTTCGAGCGCAATCTGCACGTGGTCCCCAAGGTATGCGGGGAATTTCTTTCCCCCGAAGCGGTTGCGCTGCTCACAAACAACGGCTTTCCTTGGCGACAGGCCGAAGCCGTGACGCTGAACAAACTTTGTGTTTGCTCGGCAAACCGGCAGATCATGGTGCCGTTGCCGTTCTCGCCCGCGGCGCAAAGTGTGGCGCGGCCATTTCTGGATGCGTGGTTGCTGAACCAAGCGGAAGCTTGTGGGGCCCGCGTCGAGCGTGGGGTTAGTGTGCAAACCATCACGCCCATCGCCAACGGCTTTCGCCTTGAAACCACGCTGGGTGCGGTGGAAACGCCCACCTTGCTGCTAGCCACCGGCAAACACGCGGTCCGCGGTTTTCACACCCGCACACCGCCGCGCACGCAAAACCTTATCGGTTACAAGATGAATTTCGAGGCGCTGTCCGCATCGTTGTTGGCCAAGTTGCAGGACACGCTGCATTTGTTCTTTTTCGAGGGCGGCTACGGCGGCATTGCGCGCATCGATGATGGCACCGCCACCGTAAGTCTTTTGATTCAGGGGCAAGCCGCAAAAGCGCAAGGCTGCAAGGATTTGGCTTTGTTGCGGCGTCTGGGCACACAGGTGCCGCTGCTGCATGAACTGCTGGCCACAGCCACACCCGCCTGGGCAAGGCCTCTGACCGTTGCCAACCTACCCTACGGTCACTGCGATCCACGCACGCCCACGCACCCGCGGATGTTGGCGGTGGGCGATCAGTTTGCGGTGTTGCCTTCATTTACCGGCACCGGCCTGTCGTTCGCGCTCACGTCGGGTGCCTTGGCGGCGCAAAGCCTCATTGAAAGCCCACACAATGCAGCGGAGGTGTACGCGCAAAAGGCCCACAAAACCGCGCGCGCTGTCATGGGCCGGGCGATGTGGTTGCACCGCGCCCTGCAACGTCCCGCGTTTTCAGGCGCGGCGTTGCGTGCCTTGGCCATCATGCCGCAGTTGGCAACTGTGGTGGCGCGCGGCACGCGATTGCCTGCAATGGCATGGCCACCACCGCACGCCAGACCAAGCTTGCGGGAGCACCACGGATGACAAACAACTCCGCAGCGTTCGTTCTCGACATTGCCACAAAGTTGCCTCCGCACGTTTGCACTCGAGAACAGTCTTTGGAGGTGGCAAAACAGGTATTTGCGCAAGATCCGCAAGCGCTCGAGTTTCTAACGCGTTTGATGTTGGGATCCGGCATAGAAAAGCGACACACCGTGATCGCCGACTACGGCAAGCCCGCCTCCGAACGCAGCTTCTTTGCCCAAACGGACGACCTTCGCCCCGAGCCTTCCACGGACCAACGCAACCGGCTTTTTGTGCAGGCGGCT
>JBBSJE010000517.1:0-2469 GCA_038257535.1 Polyangia bacterium
CTGGGCACCACACAGACAGCGGCTTGCTGCATCCAGCCGCGCACCGAAGAGGGCGAAACCACCCCCGGCATCTGCAGCCGCACCCCCACGCGGTGGGCCAAGGCCGCAAGCCGCGCGCGTTCAGGGCCCTCGCCCAGCAAAACCAGCGACGGTCGAAATTTGGGCGCCAGCCCGCCCAGCGCCAACACCAGCAAATCAAAACCTTTGATGGGCACCAAACGCCCCACGCCCAAAACGATCTGGGGAGGTTCAGAGGCCGATTGCGTTTGCGGGCGGAAAAGCGACGCGTCCACCGGCATGGCCTGCACCTTCAGGTTCAGCTCAACCTCCGTCCCCACCAGCGCATGAACCCTTGCCGCCAAGGATGGCGAAACACAAACCACTTCGTTCACGCGCGCCAGCAGCCACCGCGCAAGTCTGTCGCCACCGGGAGCCGCTTCCAGCCACGCCACATCCCCTGAATGCACGTAGGCGGTGTGAAACAACGCGGGGGCCGCCAACGCCACAGCGAGCGCCGAGGGCACCAACCAGTGGCTTTGCACGGCATGCCAGCTGCGGGCGTGAACGCTCACGCTGCGGGTAAGTGCCGCCGTAACCCGCAGCGCCTCCGCCGCCACGGCAACCCGTTGGCGTCCGTGGCTGCGGTCCCAAACCTCTGGGGCGCCATCCGCATCAAAGAGGCCACGGCTGGCCACGCGGGTGATGCGCATGCCTTGGTGCCAGACGGATTCATTGTGGCGCCCGATGGCCAGCACCTCGACGGCCTCGTTTGTGCGCTGCGAACACAGCAACGTATGAACGAAGCGTCCCGCCATGTCAGCGTCGTTCTGCGGGAACGACGTGGTCACAACGCCCAGCGTCCGCACGGGAAAGTGGCCCTCAATCAGACAGCAGAGCCGGCGCGTGGGCAGCCGGGATCCTGCGACGCCACCAACGATTCAGACCACCGCGCAAGAGCAACCTCGTGATGGGCCACGCCACGCGAAAGGGGCGTATGCCCGACCGCCAAGCTGGACCATAAACCGCTCGCACGGGCACGTCCACAACCCGGGCGCCTGAACACGCCATACGGACCAGCACGTCGTTGGGGTATCCGTAGCGAGGAAAGAGCGGTTGGCTTATCAGCGCCACAAGGCCCGCGCGGCTTACAGCGGTGTAGCCGCATTGTGAGTCAAACACGTGCCATAGGCCCGAGCAAACGCGCGTGAAGTATGACAGCGCCACATTGCCCAGATATCGCGACAACGGCATCACCCGCCACACGCCCGCGGTGGCAAAGCGGTTGCCCTTGGCATAATCAGCGCCATCAACAACCGCTTGAACAAGCGCAGGGAGATCTTGCGGATCCATCTGCGCATCGCCCGCCATCACCGCCGTGACATCGGCCCCCAATTCGTAGGCACGGCGATAACCCGTGGCCAACGCGGCACCCACACCACGATTTTTGGGGTGTGAGATCACCTCAAGGCCCGCGCGCGCGAACGCTTTCTCCAAGGCGGCGGTTGCATCAACGCTGGCGTCATCAATGACGATCACATGATCAACGAAGGCGGGCACCGAACGCAACGTGCGCTCGATCTTGTCGGCTTCATTGTACGCCGGAACGACCACGGCAATGCGATAGCGAGCGTACATCGGGAAGGCTGATCAAATCAAAAGGGGTTTACCAGCTCGGAAGCGGGCGTTTTTTTCGCCGCGCGGCCAGCCGAGTCGTTGGACCCTGATCCCGACGAACCGCGGTTCGAGCCGCTTGAACCACTGCCGCTGGACGAACCCCTGCGCGACGAGCCTCTTGGGTCGTTGGCCGGTTCAAGTTTTTCCGGCGTAGGTGGCGGTGGTGGGGGTGCAATGTTGGGCACCGCAGGCGCCGGCCGGCGATTGCCTGAGCCCAAGGCCGCCTTCAAGCTTGCAAACACTTTCAAAGGCGGGCGTACGTCCTTCGTGGTTTCTTCGTACCCCTCTTTGCGCAACACCAAGATTGTGGGCTCGGAAGCTTTCCAATCGATGTTGGCGACACAAGGCGTGGTACACAACAGTTTGTTGCTGGCCTGATCATGAACTTGGGCGCCCCCGGGAATGGAATCGACTTCAATTTGCAGGGGTCCATCTTTGACCTGGCTGCCCGCAGGGCGGTAGATCACCTGCGGCTCCGAGTTGTTTCGCATGGCCACGATGCCACCCGCAAACCCGGCAATGGCCAGCACCAAAACCACGCTCACCACGAAGCCAGTTTTCTTGTACAGGGGCTGATTCGCCCGCGCGGCCGCTTCTGCAGCCTGTTGCACCAACGATGAACTTCCCGAAGCGCTCGCCGACACCGAAACGGGGGGCACGGTGGGCGAGCGCACCTGCAGCGTGTAGGGCCTCGAATTGGACGCCGGCATCGATTGGCTCACCCGCACGGAGCCCGTGTTGGTTTGCCGGCCATCTTGGGGCGCTTCACCGGGAAACAGATCGCGCATCAAGCCC
>JBBSJE010000518.1:0-2444 GCA_038257535.1 Polyangia bacterium
CAATCACTCATGGCAGCGGTTGGTGACAATTTCGACGGCGTCATCGAAACCTGCGATGGAAAGGCGAAACACTTTTGGAACCGGGCGGAGCCAGTACCTAGCACCATCGAAGTTACCGTGCGGCGCATGGACCTGTCACTTCCGGCGGGGATAGGCACGGGCGTTAGCTGCAACTCTGCAGCACCTGGCAACACCAGCCCCACATGGTGGCGCTACGACAAGATCTTCGTGCGCTAGTTGCCTCAGCGGCCTTTGTAGCTATGCGCTTTGGGCGTGGCTATGCCTTCATCGCCGCCAACTCACCCTTGGTGTTGACTCCGAATGCCGTTGTGGGAACACCCATGCCGTTGGCCAAGGTGGTGAATACATCGCCGTTTGAGGGAACAGCATCGCCCTTGCTGCCGTCGATGAAGTTGATCCGGTCATCGTCATACGTCAGGGTTTGCCCGGTCTTGAGGTAGCCGCCCAGCTGTCCTGCCGTAAGCCACTTACAGTTTGCGGTTGAATGCCCCGGTTGTGCCAGCTCACCACACCAAAGCACGGCTGTGTGATAAAGCAGAGATTTCCCATCCGATTCCTTCACGGACGCGAGCAGATCCAGGGTTTCCTTAAAGATGCTGGTGAACACCCCGTACATCTTTAGTGCCGTTTCCACCGGACCGGTTTTGGGACCAACGTAAACTTTATGAATCATATCGTGGGTGGACGAAAACCCTGGCGCACCTCCATAGATGCGCGGCGGTGGATCTTCCACGTGGATGGCAAACACGCGCGTGAGGTCACATGCAAAGGCCGCCTGCGCCAAAAGCGGCACCGTGGGTCGAGTATTTTCCCAAATGAGCGGATCGTAATAGGCGTTCTGCTTTTTGTTGGCCTTCACGCCTTGGGGCGCCTTGCAGGCCACTGTTGGACCGCCACCGGCACTTACAAGATCGACTCGTTGTTGCAGATCAGAAACCAAATTTGCATGCTGCTCTAGCCGATCGCGCTCAAATTTACCCAGCTTGTCTTGTAGCAAGCGGTACTCGCGTGACAGAAAGTTTAGGGAGGCTTTGCGCTGCAGCCCTTCCTTGTTGTCAACCATGGGCGCGGTGTCGCCTGACGATGGAGCGCCATTGGGAAAAAGGCGGTTGTACACCTTGAGGGCGTCATGTTCGGGTAGCACGTTTTGCCCCGCGGCTGGTTGATAGGGCTGGCCCCAGCTCATGACATTGGGACGGTTCTCTATGATAGCCGCCTGCACCACGGGCACAGCGGTAACCGGTTTGCCATTGTTTTCTTTGATAAGGCCGTTGGCGATGTGGTAGTCGATTGAGGGCCCCCCGGCTTTGGCGGTTGCCCCCTCGGTTTGTATTGATGCCGTAAGCGAGCTGGATTGGCCGCGCGCATGGCCGCAGGTAAAGTCGTCTTTGCTTCCGGCGCCTTTGAGGCCTTTGAAGTCGAGGCCGTCGATCAGGATTAGATCCTTTTTATAGGGTTCAAGTGGAGCAAGCATGGGTCCCAAAGTGAAATTGGTGCCACTGCCTTGTGGCTTCCACAGCCACGGCAGCGTCCCATGCTGCGTATAGAAGATCAGCAGTCGCTTGGGCGGCGTGCCGGCTGCCTGTGCGCTGCGCAGGTTAGGCAAAAACATAGAAGCTCCTGCCACACCAAAAGCCTTTGCAAGGTCACGACGGTTCATGTTCATGGGTAATCCTTAAAATGAGGTAGAAGCGCGGTAGCGAAATTGGTTGCTCATCACAGCCGCAAGCAACAACTCTTTGAACTTTCCGCCCCCCGCAACAAGCGCATCGGTGGTGTTGGCCACCGTGCATCCATCCTCGTCAACCAAGTCCCGCGACAAGGCATAGCGATAAAAATTTTGCACGAAACATTGCGCAACCTGTTCACTGGGCACGAGTCTGTCGATCATTTCCACAGCGTTTTCAAAGGTTCCGTCGGCGTCGTAAGTTTCAGTGATGGCACCCGATGCGTCCACCGGCAGCTCTTTCTTTTCGGCGCCCACCAGCTCAACGGTTTGCCACCTGCCGAGGGCGTCGTAGTTCTCGAAGGTGAATCCAACAGCATCGAGGCGTTCGTGGCATGCTTTACACCCAGCTTGGTTCTCGTGCGCGCGCACAAACTTCTGCCGGGTGGTTTCGTCGTCAGTGGCCTCAGGCGGAGGCGCTGCGGGAATGTTGGGTGGGGGCGCTGGTGGCGTTGAACACAAGAAGTGCTCGAGCACGAACACCCCGCGCTGCACCGCAGATTGCACCTCGGGATGCGCAAAACCGGCCAACACAGCCGCCTGAGTCAACAGCCCGCGGCGTTGGCTGCGGTCAAGATCGATACGCTGTAGGTTGTCCCCTTGCACGCTGGCGCCATAAAGGGGGGCGCTGGCGGCGTTGACCCAAGCTTTGTCGCTAGAAAGCAACTTCTGAATGCCGCCGTCTTCCCCCAATAGG
>JBBSJE010000519.1:0-2439 GCA_038257535.1 Polyangia bacterium
CCCTACATCACGCATAAGGAAGGCGGCACGGGGTTGGGATTGGCCATCGTGCGCAAGATTCTGATCGATCATGGCGGCGACATTGCCGTGGGCGATGCCGAGCCCGCGTTGGGCGGTGCTCGATTTGATGTGCGGGTGCCCGTGGCCTAGCGCCGCAAGGACTGCAGAAACGAACTTTTTTTTTTGGCTAAGACCGCGGCCACGCTTGCCGAGGCTGAAGCGGGATCGCAGGCACCGCGCCCAATCGAAGTGCGGGCGCGGGGTCAAGGTCAAGGGCAGGGGCCAAGGCGGACGTGGCGGCCGTGGACAGCCGAGCTTCCAAGTGGTGGCCGCGCACCCACGTTCTTAAAATGCCGTGCGCGTCAATCGTCAGTTGGGCCCCGTCCAAGGTTTCTTCGGTTCCATCACTGAGCGACAGCACGGCGCGATCGGCTTGCCACCGCAGCGTGTTCACAACAAGCGGCGTGTCGTCCACATCGATGTACGCGTAGCGTTTGTCGTCCAGCCGCAAAATGTAGCGACCATCAGGCGGGGGCAACCTATCAAGCCAGCGAAACAAAGCTTGCCGAAACCCTTCGTGTTCGACCGTTGCGCCTTGGTGCCAAAACCGTCCCTGGGCATCAATGCGGATTCCGGAGGCCCGAAACGCTTCAAGCCGCGCCAAGAAGGCGTCGGGGGCCTCCGCGTTGGACGGTGGCTGGGACATTGGCGCCCGGGCGATTAAACCTGGCCGCCCAAAGAAGCGATTCGGTCTTTTATCGCCAACTTTTCTTTTTTGAGGCGGGCGCTTTCTAGCTGCTCGCGTGGGGTGAGCGAGATGTGCCGGTTAAGCGCATCAAGCTGCTTTTTCAGCTCTGTGTGCCGAACGCGCAGCTCTTCTACGGCTTGCGCGTTGAAAGATTCCATGTTCTCGGCTGTCGCGCTTTGCGCGTTCCCCATGAGCACCTCCGTTTGGCTCATTCTATCAGTGACCTTGTCCAGGCCCAACGATTTTGCGCCGAGGTTGTGTGATGTCAGGCAGCCGGCCATATGTGGGCGCCGCCGTGGCGAGATCTTGAGCTTGCCCATCCGCCAGAGCGTCAAGCGCCAGGCCGGCTAAGCACACCGCGGAAGGGCCGGGGGCGTCGAGCACCCATGACGCCCCCCGCGTGGGGCTCTGGGCGCGGGCGACAAGGGCGGGAAATTTTGCCAGCTCTGGGCCCCCCGCAACCATAGGCCCCTGTCCGTGCGAAAGTTCAAGCCGCTTACAAAGTTCCTCGGGCGATAGACGCCACGCGGCTTGCTGGGGTTCGGGCCCGTGCTGTCCGGCGAAGAAAATCTGCGCGTGCAGTTCGCCTTTGCCTGCGTCTAAACACGCAACAAGGTGCGATGCGGCTTTGGCTTGAGGCAGCGCGGCCAGATCGCAGGCCAACGTGTGCAAGGAAGAGATCAACACCAGGGGCGTGGCAAACGGCAGCGCCAAACCCTTGGCCAGGGCCAATCCCACGCGCAGTCCGGTGAAGCTTCCTGGTCCGGCGCCGCACGCGATCATCACCAGGCCGCAAGGCGCTGTTCCCGTTTGCTGAAACAGTTGGTCGCACAAACTCAAGAGCCCAGCCGAATGCCGATCGGCGGTCTGCGCCGCCAACGCCAGTGTGTTGCCAGCCGCATCGAACAACCCAACACGCGCTGTGCGCGTGGACGTTTCAATGGCCAAGAACGGACGGGTGGCGCTGTTTGATAACATCGTTACTCCAACAAAAACCGCACAACGTCGTTCTTGAGCGCCAAGGCCATCAGCACAACCACCGCGGCCAACCCTACGTAGGAGGCAACCTCACGCGCGCGACGCGAAGGGGGGCGCCCCTTCAAAAGTTCGATGGTGAAAAACACCAGTTGACCCCCATCGAGGATCGGAACGGGAAGGAAGTTAAGCAACCCAATGTTGATTGAAAGCAGCGCCAGCAACCACAGGTATTGATCAAGCCCTTGTTCCGCGGCCACGCCCGCCACGTAGCCGATGGTGATCGGGCCACCCAAAGTTGACAGGGGCACGCGACCGCGAACGACCTCAAAGAAACCTTGGCCCATGGCCACGATCAACTGCCCCGTGCGCGTGATGGCGTGATCAGCTGCATAGAGGAACCGAGTCTTGATCGGTGTCGTGTCGGCCGTTCGCCAGGCGCGTCGGCTTTCGGCGCCAAACACCAAACGATCTTCGCCGCGCCTGTAGGCATCAACGGGCGGCCTCAGCTCTTGCTTGAATGTGGCTTCGTGAGGAACGCCCCCGGGGGAAACCCATGTGATGTGAAAGTCCCGTGTGGAACCCGATGCCAACTTTTGCGCCAACTGCGCCCAGTGCAAGATGGGCTCTGCGTTGAGCGTGACCAGCTGGTCGCCATGCCGAATGCCAATTTTGTCGGCGGGGCTGCCTGGTTCCACGGCATAAACGAAGAGCTC
>JBBSJE010000520.1:0-2403 GCA_038257535.1 Polyangia bacterium
AGCGGCGGGCCAAAGGGCGCGAAGCGGCCTTTGGGACGTCCGCTCGATGGAGGGGTTAGGCGTCAACCCACACATCGCCGAAGCGGTGGCGCAATGTAGTGAAGTAGGCTGCGGCTAGCGCGGCACCCCACAACATAGATGAGGCTTCATAGAGAGACGCCGCCATCCCGGACTCGACGATGCTGCCCATGAACGGCAAGCACAGGAGCAAGAACGCCGTTGACCAAAGGGAAACGCTCCTGGCCCAACGTTTAAATAGGAGCATGCCGACGGAGCCGGCCAATGCAGCCGCTACGAGGACGACGACAACAACAATGAACCACCACCTCTCAAAAAAGAGCGAAAGAGGCTCGGCTTGAACTGCTTCGGTGAGGGTTCGTGAGATGAGAGTCGGGAACAGAGCGTCAACCCCCATGGCCACGAGAGGCAACAGGAGCGAGAGAATCACAAAGAGGCGAAAGACGGTGGTGGACATTGGCGCCTAACGTTTGACATGAGCGGCGGGCCAAAGGGCGCGAAGCGGCCTTTGGAACGTCCGCTCGATGGAATACGAAGGGACTTCCCACCTTTCGGTAACGGTGTCGAAGCACCAAGATTGAGATACGAACTTCAATCTGAAACTGAAAAGGGGAAGCCCATGGGCGAGATTACACGAGTGCTGATTGCGCGGGTAGGAGTGGACCTTGCCAAGCTGGTGATTCAGGTGCACGCGGTGGATGCGGCGGGCCGTCGTGTGCTGTCACGCGCGCTCAAGCGCGATCAATTCATCGGCTGGTGCCAGCAGCTGCCCGCGGGCTGCCTTGTCGCGATGGAGGCGTGCTCGAGCGCGCATCACTGGGCGCGCAGACTCGGTGCGCTGGGGCTGCACGCGCGGCTGATACCGGCCAACTTCGTGACCCCGTACCGCATGGAAGGCAAGAGCGGCAAGAACGACATGACGGATGCGGCGGCGATCTGCGAGGCTGCGTCACGGCCGACGATGCGGTTCGTGCCCGTCAAGACGTGCGAGCAGCAGGGCGTGATGAGCCTGCACCGGGTGCGCGAGGGCTTCAAGGAAGAGCGCACCGCCTGCATCAACCGCATCCGTGCCGTGCTGGGCGAACACGGCCTGGTGTTCGGCAAAAGCCCCAAGGCGTTGCGAGCGGTGCTGGCCGATGTGATCGAAGATGCCGGCAACGAGTTGAGCACCCGAGCACGCTTGGTCGTGCAGCGCGCGTTCGAGCACTGGCGCGAGCTCGACGAGCACATGCGATGGTGCGACCAGCAGGTCGGGACGCACGTGCGCTCGAGCCCCGAGGCCAAGCGCGCGGCAAAGATCACCGGCATCGGCGAGCTCACCGCCTCGGCCATGGTCGCCGGCGTCGGTGACTTCAAGCAGTTCAAGGCAGCCCACCAGTTCGGTGCCTGGCTCGGCGTCGTGCCCAGCCAGGACTCCAGCGGCGGCAAGACCCGTCTCGGGCGCATCACCAAGCGCGGCGACGACTACCTGCGCACGTTGCTGATCCAGGGCGCCAAGTCCGCGGTCATGAGCGCAGGCAAACGCGACGACCCGATCTCGCGCTGGTTGGTGCAGCTCGTCGCCCGTGTCGGCTGGCAGAAGGCCTGCGTGGCCATGGCCAACAAGAACGCCCGCATCCTGTGGGCCGTCATGACGCGTGAGCTCGGCTTCGACCCCAGGCACGTAAGCATCAAGCCCGACGCGAAGCAAACTGCTCTCGAAAAGATCAATCCCGCGCGCTCCGCGCACTCCGCGCTGGCCAGCTGCCCGGCTTGAGGCGCGCGACCTTATCCGATCAACCCGACAACTAACCAACCTTCCCACGAAAGACATGCTCTCGAAGATGCATCGATAGGTCAGACCGGCAGCCGGTGAACTCGACTAACCCTGCGTGGCGGCAATCGCGCCCAACCCCGTGGATGGAATGGAGCCCGACTGAGCGGTTCGTATCTGGGTCCGCACCCGCCGGGGTGCAACAAGGCCGTTTGTAGATGTGCAGTCTGTTCTCTGTCGCATCGCATCTTTATCAGCCAGCTCGACTCTCGGTGGATGGTCAACGATCAACGAAACAGAAAAACTTAACTGCCAATCTTGACAAAGGGGGAAGTCCTTGTAGAAGGGTTAGACCACACCTGGCGATCACTGGCGCGCCACCTCGATGAGGGTGCCTGCAAGCTCATTCGGCCGATTGCTTGCGACCATGTGAGTCGTCTCGATCTCCTTGTAGCGCCAGTCGCTGGAACTCTTGGCGTGTTCAGCGGCCCGCCAAATGGCCTGCGCTCCCGGGTCGGATCTGGGTTCTTGCGTCGCCTTTATGTAGGTGCGGGTGAACTTGAATTCCTCCAGCGGCTGTGGGAGGTAAACCGCCTCGGTAAAGCATCCGATCGGATGCGGGCCGCGGCGAG
>JBBSJE010000521.1:0-2381 GCA_038257535.1 Polyangia bacterium
CAGTTCGGGTCGATAAAGAAAATGTGGCGATTGCAGCAAGCCGCGAAGAAACAGCCGCATCCCGGGTTCAAAACCGAAATCACCAACAGAGGACGTCGCAAAATTTTCCAGGCGCTGTCGCTCATCGTCGGCAAGCGGACGTCGGTAGGCGCGAGGTGCCAAGGCAAGTGCCACCTGCGACGCGCAGGCTTTGCCATCGCCTTCAGGCTTGCAAGGTGCCCAGCCTGCCAACCCCGAAACCGCTGCGTTGGCAACAGCCTCAGCAGCCGCGTTGTACCTTTCGATCAGCAGCGAAGCCACCCCCTGAGCGCTGGCGTCATTGCGAAACCCATGGCCCGAGGAGCTTTCCGGCAGTTCGGGCAATTTGAAGGAGGTAGCAGGAAACAGGTCACGGACCGTGTTGGCGTACTCGCGGGCGGTGAGCCTGCGCAAAGGCGCCTCTGTGGGGAAAGATGGGTCCTTGCACGCGGCAACCGGTGGCAAGCCGGTGGTGCCACCCGCTTGACTTGTGTCGTCGCCGCCTTGGTCGTCTTCGCCGGGAGCGCCATCCACAACGCTGCCAGAGCAGGCGCCAAGGTTGAGCGAAGCGGTAGCCAACGCGATAACCGGCACAAACCCGCAGAAACAAGAGAACTTCAACTTGTTGCGCATGAGCAAGGGGACCCTTCTTCAATAACCCCAACGATCACTCTGGGCAGCCTTCGCTACCACCGACGATCAGATCTAAGTATCGGCTGCTTGGTACATGCCTTCAAGCGGGCCATTGGTTCTAGTACTTTTGGGCGATTGACACCTCCCGCGTCACATAGGCGGCTCTAAGCCGCTTCGGCCAAATCCCACGGCGGCGCGCACCCACAAACAGTCGTCTTGTCGCAGCAAGATCGTGGCTTCGTCCACTGCAGGCGTGGTGTTCTTAAACACTTGCAGCAAGCGCTCCAAGAATTGATTCAAGCTCGAGCTTTCAAGTGCCGCGGTGGCGATCTGATCCATGGTGCGCAAGGTGCGGTTTCGTGATTCGACAAAGTTATCAACTGACGCGGCGATGGCTGTGTCAATGCAGCGGTTCAACACCCGCAGCTGCACCAGCGTCGTGCCGAGTTCAAGCTGATCAAGGCGACGGAGAATGCATTCGCGCAGGTAGGCATACTCCGTTACCACTTGCCTAAGATCAAACCCGGCCTCTAACCGCTGAAAAGCGTGCTGGTCGGCGTCGGCCTCCAGGTCATCGTGCGCTTGCTCATCGCCGCGTTCAACGAGGTCGGAGACACGATCAAGAAGGTCGGGAACGTGATCACGCAGGGCAGGCCCCGAAAGGGTTCGCGCCTGCGGGATCATTCGCACCGCAATTGACCACTCATCAAAGACGGCCCGTTTCTCATGCCGGATGAAACGAGCCAATTCGCCGGTGCTCCCCATACGCTGAAATTCCCTGCCTAAAGGACACTATTATGCTCTGTAGCGCGACCAGGGGGCCTGTGCCGTGGCCGTTGAACAGCAAGTGAAACAGCAAGCTGCGTGCCATTCTTTTCGCTTTGCTTTTTCGTTAAGGAGCGCCCGCTTCTTGCTTCGACGTTATTTGGTCGAAATGGCGTAACCCTTTCATACCCGCGGTGTGTTATGGAGGCGAATGCACAGGCCGCAAGAACGCTGCTAAAACACGCTTGCCATGCGATACCAAATCCCTTTCGTCCTTTTGCTTGTGGTGGGCTTCACAGCATGCCCTGAGCAACGACAAGCGCCTGTATCTTCCCAATGCACCAAGGCCTACGAGCAGTGTCTCCTGCCGCCGGCGGGGCCCCTGGGGGTGTGCAACCCAGCGGATTGTTCGCCGGGGCAAGCCCCCCCCTGTCTCAAGTGCGTGGGGCAGCACTGACCGGGTCGAGGCCTTGCAGCACCAAGGTTGATCGAGGCAACCGAATCTGGCGCGCCGCTTGTCGAGCCCCATTTCAGTTCCTCCGCCAAATGCGCTTGCCTCAGAACGCACTGACAGCGCCTTGGTCGCCGAAACCCACAAAATCCAACGGGAGGCAAAGCAGTCGAACCTAATGGTGCGGGCGGCTTACACGGATACTTCCGTGGTAGGTGCGGCCCAGGTGGCAACACCGCGTCCGTATCGTTCGCCTGGATGGGCGGGCAAATCGATTGTTCAAATTAGGGAGGGCAGAGGATCACGTAGCTGAGTAGATCGCAGCGCTGTTTTCGTTTATGGCGCGTCAGCGCAGCGACAACGACCACTGTCCCTCGAAAAGCAGCCAGGCGCCTCCTTCATTTACCCATTGGGGCTCAACCCAGGCCACGTTCGGCTGAGGAGGCAAGACCCACACGCCCGTCACCCACACATGCCGGTTTGTGTTCCACGTCCAGTATCCGGGCACCCAAAC
>JBBSJE010000522.1:0-2326 GCA_038257535.1 Polyangia bacterium
TGAAACTACGAGCCGCGTTGCGCAGCCTGGAACGCGCGCAGACGAGGATTGCTGTACTGCAACTCCTTGAACAGCAGGCCGCGGAACACCATGACAAAGTGCACCAGCAAGAGCACCAAGGGTTTCGCCCACAAGGGTGTCTGTAGAAACAAACCCACAGGGCCGGCCAATGAGAACATGCGCTGAAATAGCAGCACCAGTTCACCAGGGTGCGACACCCGCAACGCGCCCATAGGAGCAAACACGATCACCGCCAACACGATGTGTGGGAAGAACCAGCCCATCCAATTTCGCGTGATGAATCGTGCAGAATCCATCAAAAGCGCAAATGACCGCGACTGGCCCTGGTAGAGCATTTCGGGGATCACATTGAAAAACAGCGCGATCGCCACGCCCACCATCGCCATCACGGCGCCCGCGTTGTGTCCGGTGCTGCTTGCCAAAAACTGGGTTCCGAAGCGGATGATCCACAGCGCAAACATCACGCTGATCACATCCCAAAACCGGGCCTGGAAACCCTTCTGCAGATCCACCCAGCGCACCTTCTGGCCTGCCACAGCGCTTGCAAGCAAAGTGAGGTAGCTTGAAAAGCAGGCCGCGAACAACAAACCCAGAATGATGCCACCAATGAAGTTGCCGCCCAACACAGCTCCCGCGGCTATCAAGATGGCGCCGTAAACCAAAACGGAGAAAGCCACAGGCCAGGCTCTTACGGCATTTCGAGCCGCGGTTTTTCCAACACTTAGGTAAAGACGAAACACGGCTGAAGCTTAGCAGGCGTGCAACCTTAGCCATGGGGGGCCTTGGTTAAGCCCAAAAGCGTTCGAAAGATCAACGGCGAGTTGTTTCAGGGGGGAAAGCAACTCGCCGCAGAGGGGTACTGCCTTTAAGCTAAGTCCGATTGAGACGCTGTATTCTCAACAACGCTTCAAGAAAAAACGGGAACTTTTGTCAATGTGCGACAACGCGCTTGGATGATGAGGTTTCGCGCCTTTCTTCGTCAACGGCTCTGAGCACTTGCGCCACCGCCTTTGCAGCTGGCTTGCGCCGCCGCGCGGGAGGGGCTGGAGCCTCTAGCCCGTCATCGTCTGTAAACACGCGCACGATGAATGGTTTGCCTTTGAATTGCTGCAAACCCCACGCAAGCGCCGTGTCCATATCGTCAAAGCTTGCCAGAGGTTCGGTTCCGTCTTCTGGAATAACCGCGATTGTCATGTGAATCCTTTCCCAGGTGCCCAAGCGCTGCCCACCGCGGCCGCGCGCCGTTTCGAAATGAGTGGCTGATTGTCAGCCGGCCTTCAGTTTTGTTTTCGGCAGATGCGCCTTCAAGGTTGCGCGAAAAGCGCATCCAGGTGTTTTTTTCCCCACATCATTCCTCGATGCGGAAGTGTCAAAAACAGGCTCAAATTGCTCAAAAAACTGAGGTTGCGGCCATCGATCACCCATGCGGCTTCGAGCTTGTGCAACGGTCGTGCCGCGGTGGAAAAGTAGGCCGCCAATGCAATGCCGCTCACACTAGGCGTCGCCAAGCCTCGCGTTCACGTCGTTCTGGTCACGAATGGGCGCCGAACCTCAGATTGACAGGCGACGAGAATCGGACACGGATGTCATGTTTTCCACGCCCGCAGTCATATCAGTCACAGTAAGTCGGACAGCGCGGCCTTGAGCGCTTCTGCCATTTGCCCCGCCATTTCAATGGCCAACTTGTTGACGGCCTGTTTTGCCGCGTGTTTGTCGCCAATCCCGGCCTCCTGCACGCTGGGCTGGGCGTTGGCGAAGATGTCTTGCGACCACAGGTTGGTGCACTGAAGGGTGGCGCGCGCCTCGTACCAAACGCTTCGGCCACCCAAAGCCGAGGCGAACGCCCAACTGATGTCGGCTTGAAGCACAACGTCGTGCCCCATGTTCGTGAGTTGCACGGGACCGGCTGTGGCAACGCTTGTGGCGCTAGAGGCCAACGTGGCACCAGGCAGCTGCTGGCTTAGGCTTTCCAGCACCCGCGCACGGGCGAAGTCCACAAGCGGATCGGTGGGATGCATGCTGCTTTTTATGGCCACCAGCACGCGGACGGATTTCCAAGTCAACGGGCGGGTTTTGACCGCAACAGGTGACGCGTTCCAAAGCGGGGCGTACGTGGGCCCCAGCAGCGCTTGGGTGTCAACGTGGGCCGTAATCACGTCCGACGGATGCACAACGCGTTGCCAGGGCACCTCCCATCGGCCTTGGGCGTCGGTCAAGCCTGCTTGGGTGGCCAACAAATCCGAAGCCGCCTGCAGCCGCACGGGCAAGTGCGCCCAGGGCAGCGCGGCATCCGCTGAACCCCCAA
>JBBSJE010000523.1:0-2290 GCA_038257535.1 Polyangia bacterium
ATTCTCCTTAGGCTTGGTGATGCATTACGCGGCCACGGGTCAAACGCTCTACGAGGGCAGCACCATGTACGAACTCTTGGTTGCCGCCGCGCAAGGCCCTGGGCCTCGTGAGTGGGCGAAATTGGCGACGCTGCCTGCACCCCTTGCGGACATTCTGCGGCGGGCGTTGCAGGTGGACCCGGAAGCGCGTTTTGCGAGCGCGCAGGAGTTTCTTGCCGCCGTCGCAGCCCATCAGCAATCGCATGCGGTGAATCTTGCCGCCGTCATTCAAAACTTGTTTGCTGCGGATTTTGCGGACGAAGAGCGGCGATTTAGCGCCGCGTTGCCGATGGCGCCGGACCCGGACCCTTCCGACGCCAGTTTGCCGCAAACGGGGGCACGTCGCTCATGACAGCCTTAGGAAGGTTGTCGATGTTGATCGCCATCACGTTGCTGGCGGCCTGCACCGACGAGCCTCAACCGAAGCCCGCCACCCTCTTAACCCTTTTCGACATTCAAACGCAGGTGCAGTCCGGCGCCGCGGCCTTGGCGCCCGGAGACATCAGCATCCGCGGCCGCTACACGCGCCAACCCATGGGGATCTCATTGGACCCCACGCCCGCATTTGCCGAAGGCGAGCCTGCCGCTTACGTCACGACAGAATATTGGTTTGGTTTTTCGAAAGTGTGGGTGCAGCCGCTTTACATTCCCGCCAAGCGCACCCCAGAGGGCGACTTTGCGCTCGCGTCTGCACAAACGCTTCCGATTTTCTCGGTGGGGCCCGAAAGCGCGTTTTACAGCCCCTATTGGCAAGTGTTCTGGGTGCTGGTTCCCCCCGACATCACGCCCGACCTTCGCACCAGCGCCGATGTGTTGAACTCGGGCTTTGAGCTTGTGCCTGGCCCCGGGCGGTTGTGCTCATTGGCGCCGGCCCCTACCGGCTTGACCACCAACCTGCATCCACATTTGCAAACCCAGATTGTGGGTGTGATAGGCCAGGCGCAAGGCTGGGTGGACGGTCACGATCTGCCCATGAGCGTGGTTTCCTTCGGCGACCATCGCTTTACCTGGGACGACAATGGCGTAATCCATGAAGATCCTTTGTTTGTGTTTCGTAGCTTGAACACATCCGGGCAACGTGTGATGGCAAACCTGCCCAGCGTGGGTGGCATCCATCCCACCGCAGCGTCCGTGCGTGAGGTGGCGCCCAAGAACGCCCCCGCGTTCGGGTCGTTGTGGCGGATTCATTTTGTGGACCTTCCCGAAGGCACAAAGGTGCTGGGGCCCGCCGCCACCGTTCCCCCCAACCCACGCGACGAAGCTGATGTTGTAGACATGCGGGCGGCGGGCATCGAAGTGGTGCGGCTGCCGGCCACACAAGCCGATGCCGAAGCTTACAGGCCTTACTTTTACCGCGTGATCCTCAAGGGATCTTGCAGCTTAGAAACCGCGTTTGAAAACGCCCTGCCCTCCGCCCCTGAAGCCAGCCGCTGCATCTACCTCGACAGCCACCAGCGCATCGAAGCGTTTATGCCATCATACGCGATTCACCCTTCGCCTGTTTCAGCAACGTGCCCGTACGTCTCGTACAGAGGCAAAGCTGTGAACCCAGCACCGCCGCCCGCCGGAGCCATGCCATGATCGCTCAAGCGCTATTCGCGGCCGTGTTCTGCGTCGCCACAACAAGCCTTTTGCCCTTGGCTCTCGCGCAAACCGAGGACGTTGATGACACGGGCGACGCCGACCTCGATACGAGCTCACACGGCTATTCGCCTCCACCTTCCGGCCCTACAGTCGTGGCCACCGGCTACGTTGACGTGGGCTTTGTCGACGCGCAAGGCGACGGCACCAGCTGGGCCGCCAACGACACTCGCCTGCCCGCCGACTATGGCGTCGACGCTTTTGCCCCCGCGGTGAACAGCCGAGGCGATGCAGCGTCCACCGACGCCGACGGTCGCTTCACCAATGGCTTTCTCCCACGTTCGGCGGGTGTGGGCGGACGCCCGTCGTTCTTGCTGAACACCATCAGCAGCGATTTGCGCGTCTCCAACGCCAGCGGCAGCCTATTGCTGTTCGTCCGGGCGCAAGCGATTCCACGTTTTACCGATCGTGGTGACGACACGCGGCTGTTTGTGGAGCAAGCGTTTGCGCGCATCATTCCGTTTGCCTCACAAGAGCTCGCGGTGACGATCGGCCGCGCCGATTCAGTGTTCGGCGTCGAATACCTCGACAACCAAGCCAATCTACGCACGGGCATCACGCCTTCGCTCATGGCCCGCTACACCACCGGCACCCCGCTGGGCATCAAAAT
>JBBSJE010000524.1:0-2284 GCA_038257535.1 Polyangia bacterium
AAGAATGGTTTTTCGCCCACAAAGACCGCACGAAGCTTTTGGCTCACCTGCACCCAGGGCGGACGATATCAATGTGGGTGTATTTTGAAGAAAGCGTAAAGCTGGCACACATGCAGGTCGTGGTTCACACGAACGACTACTGGAAAAATGCGGTAGTTGAACTGCCGACCCCAGGAGTGTGGCGCGAAATCACTTTCACACTTCCCGCTGATTACGACTGCACAAAGCCTAATGGGACCGAGGAAAACCGTTTTCTTGAGTTCGGTCTCTTCATGGTTGGCCAAGACGTCGCAGTCGGCGGAGCAGAGTGGAGCGGCAAAGTCTACGTCGATGACGTAACGATCAAGCCCGCACCCTAATTTAGAGATGACGCACGAAAGACGCCCCCACGAGGGGCGTTTTTTTTGGTGGTGCGCCCAGCATGGGCGCCTTCTTGGTGGTGAAAGTCCCCCCGAAAGGAGTTCGTCCCAATTGAAGCGAAGGGCAACTGCGGAAAGGTGACTGACCGTGGGAAGGAAGCCCGGAACGAATCCGCAGGTCGATGTACAAGCACCGGATGTGAGGCGAAGCCGAACGAAGCGAGCGGGCCCGGGGGGCAGAAACACAGCTGCCTTTGCCCTAGAATAGCGCGATGGGGCCTAGGGTCGCGTTCACTGCGCGTAGATAATCTGTGGGCGCCAAAAGGATCTGAACACCGCGAAGGCCGGCTGACACCGACACAACATCGAACAGGTGAATCGTTTCATCCACGTAGGTGGGGTAGTCCTTTTTGCAGGCCAAGGCGGTAACGCCGCCGCGAATGTAGCCGGTGAGCCCTTGCACTTCCTTCAGCGCCACGGTCTCAGCGCTGCGATTTTGAGAGAGCTTTGCCAGCCCCTTAAGATCTAAGCGCGCGCTGCCGGCGAGCACCGCCAGGCATACCCCGTGGCGATCGCCGCGGCAGACAAGCGTTTTCCACACTTGGTCCAATGGCATGGCAACCTTCTGCGCCACCGTTTCGGCGGAAAGATCATTCGGGTCCACTTCGTATTCACGCAACTCGTAGGCAATGGACAGCCGATCAAGAACGCGTGCGGCGTTTGTTTTGGCAGGCATGTCTATCTACCGGGAGGCACAATGCCGTGCCCGCACACCCGGCAGAATGTAGCATCAGCTGCATGATCGGTTGCGCCGCACCGCGCACAATTGGGGGCCGTGGGCGCTATGCCGACCGCATCCTTGCGCGCTTTCATGCCCCTTGTGAGTTCGGCGGAAAGAATGCCCGTGGGAACCGCGATCAAACCGTAGCCCAAGGTCATCAACAAGGACGCAATCAGCCGGCCGAGGGCAGTTTTTGGTGTGATGTCTCCGAACCCCACAGTGGTAAGGGTGACAATCGCCCAGTACATGCTGACGGGAATGTTCTTGTAGCCGTTGGCGGGGCCTTCAACGAAATACATAAGGGCGCCCACCACCACCACCACAGACAACACGCTGAACAGAAACACGGTGACCTTGGGCAGCGATCTTTTGACCGCCGTCAAGAGGGCATCGGCCTCACCGCCGAAGCGCGCCAGCTTCAATATGCGAAACACCCGCAACATCCGAAGCACCCGGATTACCAACAAAGACTGCGCGCCCGGCACGCCCAATGAGATGTAAGTGGGCATCAGGGCCACCAGATCCACCACACCGAAGAACGACAGCACATAGGCGCCGCGGTGACGGGCGGCGTACACGCGAAAACCGTACTCGATCGTAAACACAATCGTGAAAAACCACTCCAAGCCCAAAAGCAAATGCCCCGCTTGCGCGCGGATCGGTCCCACACTTTCAAGCAGCACCGCAAACACACTGGCCAACACGGCCAACAGAAGCACCACATCGAAGGTTTTTCCCGACTTGGTTTCGTGCTCGAAGATGATGGTGTAAAGCCGCTCGCGGAGGCTTTGGCGATTGGGGCCCGAAGTCATGACGCAGCAGCTTAGCGCGCCCTTTCGCTTCGGGCGCACCCGATGCAGGGGCGAAGGGCGAGGGGCGCAGACTTCGCGCATTTGCATTGCCTTAGAGGGCAACTCGCCCGGCCAACAGCTGGCCCGCTGGTTGCACTAAGGGCGCGCACAGCGTGCGACCGTTATTCATCCCTCTCACCATCATCCTAAGCCTTTGCTTCAGCACACAAGTGCAAGCCTCGGGCAGCGAATACGAGCGGTTTGCGTTTATCAACTGCGCGTTTGGGCCCTTTGCATGGGCTTTCATTGGCAGCTTTGAAAATGAAAGCCGTGGCGTCATGACGACCTCGACT
>JBBSJE010000525.1:0-2245 GCA_038257535.1 Polyangia bacterium
AAACGTTGTGAGGGCTCACATCGCGATGAACGATGCCCATGGGTTTGCCATCGCGGCGGCGGCTGTGGGCATAAGCAAGGGCTCGGCACACCTCGGCCACAATGAACAAAGCCAGCGTGGGGGGCATTTCAAACCGCGGCTGTGCCTTCAAACGATTCAGGATGTTGTTGAGGTCCCAGCCGTCCACCAGCTCAAGCACAAGGTAGTAACTGCCCTTGGCGTGCCCCAGGTCCAACACCTGAGCGATGTTGCTGTGGCTGAGTGACATGGCCACGTGGGCCTCGTCGATCATCAAATTTTTGAACTGAGGTTCCACCAGCAAGGTGGGCAGAATCCGCTTGAGCACCACGGGGCGCTCAAAGCCCTCAACGCCATGCTGCGTGCCTGAAAAGATCTCCGCCATACCGCCATCGGCGATCTTGCGGATGATCCTGTAGCGACCTTTCGCCATATACTAAGGGGGATGAGTGGGGCCCAAACGGGCGGAGAGTGCAAAGGTATACTGATTTCGCCGGCTTAGGTAGTGAAGACGGCGCTTGTCTGAAGCGGGTTGCCGATCGGGGAGGGGGCCATTATGGTTATGAACATAGGCATCATGTTGGCGCGCGGGAGCAAACTGCTTGTTGGAATCGTTGCCCTTACCTTATCGGTTGGGTGCGCAAATTCTGAGATGGGCTTGCGCGAACTGAAAGGCGGGGTGGAAATGGGGTTGCAGCGAGGCTCCGGCTGGACAACGCTGACGGTCAAGCCGCCCTACATTATTGGGCCACGCACAAATTTGAAGCTGATAGACGGCGTGTTCAGCGGGAACATCGATGGCCGGCCGGTGAAATTGTACATCGAGCAAGAAGGCATTCACGGCCAAGGGCCCTACGGCAACGTGAACGTGGAAATTTATGACAGCGCCGACACTATGACCATCGAGGGCAGCTGGAATGACAGCCGGGTGCATTTCAAAGTCACCGGGGAGTCGTTTCGGGGAACCATCCCCATTTGGAACGACAACAGCAGCCCCATCCGCACGGCGCAAAGTTGTCAGTACGTGTTGGACGCGGTCAGCGAGGACGGAAGCCGGGTAGGCTCGTCAATCTGTAACGGCATGCCCGAGAACACCCGCATCGAAGTGCCTGCCGAAGTGCAGGATTTCATGACGCGGACTGAGTTAACGGTGGTGCTGCTGGCCTTGTTGTCTTCGCCTCCCACCACGTACCAAGAACGCAACTTCTTCTAGCTGGCGTGGGCGGCCCCGTCAGGCTCGTCGAGGCCGGCTCCGCTTTCGCGCGTGCGATCGAGGGCAAGCTTGAAGAGAATGGGTCCGATGATTTCGTTGAGCGCCACAGTGGCGATAACCAGTGAGCGAAACCCTTCGCCCAGGCTGGGAAACTGACGTTCCACGATCACGCTCAAGCCCAACGTAAGCCCGGCTTGAGACACAAGGGGTGCCCAGCCCCATTTTGCGACGGCGGGCACGTCTGCCGCCCAACGCGCGCCAATGCCATGGGCGGCCACGGTTGCCAGTGCGCGGCCGGCACACAGGGCCAGCGCCACGGGCCATAGCGATCGCAACAACGGCAAATCCAAATGCGCGCCCGCGGTGGCAAAAAACACCACGAACACGAGGCTTCCGGTTTCTTGAATCACGCCCAGCAGCTTCGGCCCCTGGCGCGAAAGATTTTGCACCACGAACCCCGCGCACAAAAACGCCAAGGTGGGATCGAACCGCAAGTAGCGTAGGCCTTCGGTAAGCCCGAACCCGAGCGCCATCACCAGAAGTAGGATGTTGGTGCCCACCAACCGAAGATAGATGATCAGCATTAGGCCTAAGGTGGCGCCCAAAGAAACGCTGCCCAGAATTTCATGGCCCACTTCCGTAAGCTTGGCCAATGACATGGCCGCGTTGGGAAGGATGAGAGGGCGCACCAGCGCCAAGGTGACAGCCATCATCAGCACAACAACGACGTCCGATGACATCACGAAGGCCAACGAAAACCGGGTGAGGGGCCCCTTGGGTTTTAGTTGGGCCAGGATTGCCAGCGTGGCCGATGGGCTGCGGCTGACGGCCAACACCCCCCAGATGAGAGCCACGCCCACAAGCGCGCCCGGACTTAGTTCCTGCGCAAAGGGTATGTAGGAAGCCAGAAGCACAAACAGGCCCGTGGCGGCCCCGAGCACGATCACGCTTTGGCTGATCATCGCATAGGTCAGCGTTCTCATACCCTGCCTGAGCTCTTCAAGCCTGAGCTCA
>JBBSJE010000526.1:0-2201 GCA_038257535.1 Polyangia bacterium
GCGCCTGCCCCATTAAGTGCGCGCCTGCCCCAAAGAGATAGACGACCTCAGACCCCGTTTGCCATTGACCGCGGCAAGTTTTCGTCCATTCTTATATCCGGATTGACGGATATAGGTTCAAACCGCATTTTGGATTGGATGGCTGATCTCGGCGATCTGACCCGCGTGCGCATGCTGCACGCCTGCGAGCAGCACGAGCTGAATGTGGCGGAATTGTGTTCGGTGCTTCAGGTGCCGCAATCCACGGCCAGCCGGCATTTGAAAGTTCTCTTGGAGAATCAATGGCTTAGCTCACGCCGTGAGGGAACAAGCCGGCTTTACCGACTTAACCGTGAACGCCTAACCGCCCCCGCGCGACGGCTGTGGAAGCTGATTCAGCAGCAATGTGGGGAGGACGGCGCACTGCGCGAGGACGAAGCTAGGTTGGAGCGCGTGCTGCTGGAGCGGCAAAGTCAAAGCCAGGCGTTTTTTGCATCGAGCGCAGGACATTGGGACCGGCTGCGGGCGGATCTGTTCGGCGGCCACTTTGATCTGTCAGGCTTTTTGGCGCTGTTAGACCCTGACGCCGCCGTGGGCGATCTCGGGTGCGGCACGGGCAAGACCGCTGAGATGCTGGCCGCCTTCGTACACAAGGTGGTGGCGGTGGACACTTCGGGCGCGATGATTAAAGCCGCGCGCCACCGCCTGCGTGGCCACGCCAACGTGGAGCTGCACAAAGCCAGCTTGGAAGATCTGCCATTGGATGATGCCAGCTTGGATGTGGCGTTTTTAAGCTTGGTGCTTCATCACGTCAGCGATCCCTTGCGTGTGTTTCAAGAGGTGGCCCGGGTGGTGCGCCCCGGTGGACGCGTGGTGGTGGTGGACATGCAACAACACGAACGCAACGAATACCGGCAGCAAATGGGCCACGTGTGGTTGGGCTTTGCCCGCACACAAGTTGAAGATTGGCTCTGCCAAGCGGGGCTTTCGCTGATGCACTTCGTGAACCTGCCGCCCGAGCCTGCCGCCAAAGGCCCGCCGTTGTTTGTGGCCACAGGGCAGCTTCACGCCGCTTCGATGTTTCAACCCAACACACAACCAGTGGCCATGGCCGCTGTGAAATAGTTTTTGCAAAAAGAAAACAGGAAAAAGGATACGATCATGGGACGACCCGCATACAAAGTTGCTGACATTTCTCTGGCCGAACTTGGCCGCAAAGAGTTGCGTTTGGCCGAACAAGAAATGCCAGGCCTGATGGCTTTGCGCGAGCAATACGGCAAGCAAAAACCTCTTAAAGGCATAAAGATCGCTGGCTCGTTGCACATGACCGTGCAAACAGCCGTGCTGATCGAAACCCTCACTGAGCTGGGCGCTGACGTGCGCTGGGCTTCGTGCAACATCTTCAGCACCCAAGATTCCGCAGCCGCCGCCGTGGTTGTGGGCCCCACAGGAACGGTTGCCAATCCTAAGGGCGTTCCTGTGTACGCCTGGAAGGGCGAAACCTTAGAAGAATACTGGTGGTGCACGAACGAGATGCTCACATGGCCCGACGGCAGCGGCCCCGAGCAAATCGTTGACGACGGCGGCGACGCCACATTGTTGCTGATCAAGGGCGCCGAGTTCGAGCGCGCTGGGAAAATCCCCGATTTCGACGCCAAAAACGAACCTGAAGAATGGGGTGAGATCCTCAAGCTTCTGCGCACCACGTTTGCCGAGAACCCCAAGAAGTGGGGCACCTTTGCCGAATTCTGCCGCGGCGTCAGCGAAGAAACCACCACGGGTGTGCATCGGCTTTACGAAATGCAAAGGGCCGGCAAGCTGCCGTTCCCCGCCATCAATGTGAACGACAGCGTCACCAAGAGCAAGTTCGACAACCTCTACGGCTGCCGCCACTCACTCATCGACGGCATCAACCGCGCTTCAGACGTGATGATGGCTGGCAAAGTGGCCGTGGTGCTTGGCTACGGCGACGTGGGCAAAGGCTGTGCACAATCGCTGCGCGGGCAAGGCTGCCGCGTGATCGTTACCGAGATCGATCCCATCTGCGCGCTGCAGGCTGTGATGGAAGGCTACCAGGTGCTGCGGCTCGAAGACGTGCTGGAAACAGCCGACATCTTCATCACTGCCACCGGCAACCGCGACATCATCACCGCCGACCACATGGCGAAGATGAAAGACAAAGCCATCGTGGGCAACATTGGCCACTTCGACAACGAGATCGA
>JBBSJE010000527.1:0-2158 GCA_038257535.1 Polyangia bacterium
ATGAATGCCAACGCCAAACTGGCCATCAGAAAAGCTCGTGGTTTTCGAACCTTTGAAGCGATGGAAACAGCCTTATTTCATCAGCTCGGACACCTTCCAGAACCCACTTTTTCAACCCACAGATTCTGGTGAGGAGGCGTAAATTCAAAAACAACCGTTCGTGAAGTTTGGCCGCCACGTCGGCACGTGGAAACCCTGCACGATCGTAAACGTCCTCGTGGCGACGCTGGTTCAGAGCCTGCGCGAATTCGGCAATCGCACGTGCTTGTGCGGCTTGCACCTGGGCCTGCTCGGCCTCGGATAGCAGTGGCATAAGCCAGCCGTCAATTTCGTGCGCCAAGGCTGCATGTTCGAGCTCGTCGTGCGCTACCTTTTGCATGGCCGCTGCAATTGCGGGATCGGTAGCATGCGTGGCCTGATAAGCCGCCACCAGCGCACCAAAGGTTTCGCGCACGCAGCCTTCCACTGCATTTTCCATCGCGAGGGCCAAGTGCGTCTTCGCCGCCGAAGGCGCAACCGATACGCTGCTCATTTGCCCGCCGTGCTGCTTCGCTAACGCTGCCATTGTGCCCGCGTGTTCTATCTCGTCTTCGATTGAGCGTAGGGTCCACTGCACCAAATGGCTTGGCGCCTGCAGAGCACAAAGATCACGCGCCAACAACACGAAGGCTGGCACCGACGCCGCCTCAAGCTCGGCGGCCTCGGCAAGGAAGCCTCCCAGGTCGTTGGGGCTTGTGTTTGCGCGGCCTAAGCCAACGCACAAACCTTCGGGCAAGCGACCCACCGCGCAGCCGGTGTTTGGAGGCGGCCCATTCTTGGCCAATTCAGTGACTGTGCCCGCGGCATCCACGCTTACCAACAAATTGTCAGTTTCGCAGTCCCCACGCATTTGCGTGGTTCGCACGTGGAAGGTTCCATCGTCAAGCTTGAGCACCCCGCCGGATTCGATCGTACAGCCGATCCTGTGCCATTGCGTTCGCGCTACGAGTGCCGCTTCGTCGGGGGTATCGATCGGGGCCAAAAATTGTTTGATAAGTTGGGGGGTGTTCAGCCAGAAGACGTCGTCCCCCCGTGTGCCCAAGAGCGTGGGCGTACAACCCGCTGGATCGCAGCCAAATTCGCGCGCTTGCAAAAGCGCCTCCTGATAGGCCTCAAGACACCGAGGGGCGTTGGTAGCCTGCGCGCAGGCCTCCCCAAGGCTCGGGCGCCCGTTGTCATGGAACAACAAGTGGTCAACCGGCGGCGAAACCCGCAAACCCGGCAGCGGGTTCCACATCCGTTCGCCCTGCTCATCAGTCTCGCAAGCTCGAGGCTCGAAGCCCAAGGTGGGCAGCGGGTCGAGAGCATCGCCACCGCAGGCGAGTAGGCCCAACCCACCCACGCTCAACACGGCCTCACGCAGTGCGGAGCGCAGAGCTTGGCGAAGCCTTCGGCTACGTGAAAGGTCAAGCGGCGGTGATGGGAGCGCTACGGACTTGTTAGGCATCGGGATCCTTGTCGGGAGGGTGTCCTACTTATGACTTCAAGCGTTGTGCCAACGCCCGCTATCAAGGTTTGGGGGGGATTGTCGGTATATGCAGCGACCAGACCCAGACACGGGGATCATACCTTTCCAAGAATCCGTCACTTGCATTGCCGAGCCCGGTCGCATTCGGTCGGCTGTTCAGTTGCGAACGCGGGTGGGGCTTCGTAGATTTCGATCAGACTCAAGGCGATTTCCTCGCCCTCGCCCACATGACTAAGATCAAACAGACCGAGGGGGAATTGGACATCCGGCAACGCCGCGATCGGCTGGTGATGGACATCTCCGCACGCTTGGTGCTGCGCGGCGCCTCGCCACAGCGTGAAACCGCGGACCAGTTGCTCGAATCCGTCTTCGCCGACGTGGCCCGTCATTTGAACGTGGAGTTTTACTTCAACTACGACGTTGTCGATGGGGACCCACAAACGCTGCGCCTCGTTTCATGCGGCGGCGTGGATGAAGCCTCCCGCGCCAGGGTCCAAAGCATTCGCGTGGGCGAATACCTGTGCGGTGTTGTGGCGCAGACGCGCAGGCCACTTGTTCTCGATGACCTCCCGCACAGCGGGATGCCCAACGCCGATGCGATGTGCGCCATGGGCGCGACCGCCTACGCCGGCTACCCGATGCTGGCTGGCG
>JBBSJE010000528.1:0-2152 GCA_038257535.1 Polyangia bacterium
CCTCGCTCCTCCCCAATTTCAGGGCTTGAAGGGCTTGTTCCCGCGGACTCTCCGGCCCGCCACTCCCCAAAACACCCTTTGAATCACTTATTCACCGATTGTTTCACAGGCAGCTCAAGTTTGTATTGGGGCAACGGCAGACGTCCGTATTCGTCAATCAACTTCGTAACGGCTCACGACGGGTTCACGCTGCAAGATTTGGTGAGCTACAACGAAAAGCACAACGAGGCCAATGGGGAGGACAACCGGGACGGCGAATCACACAACCGTTCGTGGAATTGTGGAGCAGAGGGCCCAACTTCCGATGCCGAGGTGCTGGCTCTGCGGGCTCAGCAGAAGCGCAACATGCTGCTGACGCTGCTGTTTTCCCAAGGCGTGCCCATGCTGGTGCATGGGGATGAACTGGGGCGAACCCAAAATGGCAACAACAACGCGTATTGCCAAGATAACGAGATATCTTGGATCGACTGGGACAAGATCGACTTCGATTTGTTGGATTACACGCGCCGGCTCATCAAGTTGCGTTTGCAGCACCCGGCTTTCCGAAGGCGGCGCTGGTTTCAGGGCACCAACATTCGGGGAACGGATCTAACGGACATTGGTTGGTTCCGCCCTGATGGGTCTCAGATGACAGACGGCGATTGGAACGCGCCGTTTGCCAAAAGTTTGGGCGTATTCCTAAACGGTGATGGCATTCCCAGCCCAGACTGCCGAGGCTTTCGCATTCGCGATGACGACTTCTTCCTGGTGTTCAACGCTCACTACGAGCTTATGAAGTGTACGATGCCCGCGGAGTTGGGC
Organism: Polyangia bacterium; assembly: GCA_038257535.1. Taxonomy (GTDB): domain Bacteria; phylum Myxococcota_A; class Polyangia; order Fen-1088; family Fen-1088; genus JAGTJU01. The sequence continues at coordinate 802 of JBBSJE010000528.1, forward strand.
TCACGGCAGTTTTCCTGCATCATAGACACGTCGATGTCTGAAGCGCTCACCCGGCAAAAGCTTACACCCGGCGGCACCTTTGACGTGGCCGCCCGCAGCGCTCAGGTGTGGACGCGCCGAAACCCTGCGGTTCGTCGCTGGTAGCTTTTCTGTAACGAAACTCGCGCGTTTGCGTGTGCAGCAGCGGTTCGCCCATGCTGCCGATGACGTTATGCTACGGGCTTTGTGGCGCCTGGCTCGCGCCTAAATGCCTGTGAGTAGGCTTGGCAGCACCCCTGGTTTCAGGGTTGCGTGGCCGAAGTCGCTCACGGGCCCGCCATCAGAATTCTTCACATCGGCAGCCGTGAGAAGCGTGGTCAGCATCTGATTGTTGGGCACGCCGCCAGCGTCTACGAACTGACCGGTCTTCAAGCGGCCGTTGGCCTTGCCAACCACGATATAGGGCAAATTGCGCGCGTCGTGGCTGCCGTTGCCAATCTGGTTGGTCCACACGGCGTAGCCGCGATCAAGAAGCGAGCCATCGGGAGAGGAGGCCGCGGCGAGTTTATCGGTGAGGTGCCCGAATTGTTCCATCAGCATTCGCACGATGCGGGCGTGAAGCTGCACGGCGTTCTCGATGGGAGGTCCATTGCTGCCGTCGCTGAGGATCCGATGCGAGATCATGTGGAAGCTCGGTTGCCTCACGCCATCAAGCAAAGCTTGATACGCGTCGTTGTTGTCTCCGATCTTCAAGGTAGCGGTGCGCGAAACGTCTCCGGCGAAAGCAAAGGCGATGAGATCCATATGCAGTTTGGCAACTGCCTCCCTATTCTCGTTCAGATGCACCATGACTCGGCCTGCAGTGTCCTTGCCGTTGAGTGCTTCCATCTCTTTGAGAGTTTGCGGAGGCAGTGCAGCGGTCATGCCGATTTCAAGATCCCTGACAGCAGAAAAATGCGCATCTAGCCTTCGTCGATCCTCGGCGCTTAGGTCGGGCCGCGCCTCTAAGCGTTTCAGCTGGCCCCGCACGAAGTCGTTGACGCTCTTCCTGCGCGTGGCAACCAGTTTTCCAAGTGTGGGATCCGAGTGGGTCAAACCGGAGATGCGTGAGTACGCTTCCCAGGGACTTGAGTCGGGGCTATTCGGTTGCGAAGGTCCCTTGTAAGACACGTAGCCGGGGCTGCCGTAGCCCTTGCCACCTGCGCGTTGAAAGCCGACATGCAAAGTGAGAGGTCCGCGGCCATTGGGGTTCTTCTCCCGTGCGATCCGATTGTCGACGGATTCGCCAAGGGCGAGGCTGGTGGCAGGTCCGTCTTTGTCTTCGCTGCCGGGTTGGGCGGTCAAAATCTGATTGTCGCCCCACGTGTGTGCA
>JBBSJE010000529.1:0-2130 GCA_038257535.1 Polyangia bacterium
GGAAGCAACCTCGTGCTGTGGAGGCTCCTGTTTCCAGAGGCCTTCGGCTTGATGGCTTTGGTCAACAGCTTAAGCATCGCCCTGGCTATGTTCTCCGATGTGGGCGTGGCCCCCAGTGTCATTCAAGACAAAAATGGCACCGACACGAAGCGGTTGCGAACGGCCTACACAATTCAAGTGGCGCGCGGCGTGGGAATTTTGCTCGTGACCTGCATCTTCGCCGTGCCCATGGCCAGGTTTTACGGTCAGCCGGAACTCGCCATGTACATCCCGATCGTGGGCGTAACTGCCTTGCTTCAAGGCGCCACGTCAATGCGTGTGATCACCGAAACCAAGAACGTGCGCATGGGTGGCGTTATGGGAATCACGCTGCTGAGCCAAGTGCTTGCGACGGTTGTGATGATCACCTGGGCGGCCATTTGGCCAAACGTTTGGGCGCTGGTGGTTGGCAACATCGTGGGCGCCGGCAGCCGAACGCTTTTGAGCTTTTTGATGTTGCCCGGACAACGTGACGGCTTTGCGTGGGATCGAGACTCAGTCAAAAGCATCTTGGGCTATGGGCGCTGGGTGTTCGTGAGCACCTTGTTAACTTTCGTGGCCACGCAATCGGATCGTTTGCTGTTTGGAAAAATGATCAGCCTGGCCGCGCTGGGGGCCTACGCCATCGCGCAAGCCTTGGCCACGATGCCCGACCAATTGCTCACGCGCATGGCCAATGGCGTGTTGTTTCCTTATCTCAGCCAAGCCCGCAACGAAGGTAAACCCCTGGCGCCCGTGTTTCGAGAGCGCCGACAAACTTTGGTTCTGTTGTCAGGCTGGATGTGCACGGGTCTTATCGCCGCAGGCCCGCCGCTGGTGATGTTCCTCTACGGGCCGAAGGCGGCAATGGCGCAGTGGGTGCTGCCCGTGTTGGCCGCAGGCACGTGGCTGCGCTGCCTGCGCATGGGGTACAACTCTGCCCTCTTGGCCATGGGGCAGCCGAAGTGGGTGGCGATCTCCACGGGGGCAAAGGTGGCGGCCATGGCGCCCCTCATCGGCTTGGGGTACTTTTGGTTTGGGTTTGCGGGGGCTGTGGTGGGGTATTCCGCGAGCGAGGCGGTTTGCTATGTGGCGGGGCTTTTGCCCTTGCGACGGCACGCCTTATGGCTGTGGCGCACGGATCTCGCCTTGTCGGCGGGGGTTGTTGTGGTGTCGGTGAGTAGCTTGTGGTGGGTGCAGCAAAGCCCAGGCTTGATGCCGCTGATTCACGTTGGGGCGATAGGCACGGTGGTGACTTTGTTTTGGGGCGTGGCCTACAAAGTGATGCGAAGGCGCCCTGGGTCGTCCGCGGCCGTGGGTCACACAGACGTTGCCATGACGTAAACCAAACAATTCGTGAATGGCGCTGCGTTTTTTGAGCAGGAAACGCCTTGAATGGACACTCTCGTCTAAGGAGTGTCCACCCGCAAAGTTGGGTGTGGACCTTCCAAGGAGAACACCTAATGGACCGGTCCCCCCTGCCAAATTCGCCCACAACCCTCTTAAGAAACCCTAGTGTCTTATGTGTCCTTGCGCTGCTGAGTGCCTGCGGCGCGCGTCCTGCGGGCGACGGCGGGGACGGCGTTGGAGGCTCAGATGGCACACCACGACTTGATGCAGGTGCTGACGCGCTCAAAGACGGCGGTTTCGTGTTCCCACCGTTTCCGGACCTCAATGACAAGCCCGACGGCGCCGCTTGCACGCCCGTGACGTGCTCGCAGGCCGGTGGAAAGTACTGCGGACGCATTGGCGATGGCTGTGGCGGCGCCTTGGACTGCGGTGGGTGTCCCGACGGGCAAACCTGCGGAGGGTCTGGCGCGGCAAGTGTCTGCGGCGCGCCAGCTGATCCCAACTGCCAACCGCTGGCTTGTGATCAGCCGGGCGGCAAGTTGTGTGGCACCGTTGGCAATGGCTGCGGCGGCTCACTGGAATGCGGTGGCTGCAGTGCTGGACTCACCTGCGGCGGCGGCGGCTTGCTCGGCGTGTGTGGAGCGTCGCCCGATCCCAGCTGCCAGAAACTGACCTGCGCGCAAGCCGGCGGAAAACTTTGTGGCATCGTAGGCGACGGCTGCGGCGGCGTGCTGAGCTGCGGCGGCTGCACCGCCCCAGACA
>JBBSJE010000530.1:0-2112 GCA_038257535.1 Polyangia bacterium
ACAGGCACGTCGCCATCTCTTCATGGGGACCGGCGTCTTGAACCTTGTGGCTAACGTCCTGGTGCCAAGGGTCCTCGCACTTTTTTCCAAACGTTGTGCTCCAGCCCTGGTGAAATTGCGACACGACCCGTGTTAAACCGCACGCCAGACCAGCCACCAGAATGTCCTGAAATGATTTGTAGAAGTCGGCGTGTGATTGCGGGTTCCCGCACTGAACCTGGGGAGGGCTTCCCGGCTTGGCAGGTCGCGCACATGCAGCGGTCGATACGCTCACGCTCATGCGCCGTTTGATGTCCGCGATTCTCTGAACGTGATCCTCCAAACGGTCCTTGTCTGTCGCCGACAAGCGGGGGTTTGTCTTTAAGCGGACATAGTCTTCGTGAACAAGATCAACGATCGAGGGCCTGGTGGGCGCAGCGCTAGCGCTAGGGGGCTGAAAACTTCCGAACAAGCTGCTCCACAGCGATTCGGGAGTCATGAAGGGCCTGACCTTATCCACCCCTCCACTGGGCTTGCCTGGCACCTTGTTGCGAAAGCTCAGGTCGCCAAAGTGGGAAATGTAAACCGAGCGTTGGGTGACACCATCTAGATTGGGATAAAACGCTGTCGACTGCGCGATGGTTTGATCGATGGTGGCCCGCCAGGGCTGTGTCTTTGCCTTTCCATCCCCCTGGGAGAAGTTGCCAAAGGTGGCGGCGGCGTGATGATTGGTATCAAAGGGAATGTCAATGCCTTGCAGCACGGACATCTTTTTTACCAAGGCTGGGGTAAATGCAGATCCAGGTGCGCGCAAAACGTCCGAAACCACAGTCTGGCCATTTGCCGACGTACTCGAAAGGTTGCCCCGCCTTATGGTTCGGCCGGCGTAGGCCATAGACTGGGCATCGGCCGCCAGCTTCGGCAACATCTTGTGCGCCCACACACCACCGTAAGCGCTCATGAAGCCGATGAAAATTTTCCCATCGGCGGGTGTTGCCGCCAGCGCCTGCGGAGATAGCAGAGAAGGCATGATGGGGATGGGAAGCATGGCGCCGCCCAAGCCACGAAGAAACCAACGACGAGACGTGCGAAAATCAGACATTAGTCAACCCTCCGAGCAAGAAAGGCATCAGATTCGACCAACGCCATCATGAGCTGCTTGAGACTGGCTCCATTGCGGGCTTTGGTCTCAAGTGTGGCCAGCAAACAACCATCCCTGGCGGCATCTTCCTCAGCTTTGCCAAAGCTGTAACGGAGAAATTGCGCCGCGAAACAGGACTCCACCTTGCGGCTGCGAACGATGCTTTGCTGCAGGCCCGCTGCGCCATCTACCGTGGTGTCGTCTAGGTCGTCCACTCGAGGGTCCACAGCAGTGTCTATCGGCAGTTCGGCCACAACCTGTCCCATCTTGTCGATCACGAGCTCTTGGTCGCGTTCGCGCCCTAAGCTGTCGAAGTTTTCGGTTGCAAAGCCTAAGGCGTTGAAATGCACGTGGCACCCAGCACACCCTGGAGGGCTCGTGACAATCTCGGTTTCAATTCGTTGGCTAATCGGCGTGTTGGGCAAGGCGGTATCGGCCGCCTGCGCCACAGCGTCGGGCGGCGCTGATGGCAGAACCTCACAGAGCAAATGGGTCCTCAGCCGCACGCCCTTGATGATGGGGTGGGTAGAGTAGTCACCCGACGCCAACATCGCGGGCCGCGTGATCAGCCCAACCCGCGCTTCAGAAGGGGGATCCACAGGCGAATCGCCTTTGTCGCCAGCGTTTATCCCGTAAACCGAAAGCACATAGGGATCGTTGGTGTACACGAGCCGATCGGTGAGAAAATTCATCATCGGCTCGTTTGAGTCGTAAAGACGCCGCACAAGACCCGTGATGTCGTCAACCATACCCGTGGTGGCGCTTTGTGTAGGTTTGTCGCCTCCCACCAAACGCTCATAATTGGGAAACTGCAGCGAACGGGTAAGGTCGGCGGTGCTGTGAAGCGTGAGCCACTGATTGAAGAAGCGTTCGACCACCCCGCGCGCCCGCGGTGAATCGAGCATGCGTTTTACCTGCGCTTTGTATTCATCAGGCTCCGTGAGCGTACCGCTGGTTGCGGCCGCCCACAGCTCGTCATCGGGGGGGGCATC
>JBBSJE010000531.1:0-2087 GCA_038257535.1 Polyangia bacterium
CGGCCTCGCTCGTCCAGATGCCCTTCGATGGCCGCATACTTCAAGGCGATCGCTGCTTCAGTATCGATATCACGCTGCATGAATTCTGTTAGATCACAGTCCTGTCTACTTGTAAAGTTTATTTAGACCAGCCTCCTTAGGCGCCCTTGGCATCACCCCCGGATGGTGGCGACAGCGGAATGCGTCAATGCGAAAAGCATTCTACCTAGGACGTGTCTAAGGTATAAATTGTGGTCCAGTAGAGGAAGGAATTCGCCATGATGAAGTTCAATGGAATGGCTACAGCGTTGGCTCTGGTGTTGGCGGGGTGTGGCGCCGACCACGGTGATGATGGTTCAGGCACCGGCGGACCGGGCTCCGAGACGGGCTCCGAGACGGGCTCAAAGGGGGGGGCATCCGGATCTGGCGGCTCTGCAGGATTCGATTTCAAGCTTCCCGACCGCGTTGAAGGGCCCGACGATGGGCAAGGCTCACCCGTCGAAGGCAAGGATTGTGAGCCCAACTTTACCGGCATCGTGCGCGATTTTCGCGATGCGCACTCAGATTTCCAGGCCTACAGCGGCAATGGCGCTTCACCGGGCATTGTCGAATCCATGTTGGGTGCTGATCGCAAGCCGGTCTATTCCCGTATGGGACAGTTCGTCGATCCGAAAAACGGGCCACAGGTCACCAGCAAGGAAACCTTCGACCAGTGGTACCGTGATGTTGAGGGCGAGAACATGCGTTTCCAGCATGTGCTTGACCTTAAACCGCTGGCCAACGGGGTGCTGTCATTCGACAGCGAGGCGTTTTTTCCCATCGACGGGCGCGGCTTCGGAGATTTCAGGGATAGTGGGCACAACTTTCACTTCACCTTCGAGCTTCATACCGAATTTGCCTACAATGGTGGTGAGGAGTTTACGTTCCGGGGTGATGACGATTTGTGGGTTTTCATAAACGGGCGATTGGCGCTGGATCTCGGTGGGCTTCACCCGCGGCTGGAGGGCAAGGTGACCCTTGACGAGATCGCCAAAGAGTTCGGGCTGAAAGTGGGCACGACCTATCCTCTCGATCTTTTCCACGCCGAGCGACGCACAGGCCAGTCAAACTTCCGCGTGGACACCACGATCAAGTTCACCAACTGCAATCCGATTCTGGTGTTGTGACGGCTAGCTCTGTAATCCATATGGGCGTTGCTTCCCGACGGTACGGCCAATAGGCAGGATCAAGAAAGCGACGACAACGAACGCCCTCATCACGAGAACGCTTTGTAAAGAAAAATGCAGCCCGCTACAACCGCCGCTGCGGCCCCTAGAATAAAACCTGTAAAGTGGCCGATGTCGTTCACCAGGAATCCGGCAGCAAAGGTGGCCAGGGCGGTGGCGAAGGCCACAAGCGCAAAGGCAACCCCGCTTCGACGGGGGAGGTTGCTGTTGATCGCCTCAGCGCGGCTTGCGACTCGGCTGCACCGCGGGCGCCGGTTCCAGTTGTTCAGGTGCGCTGGAATAATTCGGCATTTGCGTAACGTTTCAGGCTGTCCACAGACCATCAAGCATGAAACGGCAATCTTCATGCCCTCGGAGTTTTGTCTGGCCTAGCACCAACCGCTGGAACGTCGCGATCTTGTTCGCCATTGTGCTTTTGGCGTGCACAAGCAGCACAGGCGGCGCTGAACCCAAAAGCGTTCCCTTCGACCATGGCCACGCGCAGTGGGATGCTTTGTTGAAACAAAATGTGCGCAAAGGCTTTGTTGATTACGCTCGTTTGAAGAAAGACCAATCGCCCCAGCTCAACAATTACTTGGGCGCATTGGCCAGCGTGGGAAAATCCCAATATCAAGGCTGGTCGCGGGCGCAGCAGATGGCGTTTTGGTTCAATGCCTACAACGCCTTTACGATCAAACTTGTGCTCGACAACCATCCACTCAAGAGCATTCGAAGCGTGGGCTTGCTTCCTGGATCAGCTTTTCGCAAAAACTTCATCAACCTGCCAGCGCTCGGATCAAGCGCTGGCTCTTTAAATGACATCGAACACGAGGTGTTGCGGAAAAGATTTGCTGATCCAAGGCTCCACTTTGCCGTCAACTGCGCCAGCATCGGCTGCCCGGC
>JBBSJE010000532.1:0-2003 GCA_038257535.1 Polyangia bacterium
AAATTGACCGAAATGGAACGCGGGGGCCGGGCGACTTTGGGGGTGGTTTGGCATGGTGGGGGGGCGGGGACGGCGGTGGTGGTAATCTGGGGGGTATGAAGATTTTAGGCTTGGCGCGGGCTGGGTTGCTGGCTTTGGCATTCACGGTGGGTTTTGGCGGGAGCGGCGCGGAGGCGTTGGCCGACGATGCGGCCACGCATTACAACGTGGCGTTGCAGCGCAAGGCGCAGGGGGATGTGCCAGGAGCCATGGCGGCGCTGAAGAAGGCGCTAGAGGTGCGGCCCGATTATGCGGCTGCCCATTTCACGTTGGGCAACCTCTTGCGGCAAGAGGGTAAATTGGAGGAGGCGGCCAAGGCGTATGAAAAGACCTTGGAAGTTGCGCCGAAAATGGTGGAGGCGCGCGGCAACTTGGGTGCGGTTTATGTGCGGCTGGGCCGTGTGGATGAAGGGATCAAGGAACTACAGCGGGCGGCTGAGGCGGCGTCGGGCGACAAAGCCTATGACGTGCTGGTCAGTTTGGGGGCGGCACACCGGCAACAGGGGCAGCACGACAAAGCGGTGGCGGTGTTGGAGCGGGCGGTGAAGCTAAAGCCCGACGATGCGCATGGCTGGACAAACTTGGGGGTGGCGCGGGGGCGCACGAGCAACAAAGAGGGCGCGGTTGAGGCGTACAAAAAGGCGGTTCAGCTTGAACCCAACAACGGCGCGTACCAATTCAACCTAGGCACGGCTCACCGCCGGCTTCGGCAAACGGAGGAGGCGATCGCGGCTTATGAGCAAGCTGTCGCTTTGGATCCCGATCACGCGGGCGCACACTACGACCTTGGTGTTTTGTATTCACAGGAGAGGCAGAACGAAAAGGCGCTGGCAGCGTTTCGTGCTTATCTGCGCGCGGGCGGCAAGAGTCTATCGGCCAAGGACCGGCAGGATGCGCAAGAGCGGATCAGCGGGTTGGAAGCGGCGTTTAGGAAATAAGAGGCGCTGCTAATGTAGCCGATTTTTCGCCGTACACACAAACGTTGCCGATTTTGCGTTGACACAATGCAAGCCACTCGTGTAGCAAGGCCGCATGTCGGTGTTATCGTCACATGGGGAACGAATTGCGTGTTGGCTAGGCGTGCTCGCCTGGGTGGCTGCCGGCGGTTGCGGCAAGCGTTCGCTTGAAAACGCGCGCGATGTGGCCCCGACTCAGCTTCAGTCTTCCCAAGCTTTAAGCCTCAACAGCCACGCCGCGCTCGTCGTTGCAGACACCGAGCTGAGTCCGGCGGATTTGGTTCTAAAGCAGCGGTTGGAGGGACTGGGCTACCTTGTTTCGGTTATTGATGACGATAATTGCCATCCCCAAGACGCCGACGGCAAACGGATTGTGGTGCTTTCAGAATCCTCCCAGTCGGGAAAAATCCTGAACAAGTTCACAGGTGTAAGCGTACCGGTGGTGGCCATGGAGGTGGCGGTATGGGACGACCTGGGGCTCACGGGTTCGGGCTGGGGCACGGACATGGGGGATGCGCCCGGGGTTGGCGAGATCGCCATGACTTCGCCCCCGCATCCTCTAGGCGCGCAACTTCACGGCCGGGTGACGGTTGGCCGGGAGGCGCCCAAGATGGTGTGGGGCCGCCCCGCCGCTGCGGCCCAAGTGGCGGCCACATTGACCGACGACGCCACAAAGGCGGTGCTTTTCGGTTACGACAAAGGCGCGCGTATGGTTTCCGGCACGGCCCCGGCACGTCGTGTGGCTGTGTTCGCGGGCGATCCAACGCCAGCGACCTTCTCCTACGAAGGCGCTCAGCTTTTCGATGCGGCCGTCATGTGGGCCACCCAACGCGGTAATGCCCTGTTGGTTCTCAATAGCGTGCCGCCTTCGGCACCCGACGAGTTGCTCAGAAAGCGCATCGAAGAACAGGGATATTCGGTTCACTTGGTGAGGGATGCGGAGGCTCAAGCTTCGCATGCACAAGGGAAAGTGGTGACTGTGATCTCGGAGAGCACGGTTTCATCGTT
>JBBSJE010000533.1:0-1987 GCA_038257535.1 Polyangia bacterium
ATCGCCCTGCCCGAGAACCTCGACGTGGCGTACGCAGATGCCGACGGTGCCGCCCGCCTGCTCTACTTCGACCGCAACTACAACGACACCCTCGGCCTGCTCCACGAAGACGCCTACGATGACTCGCTGCCACTCGCCCTTGCGGGCGTGGATGCCAAGCTGCTGGAGGTCCGCCTGCTCTCCCCGTTGGACCTGGCCGTCAGCAAGCTTGGCCGCTTCTCCAGCCAGGACCGCGACGACATCACCGCCCTGGCCCGCCATGGACTGATCGATGCCCAAGCTCTCCGCCTGCGCGCCGAAGAGGCGGTGGCCGGTTATGTGGGAGATACCGCCAGGCTGCGCACGACCATCGAGATCGCCGGCCGGATTGTGGGCAGCTGCAAGGCCTGATCGACAACGTCTGCAACAACAAAACCCGCGCCGCCTCGCAGCTGGGGATTACGTTCCGGGCGTTGCGGTACAAGTTGAAGAAGTTGGGGATCGACTAGGGCGGTTGCTTCGCGGCAACTCCAGAACCCAATCGATAGCAGCCCTTCATGTGTCGTCCCGCGTCACTAAATGACCCGATGCGCCTGCATGCTTCACGCCAACTCGACTAAAACCGTGATGGGCGTTCTAAATCAGACCTCAGAATGACCCCGTCATGAATTGGCACGCATCCTGCGTTATAACTACCGCACGTGCAGAAAGCGCACGGCTGCTGACGGACCGGAACAGCGGCGCCAAAGCACGTGGATCACACCAACCTCCTAGGGGATACATCATGAAGAAGCAACAGGGCTTTACCCTCATCGAACTGATGATCGTTGTGGCGATCATCGCCATCCTGGCCGCCATCGCGCTGCCGGCGTACCGTGACTACACCATCAAGGCGAAGTTCACCAATGCCATTGGTTCCGTTGCTGGCGAGAAGATCAAGGTCGGCGAAAATCTCAGCAACACTGCTCCCGTGTGCACCAGCGTGCCGACTGGACTTTGCAACACGACGACTGGCGCACTTACCGGAAGCTATTCTGGCGGCGGTTCTGTGTACACGGCGGTTCTGACGCCGGTGACCACCTCGGGCCGAGTCATTTGGGGTTGCGTGGTGACGGGTGCCGGCAAGAACACCAACAACACCCCGCCTCCTTGCACCTGATCGGCGCATCGAAGCAGCTCAATGAAAGCCCCGGCGCGAGCCGGGGTTTTTTTTGTTGATACTCGAATTATTTACCTTGATGCGAGTTGAAGGCCATGTTTGACCTAAGGAGATCCTTCACCTCGCGTCCCCCCGCTTTGTTGGCGATTGCCATTGTCATCGCCATTTTGGCGTATTGGACCGGTTTGCAAGGTCCGTTCCTGCTCGACGACGCCATGAACCTCGACGCTATTCCGGCGTGGCTCGAAGGCAACCTCGGGCTTCGCACGCTGCTGTTCGAGCGTGGGGCGGGCGCCTTCGGACGTCCTGTTTCGATGGCTTCTTTGGCTTTCAACGCCTGGCTCGGCGGGTTTACGCCTTTCATGCTGAAGCTGGGCAACCTGATCACCCATCTGATTTGCGGGCTGCTGATCTATTGCCTCTTGGCGCGAATGCTGCGTCGGGATACTCGCCTGACGGAAAACGCCCGCACTATCGCAGCCATAACATCTGCAGTTTGGCTGGTGCACCCGCTGCACGCGAGCACCGTCCTCTACGCCGTACAACGAATGGCGCAGGTCTCTACCGTCTTTGTGCTGCTTGGCCTATGGCTTTACGTCCACGCGCGCGAGCGCCTGGAGAAGGGACCAAGTCGTGCCGCTGCTGTGATGCTGCTCCTCGGCGTGCCCGCGCTCACTGCAGTTGCTTTTCTTGGCAAGGAAAACGGCGCTCTGCTGCCCCTACTCTGCCTGGTGATGGAAATCGCATGGTTTCACGGCAAGCGCCCCACACTTGTCCGGCTGTTCCACGCATTGTTCGTTGCCTTGCCGCTGTTTGTGGGCCTAGCCTTGGTAGCAACGCGCCCCCAAT
>JBBSJE010000534.1:0-1950 GCA_038257535.1 Polyangia bacterium
CAATTTGCGCCAGGCAGCGTCAAGTTCAAGCTGCACGTCAAACAGGGCCTGGCTGGCAACCACCCGCGCCCGCGTGCGATGGGTGTACCGAAATGTGAGTGCGCTGCTGCCCACAAACACCACCGCCAAGGCGGCGTAAGCGATCAGAATTTTTCCCGATACCCCTAAGCGCATCGATCGGCGCGGCGCCCGCTCCGGAACGCAGCTGGTTGCGTGCGGCTTCGCTTCATGTTCTCTAACATTTTCATCAACATTGACACTGTTGGCTTTGTAAGGAAAGATGCGCGACGCAAGTATGATGAGCGGCAAACTCGTATCTGTGGTTGGCTTCTGGGGGCTTCTGCTCGGGATTATGGCGGCGTCACCGGCGGCGAAAGCCCAGCCTGGGACCACGCCACTTGCCGTTTTGGGGCTTGAAACCTTCGACGGCGCCCCAGCGGCCGTGGCAAACACGATCACCGATGCCTTGCGCCAGAGGGTGTCTTCCAGCAAGGGGTTTCGGCTGGTTCCTGGCAAAGACCTCATGGAGGTCAAGCTGGTTTTCTCGTGCCCTGACGAGGCTCCGTCCTGTATGGCCCAGGCCGCCAAGAGCTTGGGCGCCGAAAAGCTTGTGTTCGGCAGTGTCAAGAAGGCGGCCGATGGCTACCTGGTGACTTTGAAGATGCTCGACGCCGCCAAAGGGCGTGTGGACGCTTGGGTGGCTGAGCAAGTGCCACGTTCTCAAGCCACAGCGCCCGGCATCCGCGGGCCGGTCCAAAAGTGGTTCACCACCCTCTCCGGGGCGGGTACCAGCGGCGGCATTCGCGTCACCGCTGACATCGTGGGCGCCTCCGTTTTGTTGGATGGGCTTCCCGTCGGCGTGACCACCGAAGATCCGCTGGAGTTAGGTGGCATTGCAACTGGCCAACACGACGTTGTGATCTCGAAACCTGGTTACGAGCCCGTGCGCAAGAACGTTGAGGTTGTGGGCGGCGAAGTCGCCACAATCAATGCGGTGATGGGCTCCGTCACCCCAGCCCCTATGACCAGCGGCCAGGGGGAAACGGGTGGCGAGGCCACAACGGCCGCCGCGGCCGACGACGACGAGGGCAGCGGTTTGAAGATCGCCACGTGGGCCACGCTGGGCGCCGGCGTTGTGGCTTTGGCGTTGGGGGCCAAATTCAGCTTGGACGTGCAAGCGGCTGACAAAGATTTAGATCCCTACCGCCGATTCGATTGCGATAATGACGGCCCGCCCCGCGCCTGCGACGCGCAGGGCGACGAGGTAGGTCCTTTATCAACGCGGGACCAGGGTGAGGTGAGGCGCATCCTTGACGACGCCAACACCCCCAAGACCTTGCAATGGGTGGGCTACGGTGTGGGCGCGGCGTTGATTGGCACCGGGACGTATTTGTTTTACAAGGCGTATCTGTCGGACGATCAGGCGCCCAGCGAAGACGTGTCACTGGCCAAGCGCCTTCAGGTTGCGCCTGTGATCATTCCCCACGGTGGCGGCGTCTCGGCGCGCCTCAGCTTCTAAGTTAACCCGCCTCGCTCCCGGGCTCGGGCAGGGCAAGCTTATCCAAGAAGCGTTCGGGGGCCATCGCAACCCGAGCGCGCAACTGCGCAAAGCGTTCGCGTTCACGCCACCACAGGACGCCCACGCCCAAGCCCGAAACGCCAAGGCACGCCACAGCCGTGAACACGTCGGCCGCGCCTTGAGACACCAGCGCCCCCATCCCTGACAAAGCCAGCCCGCGCCACGCCAAAGCGGACGTGCCCACCCTGCGCGCCGCCCCCATTTCCACCCGAAAAGACACCAGGCTGCCCTTGTCATCGGCCACCACCATGGTTTCAATGCGGCTGGCGGGCCCGAAGCTGTAGCGGTCGGCAAATCGCACCGATCTCGCCAAGCCCGCGAACAGGCCGGGGGCCTGGATCCATTCCCGCCGCTCGCCCAGATCGCGGTCC
>JBBSJE010000535.1:0-1853 GCA_038257535.1 Polyangia bacterium
AAGTAGGCGCAGGCAACGGCGGCAAAGGCGCCTAGCTCGAAGAACTGCGCGGTGTGGTTTGGATTGATAAATGGCCCCACCAACGTGGGGCTGCCGCCCGTACCGAAGTGGTCGTAAACACGGTCGAAATTGAGAAGTGGGTGGCCAATCGCGACGAACACACCCAAAACGGCGGCCCCCGCCACAGCCTTTATGATCAAGGCGCCTTGACCGCGGCGCCCCGAAGAAAGGTTCAAGCAAACCAAAAACACGATCAAAGCCAAGGCAGCGCGCAAAATCTCAATCTGCGTGGTGCTGGGATCAAGCGAAAGGGGAAAGCTAGAAAACGGGGGCGGGGGAGCGTTGCTGAGCAGTTCATTGCCTGTCGGATCAATAAGCTTGCGTAGAGCCAGCGGCAAAGGAACAATCTGCAGCAGCGGCAACCCCACCAGCAGGGCCAAAGGCCACGTGTACCGGGCGCCCCGGAAGCTGCGCCCCGCGCCCCAGGTGGCGAGCGCCATGGCCACAAACGCCAACACAGAGAGCGCAGTGACCACCAACATTGAGTTGCGGTGAACTGTACCCACCGCAAGTGGCGTCACAACCAGCAACAACAGCGTAAGCCCAAGCGCAAGCATGTGCGCTGGCGCTGCAACAGCGGCAAGTGGAGGAGGTTGTGAGCCGCTGGGCGACGCCATTGTGAGCAATCAGGTGGGAAGAACGCAGGCCGAGGGAAGGCCAAATGCGCGGCCAGCATAAACCAAACGCGTAAGCCGTCCAAACGTGAGGTGCGTCCTGCGTGCTGTTCCAGCTTTTTACGGCGTTAAAACAAACGCTCTTCCACCACCAACACATCCCCAGGCAGTAGAGGAATGTTGGGTTGTCGGCCTTCGCTAATGTCGGCCACGGGGAAAACTTTGCTTTTCACAGCACCCTTGTTTTCACGGCGCAAGGTGACCTTGTTTTTTGCAGCTATGGGCGTGAAGCCGCCAGCGGCCGCAATCGCATCAACAATGGTCATGCGAGGGAAGTACACCACCGAGCCTGGCTTCTGCACCTGACCCAACACCGCCACCTTGCGGCTGTTCCACTCTTTGACCATCACCGACACCTGCGGGTTCTTCAGGTAGCCGTCTTTGAGTTTGTCGGCAATCAACGTTTGCACCTCGCCGCTGCGCAGGCCCAACACGCTGATGCGGCCGGCGAAGGGGTAGTCGATGGTGCCATCGTCGGATATTCGAAACTCGCCCGAGAGCTCTTCTTCTCCGTAAACACGCACGGCGAATACATCATCGATGCCCAAGCTTTCGTCGGGTGGCATGAACTCGGCAACGTTGGTGTTATCAAGCTTCCCCTTGCCGGTTTGGCAGGAGGTGCATGCGGCAACCGCCAGTGCAATTAGTCCCAATCCCGTTTTCATTGTGCGCAAGCTAGATTACGCGTGAAAAATTGGGGATCAAGGGGCCCCGACTAGTAAGTGACGCCCAAGCGTCCGAGAATGAGGTGTTTCACGTAGTCGAGACCGGCCGCGTTTTGAAATGCGGGCAAATCAGCGTAATTGCTGTCGTTGATGGTCGCGATATAGGACGCCCCCATATAAAACCAGTGCGACACGAAGAGATCAAGCTGGGTGCCGGCCTGAAACACGTTGTCACGTCGATCTTCCAATGCACCGCCTGCCGAAGCTGAGGAAGAGATGCCGCGGTAACGCCGGTACTCGTATCGGCCGAACGCGCTCCACATAAGGCGCTGCGCCAGCATGGCGTTGACCGCCGCGTAAGGCGTATCTACATCGTAGAAGTTACCAATGACGGGCGAGTTTCGGAATTCATGGCGAAAGCCCAAAACCAACCGAGTTGTGATCGTGGGAGCAT
>JBBSJE010000536.1:0-1801 GCA_038257535.1 Polyangia bacterium
AGCCCAAGGCGCTGCCCCCCCGACCCAAGGCAAAGCTGCCGCGGGAGCCGCTGTGCCACACCAGGGCAAGCCCATCGGCGTTGGCGGATGAGCCTACCTGCTTCTCGATGTGAAACTGCAGCGCAATGTCGAAATGGCTTGTTGCCGAAAGGGCGAAGGCTACGGGCAAGAATGCGGCACCCCGTTGCTCGGGCAGGCCGGGAGTTACCACCAAGCCATCGTCAGCGAACGCCGCGTTGCCTCCTAGCTGCAGACCTTCCGGGAAGGCCATTGCGTCGTCCGTAAGCGTGTCGGCGCTGGCATCACTGATGCGCACGGCCAGGTTGTCGCGCGCTTCGCAGCCCCCTTTCGCCGCGAGGACCAGCAGCAGCCCGGCGTGTAGGTCCACGTGGTGATCGGGACATCGTCGCATCTTACCCAATTCGGCGGGGATTGGGGTTCTTGCCCAACTGAGGCGCCATTTAACCAAAAAAGCGCGGCAGGGTGGGCCGAAAGGCCACCCGCGTGGCCACACCATAGGTGGGAGCAGGGTGCATCGGTCATGCAATAAGCCCCGCCTACCGAAGATTTGATGTGACCCCGCAGGACCCCCCCATGCAGATGGCGCCCACGAACCCTCCCTTCGCCGACGGCCGCGTTACGCGAGCCGTGCCGAGGGTGGGCGTTGCGTTGGTGCTGCTGGTGCTGTCGCTGGCCACCGCTGCGGCCGCTCCACCAGCGCGCGTTGTGATGCTGCCCCATCAAAGTGGCTTGCCCACGGGTGCGAAGGAGGTGCATCAGGCCGTGCGGGTGCACTTGGCCGAGCTTCCTGGGGTGGCCGTGCTGCCGGCCGTGGGGGGGCCGGAACCTGCCAAAGCAACGGCCGTGTCTGAGATCCTCGCGATGGCGCGCGAGGTGGCCACGCAACGGCAGGCCAACGCGGTGGTGTGGTTAGGGTATGAAGACAGTGCGCTTTATCTCTTCGTGTGGGACGCCGAGGCTCAGCAGGCTTTACGCAGACGCTTGGCGCCGCTCACCGGCACCGCAAGCGCCCAGGAGGTTGAACAGGCTGCGGCGATTGTTCGTTGGGCCATTCAAGCGCTGATTGATCGCCAGACGCTGGTGCTTGAACCAATCGCGATTGAAGAGCCCCCGCAAGAAGCGCCTGCCGTTGAACCCAGCGAGCTTTCCGAGGGAGGCGAAGTGATCGCCAGGCAGGCGGACCTGCGGGCCACGTTGCCGGTTACGCAGGCGCAAAGTTCCCGTGCGCAGGTGTTGCTGTGGTTAGGCTACACCGGGGCGCACTTCGCTCCCAAGGTGGCATGGCATGATGGTGTTTTGCTGGGCGTGGGGCTGCGATTTGATCGCGTGGTTTTGTCGGTCGCTTATAGCGTGATGCCCACGATCGATGTTACGGGGGCAAACACACAGGCCGAAATTCAGCGCCGCCCGGTGGAAGTGCGGCTTTTGAGACAACAGGATTGGGGGCGTTGGGGTTTGTTGTGGGGTGGAGCTTTGATGGTGGACGCTTCCACCCGAAACACGATGATGGGCGCCAGCGACAGCGCGCTTGTGCCCGCGGACCAAAGCACCAGTTTGTCAGTAGGGGCCGGGCCCCAAGTCGCTCTCAGTTTCCGTCTGCAAAAGCATCTGAATCTCTATCTTGGCGTAGGGGCAGACTTCATGCTGCGAAGCGTGCGCTATCACGAAGAAGTGCAAGATGACAAGGCTGTGCTGGCGCCGCATCGGTTGCGGGCGCGTGCAGACATGGGCGTGATGGTGCCGTTGTGAAGTTGTTTGCCACCCATGCCTTATCCGATCC
>JBBSJE010000537.1:0-1768 GCA_038257535.1 Polyangia bacterium
CATCCGTGGGCCGGTCCAGCGCAGCTTCCAAGCGATCCAGAATCTTTCGCTTCCGCGCGTCCAGTTTTCGTCGTATGTTTTTCTTCACCTGAAAAGCTCTTTGGGTTTTTTGTTTTGGCTTCGTAACCAACGAAATACCCGGCTTTTCAGGCCTTTGTAAAGCTTTCTGTCTCAAACTGCGCTTGATTGAGGGCTAGATCTAGAGACTGTCGACAAGAACGAGATCGCGGATGCGCTCAAGCGAGCAACGAAGGGCACGTCGCGCGGTGCTTATCACAAGATAAATCATATCAGGGACGTCTTGGCCGCTTTGGACGCGACCAAGGTTAGGGCTCGCTGCAAGCATTGCGAGCGCTTATTCAGCAACATCGAATCAAAATTCACTACCCCTCAACCACGCTCGTAAGCACATCCAAATACTTCTGCGCCAGCGCAGGGCGGCTGTAGTGCGCCTCCACATAACGCCGTCCTGACGCGCCCATCTCATCCAAGCTACCGCGCGCCATCAGGCCCTTAAGCGCCTTCACAAACGCCTCCACATCACCCGGAGGCGAAAACACACCAGAACCCGCCGCTTCGATGATCGCACGCGATTCGCCGTCAACGGTGGTAAGGATGGGCCTTGCCGCGCCCATGAACTCGAAGATCTTTGACGGGATTACGCCGTGGAACAAACCCTTGTCTCGCAGCAAAACTAAGCACAAATCCGAGGCCGCAATGATCTGTGCCACCTCGGTGCGTGGCCGCTGATCCCAAAAGTGTACGTTGGTGATGCCTTCGGCCGCAGCACGTTTCTTCAATGCGGCTTTCTCAGCGCCTTCTCCCACCAACAAGAACGTGATGGGCTGGTCTTTTAGTTTCACAGCCGCGTCCAGAATCACATCAAGGCCATGCGCCATGCCATGCGTGCCCACATACGTGGCCAAAAAGTGGTTCGCAGGCAAATTTAAGCCTGCCCGCGCCGCATTGCGATCCGCTGGCACGAACAGATTTAGATCAACGCCGTTGGTAACAACCGAGATCTTTTCGCGTGGCACCCCTGTGGCCGAGATGTCATCAACGAACGATTCCGTTACAGCCACAATGCGATCGGCGCTTTTGTAAAGCGCTCGTTCAAGCAGCTCAAGCGCTTTTACAGCGGGGGAATCGGCCTTCATCGCGCCCACAGCGACGATGCTGCGCGGCCACAGATCACGCACCTCGAAAACAAACGGCACGCGCTTGCTCCACGACAACAGCCGGCCTGCCACCGCACACAGAAACTGCGGCGACGTGGCAATCAAAACATCGGGGCGGCTTGTAACCAAGGGGCCCACCAACGATGCGCTGGCGCCAAACGAGGCGTAATTCAAACAGCGCTTGAGCAATCCTTTGTTGGCCGCTGCGTATATAGGCGCGCGCACCACTTTAATTCCATCAACCGTTTCGCGGCGAAAGTATTGCCCCTGATATTCCGGGGGGATCACGCCGGTGGGGTGGTTGGGGAAGCCTGTAAGCACGGTTACGTCGTGACCCAAAGCGGCCCATGCGCGCGACAGCTCATAAACACGGGCCGCAGGGGCACCCATTTCAGGGGGAAAATACTGGCTTACGTAGAGAATTTTCACGGCGTTGGCAGCGGTTTAGCACCCGGGGACCCCGTTTGCCTGGCACCATCACAACACATCAGCCGCAGCCAGCAGCTTGTCTTCGCGCCACACCTGCAACTTGTGAGATTTCAGTTGCACCCGCACTTCGCCCACCAAGATGGCATAGGCACACCGCCGCC
>JBBSJE010000538.1:0-1765 GCA_038257535.1 Polyangia bacterium
CGCTTTTCCGATCCTCTCCCCACGTTACCCTGGGGAGCCCAGGAACAAGCCGTGATGGCGTTCGTCGTGGCGCTTTGGTGCAGCAGCTGCCAGGCAGAAGCCGGCCGGGCCAAGGTCTAAGGCCCTGGCACGTGTGTTGAATGGTGGGGTGTGTGGCCGCGCCTTGCGGCCAGGTTGAGGGAGGAGGGTCTGAGTATGCGCAATTTGGCATCTTTCGCGTGGGGGAGTGCGTTGTTGCTGCCCGGCGTTGCGCTGGCGCAATCCGGGGCAACCAGCCCACTGGCGGACCAACAAGGGGTGTCGCAAGGGGTGTCGCAAGATGCGACGGGTGAGGATGCGCAAGCGGCCAGCCCCGCGCCATTTGCCGCTCCGGCGCCCAGTTGGCTGGGAGGTGAATCATTGCTGGGCGCGCCCACCGCGCCGCCTACGGTGTCAAACACGTTGCCCATCACCGAGACAGCGCCTCCGATGGTCGGTGCTCAAGCGGCGGCACCCGGCCCGGCACCGACGCCATCGGCAGGCACAACGGACCCTGCACCCGCAACCAGCCAGATGCCGGCTCCCAATGCCCCTACGGAGACCTCAGGGGCGTCTGTTGCAGCGCAGCCGGAGCCCAGCGCCACGCCCCTCACGCCCCCTGTCGGTGACCCTGAGGCCGTTGCAAAACCGATTGCCGGGCCAGCTGCCTCGCCACGACCGCCTCGCAAAACTGTTCTTACGCAGCCTGGGCCGGCCACGCGCATTTCAGACGCGGGCAGTCGTTATGATTTTGGGGCCTCAACCATGGACCCTTCAAGCCAAGCGGTGGTGTGGCGTCAGCCCTCATCCCCGATTCTTACCACGCGGGGCCTTGGTCTCACCGTGGGTGGTGGCGTGGTGGGGTTTCTCAATTCGGACACGGCGGATTTGGCGAACACGGGCGGTGCCTGGGAAGCGCGGCTCATCTACGGCACACGTTCGTTTTTGGCGATGGAAGCGGCTTACATCGGTTCGGCTCAAAGCCTCAATCTGAACGGCCTGCCCGAAGATGCGCTGCTTGTCGGCCATGGGGCTGAAGGCAACCTGCGCGTGAATTTCACGCGGGTGATGTTGATACAGCCTTACATATTTGGGGGCGCGGGTTGGACCAGCTACGGGCTTATGCGTACGCAATCCAACACGTCGGCTCTCTCGGGCAGCGACAACGTGTTTCATCTGCCCGTCGGTTTGGGCGTTGGCCTCCGCAACGACGGCATGATGTTCGATCTGCGCGCCACCGCGCGCGTGGCTTTCGACGAGACGTTGATGCGCGATGTTTTTGCAGACCGCAGCGGCGATGGCGATCTAGATTCCTGGAACGTCAGCGCAAAACTGGGCTGGGAACTTTAGTTAGTCCGGCTGGCAGCGGCGCGCCAGCCGCATTTCCGCTACGAAGACTGAACCTTGCGCCCGGCGATGTTGGCAAGCTTTTCAGGCGGCATACCCGGCAACGTAATGTGGCGACGACGTCGGCCGGTCTCTTCGGGGGCTCGTGCTTTTTTGGGCGGGCGCTTTTTGCGCTGGGGAGGCAGATACACCCGCACTTTTCCGTTGCCCATGTAGCCTTCTTTGGCAGCGACGCTCACAGGCCGCGCGGGGCGTGGCGCTTCTTCCACCTCTTCCGGAAGGTGCAGGGCATCGGGGCTTAAACTGCTGTCGGTTTCTTCGTCTTGGTCCTCGAGATCGGCGTCGAGCTCAAGCAGATCTTCTTCCATGGGAACGTCTTCGACAAGCAGCGTTTCGGCCA
>JBBSJE010000539.1:0-1748 GCA_038257535.1 Polyangia bacterium
AAGGGCAAAGTGAAGGAGATTCACATGGGACCCGTGGTCACCATGTACGAGTTTGCGCCGGCACCGGGCACCCGCACCGGCAAAATTGCCCGCTTGGAAGACGATCTGGCCATGGCGCTTGAGGCACAGGCGGTGCGCATTGTGGCGCCCATTCCCGGCAAGGCCGTGGTGGGCGTTGAAGTGCCCAACAAGTTGCGCGAAACGGTTTATCTCAAAGAGATTTTGGAAGATTCGTGCTTTGCCGACGCGGGCAGCAAGCTGCAGGTGTGCTTGGGCAAGGACATCAAAGGCAGCCCTGTAAGCGTGAACCTCTCGAAGATGCCGCACCTGTTGGTGGCGGGTACCACGGGTTCGGGCAAGTCCGTGGCGGTCAACGCCATGATCACGAGCATTCTTTACAACGCTTCGCCTGAAGAAGTGCGCTTCATCATGGTGGACCCCAAGATGCTTGAGCTTTCGATCTACGAAGGCATTCCGCACTTGTTGTTGCCGGTGGTTACGGATCCCACGAAGGCCAACTTGGCTTTGCGCTGGGCGGTCGAGGAGATGGAGCGGCGCTATGAAATGCTTTCACGCGCCGGCGTGCGTGACATCGTGGGCTTTAACGTCAAGGTTGAACGACACCTGTCAGCGAAGAAGCAGCAGCTTGACGACGCCGCGGCTTTGGCCGAAGCGGACGGAGAGGATGCGCAAGTGTTCGACACCAGCGGGACCGTTGGTCGTGAGTTGGCTGAGGACATTTCGGCGCAGCAGGCCGCCGCCCAAGCCAAAGCGATGCAGCCCGACGACTTGGCCAGCAAGCTGCCCTACATCGTGATCGTCATCGACGAATTTGCCGACCTCATGATGGTGGCGCCCAAAGACGTGGAAACGTCGGTGGCGCGCATCGCCCAGAAGGCCCGTGCGGCTGGTTTGCATCTGATTTTGGCAACGCAACGTCCTTCGGTGGATGTGATCACGGGTCTTATCAAAGCCAACTTCCCGAGCCGCATTGCCTTGCAGGTGGCCTCACGCATCGACTCCCGCACCATCTTGGATCAACCCGGCGCAGAGACGCTGCTGGGCAATGGCGACATGCTGTTCTCTGACAGAGGCACTAAGTTGCGGCGCGTTCACGGCGCGTTCTTGTCGGATCAAGAGGTTCACGACGTGGTCGACTTCCTCAAGAAGCAGGCCAAGCCGGTGTACGACATGGACATCTTGAAGCCGCGCGAAGAAGACGCCGACGGCGACGGCGGAGGCGCGCGGGAAAGCGACTTTCACGACGCGCTTTACGATCAGGCTGTGGCCATTGTTTGCGACACGCGTCAGGCGTCAGTTAGCTTCATCCAGCGCCGCTTGCAAATTGGCTACAACCGCGCCGCCCGCATGGTGGAACAAATGGAGCGCGAGGGCATTGTGGGTCCCGCCAACGGCATGAAACCGCGTGACATTTTGGCCCAGCAGGGTGATTACCTGGCGTCTCCTTGAAGCCTCCCTGAAGAAATGAACAGCGGCTGCCCCCAGCCCGTCCTACAAAAGGGGGCAATGGCGGCGGGGGGCCAAGCTGTCGGATAGGATGGGTTTTGAAATGTTCACGCATACATTGACGAGTGTTTTTTTGAGCCTGTTTACCGCGGCGTCGGCCGCGCCAACGCGCCCGTTGCCCGTGAAACCGGAAGCGCGGATTGCCCAAGTGGCGCCCACCGCGGGCAAACCTACGGCTGCCAACGTGTCGGCGGCGCCCAGCCAGGGATTGCCACTAGGCG
>JBBSJE010000540.1:0-1744 GCA_038257535.1 Polyangia bacterium
TTCACCCCTCGCTCCTCCCCAATTTCAGGGCTTGAAGGGCTTGTTCCCGCGGACTCTCCGGCCCGCCACTCCCCAAAACACCCTTTGAATCACTTATTCACAACCGGTCGCATCGGCGGAGCCTGGTCGTGCGGCGGAGCCTGGTCGTGACGACGATGCTTCAAAGGGGCCGCTGTTCTTCAACAGCGGAAACCGATGAGTTTTTCATCGAAGAGCCTGGGGTCTTGCTTGCTTCAAAGGGGCCGCTGTTCTTCAACAGCGGAAACACCTGGTCATAAAGCACGAAGAATACGAAGGCAAAGTGGGGTTGACCCGGTTTCGTGGACACCCACGCTCAGAGAAAAAGAGCGTAGAAAGGTATTCACATGAGGAAATCGAAGGCAGGAAGACCGCGTCGCACGCACGGGCGGCAGTTCAAGGGGGATGTGGTCCAGTTGATACGCAGCGGGGCTAAGACAGTGGCAGAGGCATCCCGAGACCTTGGGCTAGCCGACAGCCTAATACGCACGTGGCTTAAGCAAAGCGATGGCGTTGACGGCCGTGACCAGCCGGTGGCGCTTACAGCATCTGAGAAAGAGGAGCTTTCCCACCTGCGCCGCGAGGTTAAGACCTTGCGCATGGAGCGTGAGATTTTAAAACGTGCGGCCACCTTCTTCGCGAAGGAGAATGCATGAAGTTTGCATTCATCCAACAGCAGAAGGTGGCCTTCCCAATAGCAGCACTTTGCCGGCTTCTTGGCGTTTCCACGAGCGGATTTTATGCCAGTGAAAAGCGTGGAGAGTCACGTCACTCAAGACGTGATGCAGAGCTTGCACGGCGCATCCATGCCCTGCACATGGCCAGCGATTACAATTATGGAAGCCCTAGAATTCACGTAGACCTCAGGGCCCTTGGGCACAGGGTTGCGCGCAAGCGCGTCGCGCGATTGATGCGACAAACAGGGCTCAAAGCAATCACTCGACGCCGATTCAAGACCACCACAGATTCTAAGCACACGCACCCAATCGCCCCCAATGTCCTCGATAGGAACTTTACCGCGGAGGCCCCTAACCGGGCGTGGGTTACCGACATAACATATCTACAAACCACCCAGGGATGGCTCTATCTCGCGGTCATCTTGGATTTGTTTTCCCGCCGGATCGTGGGTTGGGCGACCAGCCAAACCATTGACTGCAATCTTGCCCTCGCAGCGCTTGAAATGGCCATACAAGAACGCAAGCCCGAACCGGGCCTGGTACATCACTCGGACCGCGGCAGCACGTATACGGCTGATGCCTATCGCCAAGCCCTACGTGATGGCGCGATTGTATGCAGCATGAGCCGTAAAGGCGACTGCTGGGACAACGCGGTTGCAGAGAGTTTCTTCGCCACGTTCAAGCGCGAGATGCACAACGCTGACTCGATCGAGACGGCCGCCACAGGAACGCTCTCAGCGAAACAATTTATTGAAACCTATAATTATCGTCGTCGTCATTCGTCCATCAACTATCGGACGCCGGTCGAGTTTGAGCTGCTACATTCTTTAAAGACACGATCCGCTTAAACCAACTGTCCACGAAAACGGGTCAGGCCCAACTTCCGCAAACCCAGCTTCCAGTCGTTTGCTTAATGCCTCAAAGCGAGACTGCATCCGCCTGATTCTGTCGAACAGTTTCGCATCCACCAGCGCGGCAACGGGCTTGCCATCTTTGCTGATGATCACGCTGTCTCTACGGTACTGAACTCGGTTGAGCATATCCTCCAA
>JBBSJE010000541.1:0-1719 GCA_038257535.1 Polyangia bacterium
CAGATCGGCGTGCTGCAGAAAATGGGCTCGCTGCGTGAGATGGTCGAGATGATTCCGGGCATTGCGGATCACATTCCCGAAGGCGCGCAGATCGACGACAAAGAGCTGGTGAAGATCAAGGCGGTGATCTCATCAATGACGCAAGACGAGCGTCGCCACCCCGAGCGCTTCATCGTCACCAGTTGGGAAGAGGTTGTGGAAGGGGAGCGGCGTAAGAAAAAGCGCAGCGCCTTTTACGATCAAACGCGGCTGCGGCGCGTGGCACGAGGTTCGGGCCGACGGGAGAACGAGGTGGCTGACATCCTCAACCGCTTCGCAACCATGCGCCAGATGATGATGCAGCTGGGGCAATCAACAGGGTTGTTGGGCAAGCTCCCAGGGTTCAAGCAGCTGGGCCAGCTTAAGCAAATGGGCCAGATGGCCAAGATGGGTGGCGTGGACATGAGCCAACTGGCCAACATGATGTCTTCGCCCGCGATGGAGCGTGGACACTTCTCTGCACCAAAACGCAGTGAGGAAAAGGTTAAGAACAAACAAAAGCGCCGCGATCAGAAGAAGGCGCGGAAGAAAAACCGACGCTAACGAAGGCGCGCAGGGCGCGATTTTCGACACACGACGCGGCTTGTGAATTATCCTAAGCGTCGTGTTTGAAAGCGAAAGCCCCAGTGGTGGCTCTGATCGTCCGTCACGCGGGTTGCGCCGCTGGCTGCTCTGCCCGGTGATTGCAGGTGACAGCCCAAGCCGCGCCTGGGGTGGCGGCATTTTGTGGCTGAACTGGCAAAGGCGGGGTGATTTTCAGGAACTGGTGCGGGAGATTGGCGTGCCGTCGCCGTTTGGTTGGCAGCACCTGCATGCCGACACGCTGGAAGCGCACCAGCGGTTGATCGAGACGTTCTTCGCCACCCCGTGGCTCAGTTTTGATGCGTTCGTGGTCGAGCCCTCCGGTGGAACCGATGAGGTGGATCTTCAGGCGTTCTGCGATCGTCAGCGGCGCGCCCTGGAAGATTTCGTTCACCAACAGATAGCTGATCGGCTGCAAGCCGAGCCTGATGAGCCCCAACCGGTGCGGCTGTGGCTGGATGCCAACGCCTGCGGGTACCCGTCATCGAAGGCGGCGGTTGCGGCGATCGAAGACCATGTGCTGCGGTCCTTGTTTCAACGGCTTCGCCCGGTGGACAAAGCCATCAACCACCGCACAGGCCGCACCCCGGGGCTACAGCTGGGGGGTTTGTTGTTGCAATCGGTGGTATCGGCCTGGCAAGAGGCTTCGCTGGGCGCGCCCCGAAAAGCCATGTTAACAAGCATCACCAGCCACCTGGGATGGGGCAGCCTGCGAACCGTGAGCCGACCAGACGACACAAAGTTCAACGTCCGCTTGGGGGCTCCGAAACAACGCAGCCGGCGGCCTACGCAGTTGCCTTTGTTTGAGCCTTTGCCGTCGTCGCGGCGGCCGGCCTCGGCGTAGGGGCCTGACTCAGCGGACCGGTTGTAGTCAGGCTTTTGACAGCGGACCGACGATGAGGCTTGGCGACGCCGCAAAGACACAGGCGCGCAACGTCCCTTGCGCGGCATTCTAAGGATTTGGAGTCTGTGTTAAAGTCTAGGGCCTATGCGTCAAGCCTATGTTCGGGTGTTGGTTGTTTTCTTCCTGTGTGCCGGCGGATCCTCGCTGGCTTTGGGTGCGTCGGCCGAAGATTCCAAGAAGGCCAAGGAGCTTTA
>JBBSJE010000542.1:0-1705 GCA_038257535.1 Polyangia bacterium
AAATGTAACGATGGTGCTTGTTCATATCAAAGATCTTTGCGTACAAACGGCGTCAGAAGTTCGGGGGTTTCACGCAATAGCTGCAACGCCTCCGGGGTTTCCGCAAAACTCCAGTCGAGGGGAAGCCCGGTCTCGGTTTGTCCGCGGGGGTGATCAAACAAGATCACGGCCTTGATCTCAGGGAAGTTGCCCCGCGACAAGCTCAAAAACATGTCCCGAATCCAATCGGTTTTGTTGCCTCCTGCTGAGGCCGTGGCCGTTTCGGCGATCATAAGTGGAACGCCCAAATCTTTGTAGGTGTCGTAAAAGAGTTTTGTGATGGAATAAAAATCAAGCCACACGCCTTGCTCCGATAGGCTTCCAAAATTGAAGATGTCGAAGCCAATCCAGTCGGCGTTGCCTGCAGGAAACCAGGACAGTTCTTCCAAACCATAGGGCGTCCACACGAACTGCACGTTCCGGGCTCCTTCGTCTCTGAAGATCTGCCGAACATGTTGCCAGAAAGCCCGTTGATCAGAGGCTGTGTTGCCGTAAGATTCGGCCCAGGCATACCAGGGGTTGGTGGGTTCGTGGGCGGGCCTCAGAAACAAAGGCGATCCAAAACGCACCGCTTCCCGCGCCCACTGCCGAATGTAATCATCCACCGCCCCATCGGCGATGATGCGCAAGGCGCCCTGTGGTTTTTGACCGTGCCACTGCGAAAACGCGTTCAGCCACGGTTCCCAGGTCACCATAGGTACGTAGCCTGCTTTGCGCAAACTGCGCAAAGTCTGGTCGGGGAACTGGTGCTCGGGGCCATCGCCCCACGCCTGATAAAACGACACAAGCTGCAAAGGGCGCCCGAGGCTTTTTTCAAGTTCATAGATGCCGTGCAGGCTGTGGGGAAGTTCCGGGCGGCTGGCGCCCAGCCACAATGTGTCGGGGGCGGGCCGTAGCGCTTGCGCATCTTGCGCCAAGGCCCGGACCACGGTTTGAAACCAGAGCGTTCGCACGGCTGGTTCGGCCACGCTGCTGAGCGGCCAATACACACCCAGTGCCGCCAAGAAGAAGGCGACAGCCCTGCGTTTACGAGGCCCCACGGGTTGGACTCCAGTTTAACGATGGAATCAATCCGACAAGCGTGACGGGCGCCAGCAGGGCAACGTTCAGAACAGCGAATGCGATCATGAGCCACGTGCCGTCGTCAAGACGAGGATAGGTAAGCAGGGCAAACGTCACCGCGGCCGCAGAGAGCAAAATCACCACCACATGCGGCAACACGAGCAGCGGCATGGCCGTGCGCAATGATTCCTTGGGGGTGGGCAAATACTCAACTCGGCGATTCAAAACGCCCGAAATCAGTCCCATTAAGTACACATGCCAAGTGGCTTTTTCAAGCACCATGGAACGCCAAGGCAACCGCCGCTCTGAAGTGTGGGTGTACCACCGTTGAATGCCCACGAAAGTCAGCGCCGAAGCGGCAGCATAGGGCAAAACGTGTATTGCAAACTCCGGCAAGGTGAATTGAACGGCGAAGACCTGGAAGAACAAAAACCAAATTGGCAACACCAGCGTTAAGAAGGTTGCCAATCCATTGAAATAGAATGTGCCCGCAAAGAAGTAGTGCATTTTTGCACTGAGCGGGAAACGAAAAAACAGCTTTGGGTATTCGCGGAACAGCAGAAAAAACATACCCGCCGCCCACTTAAATTGTTGCTTGAAGAAA
>JBBSJE010000543.1:0-1696 GCA_038257535.1 Polyangia bacterium
CCTACGGTGATCACCCAAGCCAATCACAATATGTTGCTTATGCGCGAAGAAAGCTTTGGGCCCATCATTGGCATTCAAAAGGTTGCAAATGATCAGGAGGCCGTCCAATTGATGAACGACACCGCCTACGGCCTGACCGCCGGCGTTTACGGCAGCGATCGCGGGCGCGCTGAAACCATCTTGAAACAAATGCACTCGGGAACCGTGTACTGGAACTGCTGTGACCGCGTGAGCCCGCGGCTGCCGTGGTCAGGACGCGGCCAATCGGGGCTGGGCACCACGCTTTCAACCCTGGGGATCAGTGCCTTCGTTCAGCCCAAAGCCTGGCATTTGAAAGGCTAGCGGCCTCGCGCCCCGGCGGGGCCGGTTGCGTTAACACCCCCGCCCGCGTAACCTCGCGGGCAGGAGGGGTAGGATTTGTTGGCACAGAGGACAGCGCGCGCAACGAGCTTGCGAATTAGCACGTGGGGGATTCTGACCGGAATCGCTCTTGCGATCGCTGTGCATACGGCGGCGGTGTTTGCGCAAGCGCCCCAGGCGCGGCCCGTTGTGCTTGTGGCGCCGATCGAAGGCATGATCGACATGGGGCTGGCGCCGTTTGTGGAACGTGTGCTGAAAACCGGCGAAAGCGAAGGCGTTGCCGCGGTGGTGTTCGACATCAACACCTTCGGAGGGAGGGTTGACGCCGCAGTGGCGATCCGCGATCACATTCTGCGCAGCCCCGTGCCCACGGTGGCATTCATCAACAAGCGCGCCATTTCCGCGGGTGCTCTTATCAGCTTGGCCACGAAAACCATTTTGATGGCAGACGGCGGCACAATGGGCGCGGCCACGCCTGTGCAAATGGGACAGCCCGGCGAAGAAGCCAAACCAGTGGGCGAAAAAACGGTCTCTTACGTCCGCAAAGAGTTTCGCGCCACCGCAGATGCGCGCAAACGACCCGGAGCGCTGGCCGAAGCCATGGTGGATCCTGACGTCGAGGTGCCTGGCGTCATTGAAAAAGGCAAACTGCTTACGCTTACAACAAGCGAAGCGCTGGAACACAAGCTGGCCGATGGGCAAGCGGATGACATGCCTGCGGTGTTGCGCTTCCTCAAACTGGAAAACGCCGAGACCCGACGACTAGAACAAAACTGGGCTGAATCGGTGGTGCGTTTTTTAACCCATCCCGCAATTTCGTCGTTGCTCATGACCCTGGCGATTCTGGGCATCGTGCTTGAGCTGCGCATGCCGGGCTTTGGCGTGCCAGGCATCGTGGGTTTGCTCAGCCTCACCGCGTTCTTCTGGGGGCACGCCTTGGTGCGCCTGGTGGGTTGGGAGCAGTTGCTGCTGGTGGGCGTGGGGGTTGTTCTGCTGTTTTTGGAGGTGTTTGTCATTCCCGGCTTTGGGGTGGCTGGCGTGTTGGGCATCTCCGCCATCGTTGCGGGGCTCACATCAAGCCTGTTCGGCGCGGGCGCCACATGGCAAGCGATGCTGAACGCTGGGGCACGGGTGTTGGTCTCGGCCGGTGTGGCGGCTGTGGGCGCCATTGTGTTTATGCGGTTGCTTCCGTCGTTGCCATTTGCGCGCAATTTGGTTTTGGGCACCGCCTTGTCTGGCACTTCTGAGGCGGCGGCCGCCCCATCCTGGGTGGGTGTGGTTGGCACCGCGCTGACGCCTTTGCGCCCCGCTGGAACCGCCGAGCTGCAGGGGCAGC
>JBBSJE010000544.1:0-1594 GCA_038257535.1 Polyangia bacterium
AAGCTTGCACCCATGCTTTTGGCCAGCCTGTACGTGGCAAGCAAATCAGCCGCGTTGATGGCGGTGATGGTAAAGCTAACATTTAGTGCCAGATCAAGGGGCGCCAATTCCTTTAGAACCTCCACAGCTTTGTCGAAGCAGGGCAGGCCTCTTTGCCGGTCATGCGATGGCTTCAAGCCGTCCAGCGAAACAGAGATCGCTAGCCGATTTTTCCCCGGTTGATGGCGTTGCACGATCTTTTTCACCGTGCTGATGGTTAGCTTGGGGCTAACGCTGTCGGTGGGAATCGCCAACGATGCGCTTGGGAAGGTGGTGAGAAAGTATCCCGCGATGTCTGCAAGATCGCGGCGCAAGAACGGCTCCCCGCCCGTAAGGGCGATGGCGCGCAAGTCGCGAAAGTGGCGCGAAGAAAAGATGCCTTCAATGTCGTTGAGGGAAAGCTCTGCGGCCGCCTTGGTACGGTCTTCTTTGTAGATCTGCCAGATGCTGCACATGGTGCAGCGTGAGTTGCAGAAGTAGGTGATGGCCAGGTTCACCGCGTGTATGTTTTCCTCAGTGGGCGCCACCAACCGCTCTCGGGCCAAAACCGCAAGCCGTCGCGCCCGCTGTGCGAAAGGCATAGGCCCGCTGGGTTGTGCAGGTTGCTTTCGCAGCGCCTCGGGCGCGGGAGCTGCGCGCCTAATTTTGACAAGGTTGGACATGGGTAAGTGCGGGGCCTATCAGCAGATAGATGTGCGTTGGTGTGAGCCAGCAGGTTCTGGTGAAAGCATCCAGCAACGTCCTGTCAATCGTAAGCTGCGTTGCCTGTCTTGACCAGTTGGCGCAACATTTGACGAATTGATGCGCGGTTTGGCATTGCCTCAATCTCTCTGATACGGTCCATGTGGCCCGGCGCAAAGGCGAACGGGCGCGCTGGTGACAAAATGTACATTCTCGGCTTAGCCACAATGGGAGAAAGTTCGGCGGCGTTGTTGAAGGATGGCGAGGTGGTTGCGTGTGCTGAAGAGGAGCGATTCTCGCGCACGAAGCATCACAGTGGTTTTCCGGAACAGGCGGCGCGCTACTGCCTTGCCGAGGCCGGCATTACGATGGCCCAGGTTGACCACGTGAGCCTCTATTGGAAGCCCTGGATCCTGCGCCACCGCGTTCTTCACACCTTGGGCGTGATGGCCAAAGGGTTCGATTTGTTCAAGGCCCGGGCGCTGCGGGGAGGCAAGCAGCTTCGTGGCAACTATTTGCCCATGTTCTTTATGCCTTCTCAGGTCCGCAAGACGTTGGGCGAGGGAACGTTTCGTTTTCACTACGTTGAACATCATGTGAGCCACGCGGCCAGCGCCTATTTTTCATCGCCCTTTTCCCAATCCGCGGTGTTGACGGTGGACGGCGCGGGAGAGGAGGCCAGCGTGTTGTTTGCGCGCGGCCAAGGCCGCGACTTGCAAGTTCTGGATCGCATTAAGCTGCCCAACTCGCTGGGGCAGTTCTACTCGGCCGCCACGAACTTTCTGGGCTTCGATATGTTTGCCGGCGACGAGTACAAAGTGATGGGCATGGCGGGGTGGGGAAAACCAACCACGGCGGCGTATCTGTTGGAAAA
>JBBSJE010000545.1:0-1579 GCA_038257535.1 Polyangia bacterium
CATGGGTTTGCGGGTGCAAACGTCGGCGCAGCTACAGTGGACAGCGTTGGGCATCAAGGTGCCGGTTTCGGTGACCAACGTTGAGCTCTTTGTCGAGCCCCTGATTGGCAACGACGAGCGCGGGCCCAAATTGGTGTTTCGGCCCGAGATCAAAACCGCCGACTTCAAACACCTTCCTGGCTTTGCTGACCGCGCCCTGGCGAGTCTCATCAACAAGGCGTTGGCTGTCGAGGGCGATCTTCTGGGATGGCATATGGGCGAGTCGCTGCAACAGAACGTGCCTTTACCCCCCAATTTGACGCCTGTAAGCGCCTTTGCGATGGCGGCGGGGGATGTGTCGGTCGAGATAAAAGAGCGAAGTTTTCTGCTTCACCTCGAAGTGGAAATGCAGTTTGCCCGTCGACGCAAAGATGCGGCTGAGATCGCCCAAGACGGCGAAGATCCCTTGGAAGCCACAGAGGCCGCCGCGGATACCGATGAGGGCTTGCCTGCCCTCAAACCGCAGGACTAGCTTATGTCTCACCCCTTAAGCGTAGCCAGCTCCCCGCCGTACGCAGGATCGCCAAAGAAGGTGGCGTGGGGGCAGCCCATGGCGTTGACGACGGCGGTTAAGATGCCGTTCGTAGGGGCGCTTTGTTTGTCTTGGCCCGAGACCCAAGGCAAGTGGCGCCCGGTTTTGAAGTAGCCGTCCGCGTTGCCTGCCAAGTGCCAAATCACATTGTCGGTTTGGTGGCCGCCGCCCGTGCGCTGCTGATTGGCGTAGAGCACAAGTGTGTTGTCCAACAGCGGGGCGCCGTTGATGTCTTTGGTCTCAAACAGCCGCTTGAGCGTATAAGCGAAATTTTCAATGAAGAACTGGTCAACCAAATTCTTCTCGCGCTTCAGGTTGCCATCGTTGTGCGCAATCGTATGATGGTTGCGTAAGTTGTTTCCGGAGCCGGCGTTGTTGGGGTTGTCCCAGATGTCGTTCAAGGAGGGGATGCGATCGGCCAGCCACGGAAACACGATGGTGTTGTTGTTGGATTGGCACCAGCTGAAGCTGGCCACGCGGGTTAGGTCGCAGGCCATCGCCGCCACCGTCATGTCAATCTGCGCGCGCATGACAAGATGCATCTGCGGGTTGCTTTGGGTTTCTACCCAATGCCCGGCCTCGGGTTCGGTCGGTTTGGTGCAGGCCATCGCGGCGGCGTCAAGTTGCTTTTCTATGCGGCGCACGCCCTCCAAATGCTCATTGAGGCGAGCCTTGTCGTCGGTGCCCACCCGTGTCTGAAGTTGGCTGACGTGGCTGGCGGCAAAATCAAGAACGCTCTTGCGCTTGGCGCGCAAACGCATCACCTCAGGAGTTTCGATGGCGCCGCCAAACAGGTCTGCAAATAGCGTTAAGGGATTGTCACGCACGGTGGGTGCGTTGTGGCTGGTGCCGTCGGTGGTTTTCCCATGATACGAAAGCGGGTTGTTCCCATAACCGCCGCTGCCCAGCTTTACCGGGCGCAGCACCAGCGAAGGGAAGGGCAGCGCGCGGGCGCCCGGCATGTTCTGCACCACATACTGATCCACGGAGGCGTGGCTTGCTGTCAGC
>JBBSJE010000546.1:0-1535 GCA_038257535.1 Polyangia bacterium
ACACGCTGGTGGTGGGCACGCGAGGCCGAGCCATCGTGGGGGTTAACGTTGACTACGGCCAGATCGCCTGGCGCCAAAAAGTGTCGGCCCAGATCGACGGGGAAGCCGGCTACGACCCTCAACGCAACCTGGCCTATCTGGGCGCCAACGATGGCAGCCTATTTGCCGTGGACCCCAAAACGGGAGACATCCGCTGGGCTTACAAGGCCGAAGGCGGCATCACCCAAGCCCCTGAGATCGATGGTGACCGGCTGTACTTCGCCACAAACCGCGGGCGGCTTTACGCGATCAATGCCCGCGATGGCAGCTGGATCTGGGATTACGAACGCGAGCGCCCGGAGGACTTCACCATCGCGGGTCAAGCCGTTCCGCGCGTGTATGACGACAAACTCTACGCCGGGTTTTCTGATGGTTTCCTGGTGGCCCTTGAGCCGCCCTCTGGAGACGTTGTGTGGGCGCGATCGCTCGCGTCGGCTTCAGAGCAATACGTGGACGTGGACACGTCACCCATTCAGGTGGGCGATCTGCTGGTCGCTGGCTCGCACTCGGGCGGCCTTTACGGTCTGTCGCGCGACGATGGCACGGTGAAGTGGCGCTTGCCCGTCGAAGGGGCGGGCAGCGGCACCCTGGTGGGCACAACGCTGTATTTCGCGGCGCCCAGAGAAGGGCTGCACGCCATCGACGCCCTCACAGGCCATGTCATTTGGCGCCGTGGGCTCAGCGGCGCAGGCAACGTGACGCCCCCGCTGAGCGCAGGGCCTTATTTGATCTTCTCGGGGAGCCGTACGGGCCTCTACGTTGTGGATCGCGCCAGTGGGCGTTTGGAGCAAACGTTTTTTCCAGGCCGCGGCATGTGCGCGGCGCCCACGATCGATGTGGCCAATCAGCGGGTTTACGTGCTCTCCAATGGCGGAACGCTCTACGCGCTCAAGCTGCGCTGGTAAGCACGCGGCCAGCTACACTGTTGTGAGCCTTCGCACCAGCTCTTTGATGCGACGGCCGCCTCCGGCATCGCGGGCGCGCCATTCAAGCCCAAACCCGTCTTCCTCGCCCAAGCGCCCCGTCCAAGCCACACGGCCCGAAAACGACATCGCCCGTGCCGCGCCCGGGGGCGCCAATTCCAACACCACCTCGCGCTCGCGGTCGAGGGACGCGATGGTTTCAACAAACGCGCCCCCGTGCCCGATGTCGCGCAAGGTGCCGCGACGGGGCTCTTGCTCGCCTTCAAGCCACCACGACACGGGCATATCAAGCCGGATGCGTTCGTGGCGGCGCCGGCTTTTGACCGAATCGCCTACCGGAGCCACCTCAGTGACAAACTCGAGCTTGGGGCGCTCGCTGGCGGCAAACAGTACCCCCACGCCTGCGCGAACCTTGTCGGCGTGTTTCCCTGGCCGGCGCCAGCACACCTGGCCTTCGAGCTGCAAGGGCGGACGGCGGCGCCCCAAACGAACCATCACCTTCACCGGGAAGCCCTCGGGCAGCTTGCGACGCGTGGGGCAGAAGATGATTCCACCTTCGTCGTTCGCTTCAAA
>JBBSJE010000547.1:0-1342 GCA_038257535.1 Polyangia bacterium
CGGATGATGGGCATTGAGCTTGTGGAATCCAGCGACCTGTTTGTTGACGACGAAAAGGTTTATGTCCGCACAACCTATGGTCCCCAACGCGTTCATGTCATTTACCGCCGCACTGACGATGCGTATTTGGATCCCGAGTTTTTCCGGCCTGACAGCATGTTGGGCGTCAAAGGGCTCATGCGCGCTTACATCAAAGGCAACGTGGCGCTTGTCAATTGCCCGGGCAACGGTGTGGCAGATGACAAAGCCATTTATCCCTACGTACCTGACATGATCCGCTACTATCTGGACGAAGACGCGATCTTGGAACAAGTGCCAACTTACAAGTGCATCGCCGAGGACGATCGACGTTATGTGCTCGATCACCTGGGCGATCTGGTGGTCAAAGCCGTGGACGAAGCTGGCGGGTACGGCATGTTGATGGGGCCGCAATCGACGCGCAGCGAGAGAGAAGAGTTTCGCCGGCGCATTCAAGCTGAGCCACGCAAATACATTGCGCAACACCGCGTGGAACTGTCCACCTGCCCCACGTGGGACCCTGAGAACCGCGCACTGGGTGCACGCCGCGTAGATTTTCGGCCCTTCATCCTCACGGGCGCCGTTCAAGGCGGCTTGGGCTTTGAATCTTGGATTCTGCCGGGCGGCTTGACCCGCGTAGCGTTACGTGAAGGATCTTACGTTGTGAACTCAAGCCAGGGTGGTGGCTCGAAGGACACCTGGGTTCAAAAGGAAATGACATGATAGCTCGTGTTGCCGACAACTGTTTTTGGTTCGGCCGCTACGTTGAGCGTTTTGAAAGCACCGCGCGGCTTTTGCAGGTGACCCGTGCGCTGTCGTTCGACGCGGAGATCTCGGTGGCGCAGTGCTGGCAACCCGTTGTGATCGTTTCGGGCGAATACTCTGCGTTTTTGAAGCGATTTTCGGCCGAACAAGGCGGCGATGCGGCGTTGGTGCAAAATTACACCACCTGGGATCCCGAAAACCACGTGAGCCTGTGGTCATCGATCCACGCGGCCCGCGAGTCGGCGCGCACGATTCGCGATGTGCTCAGCGGCGAGGCCTGGGAAGAGGTCAATGAGCTTTATTTGTGGTTTTCGCAGCCGGTGTCCCGCAGCGAGTACGATCGGGATCGGGATGAATTTTATCGGCGTGTGCGGCGCGCGGGGCAACTTTGCTTGGGCTTGGTTCGCAGCACCATGCTTCGCGAAGCGCCGCTGGCGTTTTTGTGGTTGGGGGTGATGTTGGAGCGAACGGCGCAGGTGGCGCGCATCTTGGACATGCACCACCACACTTTGTCGGGAGAAAATCCGCACAAAATTGTCGATCTAAATTTGTGGTTGGC